>NZ_BAABBE010000047.1:0-41236 GCF_039537795.1 Lentzea roselyniae
CGGGAACGCACGGCTGGAAGGTGGCATTGAACACACTGATCAACCTCTTCCCCGGTCGCATACTTTTCTGATAACCTACAAATGTAAGCAAATCACCTCTGGCTTACACAAAAATCGTGACAGGCTCCAGCCCCGGCGTTTCGCTGTCCGCAGCGCCTGCCGCAGCTTCGGTGACGCAGGGCGAGGAGCTCGACGGTCTCGTTGACATACCGCCAGCAGGTGGTGGCCGAGACCCCAAACCCGGCACCGATCTCGGCGAACGGCTCTCCATTACGCAGGTGGACCAGCACCAGCGGGGCTTGCTGCCCGGCATCGAGCCTGCGCCACCTCGATCCCAGCTCCCCGGCGGTGCGTGCGGATCAAGCCGGACACGAACCTCAGGGTGCGATGTGACAACGGCAGCGCGGCACGATAGAAGAACACATGAAGCCCCTGGGTGACGCGGAACGATCTTGGTCGATAGCTCTGCTACCAGGGGCTTCGCCATGCCTGGGGGTCTACACGCCGAGAGCGCGCCAACCTGTCACGACCGCAAACCCTTACCTGCCAACGCATCCAGACCAGGATGAAAATGGCTCAATGTGACAGGTGTCGAACTGGTCACTTCCGATCGGGGATGTCAGCGAGGAATGGCGCCCCCACCACGATCAGCAGTCGCGCCAGGTGGCCGTACACGACATCGACAACGGCATTGGTGTAGACGTCGTCGGTCAGCGCTGCCGCCAGGAGCCCAGCCGCGGCGATGATCGAGAACAACGAAGCCACGCCGGCATACGGCCACACCGGCAACATCACGTCGAGCCCACGCCATACGACGTCAAGATCCACATACGTTGTGGGTGTGCCCGACCATGCCTCGGCCAGACTCGACGGCATGGCAACGACGGTCAGCAGGTAGATCACGGCGTAGGTCGCCGCCGACGTACCGATGAGCAGGCTGATCAGCCTGACTCTCACCCGGCGCGGGAACTCTCTCGCAGCCAGCTCGCACAACCTGCTGACGTCGGGCTTCTGGTGTGCAAGCTTGAGGAAACGGTTCAGCTCCTTTGGCCTTGGCCAATGCTCACGAGCGATGCACCTGTTGCGCAGCATCGTCGCTCCCATCCGGACCGACTTGTCGACATCGCCACTCACTGCCGAACCGGCCTGCTCCATCACCTGCTCCAACCGCACGTTCCGCAGCCGGCGCAGCACCAGGAAGAGCAACGGCCCGACCGCGAGCACTGCAAGCGCCGCGAGCCGCCAGCCCGCCGACGCAACGAACTTCCACGGATCCTCGGTGAACATCGGCGCCAGCACGATCACCAGCGCGGCGGGCAAGAACAGCGGCATCCGCCGGGCCAGCAACCCAGCGCGCAGCACCCACCGCCCCAACACCGCCAACGCCAATGGGAGCAGATGCGTCAGCATGATCAACGCGCTGTTGGTGAACAACAGCCACCCCAAAGTGACCCACCAGGCGCACACGACGATGTAGCGGTTCGCCCTCGGTGTGATCACGTTGAGCATGAGCAGCACGAGCGGTGCGAACACGACCGCTAGCACCGCCCCGACCGCCGCAAGCACGGAGAAGCCCAGCTCCGCGACGGCAAGCACACCCAACCCCAACACGGCCGACACCCATAGCCCGCCGCTGACCATCCGCCCTTGGTTGATCCAGTCGTGCGGCTCATTCACACACACGTCGCCGAACCCAAGGCTGCGCAACGCACGCACGGCGAGCACCCTAGGCTTGACCTCGTAGCGCTTGCGGTACCGCCTCGTTCGGCGGATGCCGTCGCTATCCTCGCCGTACAGACCGAAGTCCACGCTGATGTCAACCACGGCCACCTGATCGCGCCCGCACGAACACTCGTTACTGCTCGCTCACCAACAAGTCACGGGCAACAGGGCCGCGGGGCAGCATCGTGGATCATTTGACTCAGCAGCCGCCATAGCGGGATGTCGTCACCGCGCGGCCGTAACGTCGCCGAACGACGCTTCAAGAGGCTTACTGCTCCGTCGGCTCGGCACCCTCTGCGGCTTTCCGTAGTGCGACATAGTCGCGATGGCGGACTGCCGCATGACGTCCGTTGATGATCTCGCCTTCGAGGACCCTCAACGAGTCGCCATTGACCTCGACCGGCCGTACTTCCCCGCTCCAGATGAGTGTGTCAACTACATCGACCCCCCATGCTTTCGACGACGACGGCGACGCGCATCCACCAAGGGTTGGCGTCACGTTCCGCATAGCTCGGAACACTCGTCTCGTTCCGAGCAATCCGTATCCACTGGTGTGGGTTCCCTTGCACATCGCATCGCAAGATCACTTCTTGACCGGGGCCGAGGACGGCGCCGGATACGGGCTTCTCGAACGGGTATCCAGTGGAGTACGAAATCGGCTCGTCACCCCAGTTATGGAGGACGAATGCCAACTCGACCTTAAGGATGTATTGGTGATCTTCAAGGCGCATTGGGCGGGAAGTTGAAAGTTCGCCCCTCAGGCTCCCCAGCGCCATAGATCGTGACTTCGGTGTGGGGATAGAGCTGAAGCGAGCAGCGTGGAGCAGCCACATCCAGACGAGCCATGGCGGTTTCACGTTGCGCCTGCTGGGCGTCGGATCGCGCGAGCGCTAGAGCTTCAGTCTGCGTGTCCAGTTGGCGCATCGTGCGCTCAAGGTCAACGCGCGCTTGCTGTGCTTGTAGCTCATGAGCTTTCTCGCGGGCATGGAGATCTTCGCGCAAGTGTTCCAGCTGTCCGAGCGCGGCACGAAGAATGTAGAGCGTCAGCAGTACGTTCAGTATCGCTCCGAGGGCGGCGATAGCGTTGACCCAGTTTCCCGCGTACTGGGCGTCTTTGCGCCAAACGAGTTGAACCGTCAGTACGAGACCGAACACCACCACGGTCACCCCACTGGCAGCCCAAGCTGCCTGACTGAACAACCTCGGGAGGTTCACGGGTGGCGAGCTGACGGTCCCGGACGTGGGCGACGAGATCTGCCCACCACCGCCGCCACGCACCCACGGAATGGTTGCGCAGCAACACACCCCGCCAGGCCGGAGCCTGTTCGATCTCGGCGAGCACCCGATCCTGCTCGATCCCGGCACCGTAGGCGATGGCCTGTTGGAAGGCGTCGGCGTAGGAGTGCCGGCTGATGTCGGGGTGCAGTTGGGCCGCTCGGGCGACGAGCCGCAGGGTCGCTCGCCGGGTGCGGTCGTCACTCGTCCGCACGTCCGGATCCCGAAGAGCGGGCGCGGCGGCGAACAGCTCCCGCAAGGGTGCGACGTCCGGTGTGTCCTCCTCGTGCATGGCCAGCTGCCTCAACTCCTCGACCGCGTGGATCGAGACCGAGTCCTTGCCGGCGATGTCGTGCAAGGGCCCGAACATCTCGCGCACCCGTGCAGGGCAGGCACGCCTGCCAGACCGCAGGGTTCCGGCGTCGAATGCGGTGGTTCCGATGGAGATGCTCTGGCCGTTGTACTGCGGCCAGAGGCCCCATGAGCGTGGCGAGTACTCCTGGACGACCTCCTCGAAGTCGCTGAGGTCGCACACCCCGAGCACCCGGTCACCGCCGTGGGCCCGCCACTGAGCACCGTCGTTGGCCAGCGACAACACCGCCATCGCGGCCTCGGCCCTGCGGACGACTCGCCTGCAGTCGTCACGGCCGAGCCCCTGTTCTCGGCCAGTGCCGCGATCGACCAGTACAGGGAGTAGTAGCGGGCGAACGTGGTCAGCGTCGATACACCGGGCACCAGCGTCGACCACCGACAGGATGGGCGCCTCGACCGCCAGCGGATACCGGCCAGACTTCAGGCCGAGTCCTCTCTCGGACCACGACGGCCCGTCGACGACGGCTTCCTCCAGCTCACCCGCGCTCATGATCGACTGTCTTTACCATCGAGCACGGAGCCACGTCAGCCGTTCAGATGAACATCGCCCGAATGCTACAACGCCAGCCAGTCACTGTCCGTTGTGGACGATGCGCCGGACTCCAGCCTGTTCCTCGAGTCCCCGCGCAGACTGGTCGCCCTAGCTGCCACGGTGGTGGCGTCCCGCCGCGGTGTCGCGCTCGACGCTGAGGCGACGCAACGATGCCAGATCTGGCCGTGATGCTAGGCCAGGAGCGCTTGGCCACCATCACGGCCCGGAAAGCAGGCCTCACGGAGCGGACGCCCCGGCCGCTGACCCGCGTCCATCACCTGGACCGGCACTGCCTGGGAATCCACCAGGAACAAGGTCGGCAGCTCCTACACCCGGCAAGCCCCCAGCAGACTGGCTCATGAACCGACCCGCCGCGGACGCGCTGTGGGAGGCGTGGAGCCGCGCGCGACGAGCGGGTCGAGCTCGCCTGCGGTGGGGTCACGGTCGCACCGGCACCGCGCTGGCGTGCCTGGCCGTCGTGAACGGGGTGCAGGCCGCCGAGGCGGTCACGTACGCGGGCGCGCTACGACCACCGGGCGGTCGAGACGCCGTGGCAGCGCCGCTACGTCGCCCGCTTCGAGGCGTCGTAGGACCGTCCTAGACGGTCAGGCGTGCTCGACGGCGTCGGCCTGCGGGCCCCGGTCGCTCTGCCGGATGCGGAAGCGCACCCGCTCGCCGGCCACCAGGGGCTCGCCGGAGACCACCGAGACGTGCACGAAGAGGTCGGGCCCACCGGCGTCGGGGGTGATGAAACCGAAGCCGCGGTCGGCGTCGTAGCGGGCCACCGTGCCGTCGCCGGCGCGGGCTGCGGGCCGGGTGACCGTACGGGCCTGGCTGGGGGCCGCGGCGGCCTCCACCGGCTCGCCGCTGGCCACGAACCGCACCTCGCGCGCCTGACGCCCCTGGTCCACGGTGACCGTGGTGAACGCGACCCGGTCGCCCTCGGCCGGCAGGTACACCTCGTCGGCCAGGGCGCGCACGTGCAGGAAGACGTCACCCGCCCCGTCGTCGGCGGCCACGAAGCCGAACGACTTCTCCTCGTCGAACCACAGGACGGAGCCGTCGGCGCCGTCGCCGGGCGCGACAAGAGGGGCTCGGCGGACACCGGCGTCGAAGCTCAGCGGCACCAGGTGCTGGGCCTGCGGCCCCTTCTCCCCCGCGGTGACGACGAAGGCCACCCGCTGCCCGGCCGCGAGGACGCCCCCGGTGACGATGGCGGAGGAGTGCACGAACACCTCCGCACCCCCGCCGTCCGGCGCGGCGAACCCGTAGCCCTTGGCCGGCTCGTACCAGGAGACGGTGGCGAGCACGCCCAGGGCCGCGTCAGGCGCGGCGTCCCCGGTGACGGCGACGTGCAGTGCCTGCAGACCGCGGGGTCCCTCACCGGTCTCGAACTCCACCGTCTGGCCCTCGCACAGCGCCTGGGCCGCGCCCTCGCCCTGCACCTGCGAGACGTGCACGAAGATGTCGGCGCTGCCGTCATCCGGGGCGAGGAAGCCGAAGCCGCGCTCGAGGTCGTACCAGCGGACGGTTCCTTGCTGCACGGTGCACTCCTGGTCTCGCGGGTGGTCGGGGGGCCAGTGTCCCAGGCGCGTATGTACATCTTGATCCCAACGCGCGGCAGCTCCGCCGTGAGTACATCGCCGAAGTCACCGAGTTCGCGCCCGTCACCAGACGTTGCCCGAGTATGCGGACGTGTGGGGCCAAACTATGCCTGGTGGTCTGACCTGCGCCTCAGGCCGCCGCAGATTCGTACTCGTTGATCAAGCCGCCGATTACTCGCCAACGATGAGCGACGCTACAGCCTGATTCTGTGAGCGGGCCACCGGGCTGTGGTGGAGTGCGCTGAAGCCGAGGGTCACCTTCGTTGGTCAGCAGTGTTCCACAGATAGCCGACATCGCAAATGACCAAAGATTGAAATACGCCGACTGGCCCTCTATAATGGTTTCGAGCTATCCAATAGTGCATGAACGCGCGAACTGCGCAAGCTTGCTACGTATGGGAACTCAAATCTCCCCTCGGACACAATCGCTAAGTACACGCGGAGAGGTCGTCGCATAGACGGCCTCTTTTGCTTTGTCGTACTTCAACTCGATCCCGAGTTCTCCGTAGAGCCTCGACAGCTTCTCCGGATCGCCTTCCTTGATGACCGCCGTCACATCTGGCAACGAGTCCACAGCAGCCTGAACCTCCGCTTCAGACGTCAGGTTCGGCGCTGGCAGCCCCTTCAGCGGCTCCACGAAGCCCTGATGGCTGTGGCTGCCGGAGACGGTGTGCCCCTACCCAAGACGGCTATCGGTCGCGCCGCAGCGCGCAAGCTGTTCCACGTCCTCGGCTGTGATCATCAGCACAGTGTCTGGCTGGCCAGACGTGACAACCCGGTCTCGCCTCGTTCGCGTTTCCTCCCCTGTAGGCCACGGCCGTCCGCCGTGGTCGTTCGTTGCATGGGGGTTTTCTTTGAACAGACACAAGCGTCGAATCCTGACCCGCGTGATCGCCGTCGCTTCCCTGGCGGCGGCGGTGCTCACTGCTGGGCAGTCGGCTGTGGCGAGCACCGACGTGACCGGCGACCGGCCGGCCACCGCCACGGCGGTCGAGGTGTTCACCGCGGCGCCCGCGCTGCCGGACCAGCTCGCCGACGACGTGGCGCAGGCCCTGGAGGCGGCGGAGGCGCGTGCCGAGGCGGACCCGGCGGACCTCGCGCCTCCTTACGTCGACCGGACCACCGGCCGGATCGTCGCGGGCGTGCGCACCGGCGCCGACTCGACGAAGACCGCCTACGCGGCAGGCAGCATCGGCGTCGATCCGTCCACTGTGGACAACGGGAACGACGACGCGAACCAGGACGGCCTCGAGACCGGCAAGACCGAGGAACCGGCGTCCGAGACCGCGGCGGCCGAGCCGGAGGCCGCGCAGGCTGTCGTCATCCCGAAGATCTTCTACCCGAGCACGCCGAAGGCCAAGTACAGCCTGGCCGACCTCGACGCCGTGAAGGACACGGTGCTGGAGTCCGACGTGCCCGGTGTGCAGAACCTGTACGCCGCGTCCGTGGACGCCGAGCGCAACCGCGTGGTGGTGCGTGCCTCGGCGCTCACCGAGGAGACCCGTACGGCGCTGGCGAGCAAGTACGGCGCCGACAAGGTCGCGGTGCACCTCGCTCCGAACACCTTCGTGCAGAAGCAGGTCAGCCGGGACAACGACGCCAACCCGTTCTTCGGCGGTTCCACCACCAACACCAACGCGGGCACCTGCACGGTCGGGTTCTCCTGGACGCACGAGGGCGAGAGCTACTTCCTCACCGCCGGGCACTGCACGAGTGCCAACAGCGACGTGCGGATGCCGCGCTACGGCACGCAGAAGGTGGGCAAGGTCGTCAAGGACAACTGGAACAACACCACCGGCTCGACCAAGATGAGCGGTGTGTCGTACTACAGCGGTGACCTCGCGCTGGTGAAGATGAACGGCAGCCGGAAGACCGCGGGCAAGATGTACGTCGGCGGGCCGAACTCGAGCTCCTACCGGAAGGTCAAGGGAGTCGCCAGCAGGGCGCCGAATAAGGGCGACAAGTACTGCACGGGCGGAACCACCAAGGGCGAGTTGTGCGGCTGGAAGGTCTGGGACGCCAAGACCAACATCCGGTACGTCGACGGCGAGATGGCGCGCAACGTGACCCTGGGCAAGAAGGGCGGCACCTGCACCGCGCGTGGCGACTCCGGCGGCCCGGCCTACACGGTCAGCGGCGGGAAGATCGTCGCGAAGGGCATCCTCAGCGCTGGCGGCAACTTCAACGACGGTGACTGCATGGACGTGTTCACCGACATCCGGTTGGCTGAGAAGGCGATGCCCGGCATCGTGATGAAGGGCTGACGAGTCCTGTTCTCGGGTGGCCGGACGCACTGCGTGCCCGGCCACCCGCCGGCAGCTAGGCCGCTTCCGCGCCAGGTGCCTGGCAACGACCAGGTACACCAATACGAGCGTGCCAGTGTCGCTCATGTCGCGAGAGAACGGCTACTTTCGTTCGAACACCCATATTGCGCTGCCGTCGGGGGATCCGGTGTTCCGCTTCGCCTCGCCGACCGAGGTCGCGTACATGTAGTCGCGGTCGGAGCGGCTGTTGTCGAGGCGGAACCCTCCAGGGGCCGACACCGCGCCCCACAGCGAGTCTGTGGTGACGTTGCCGGTGTTCCTCCGCACGGCGTTGTCGGCGGCGATGGTGTCCAGGTCGTACCGCCCAGGCATACCGGGATCAGCGGTTCCAGCCGAGCCCTGCGGGGTACCAGAACACGGTCCGGTGCGTCTGACCTGGTCTATTAGGCTGCCGCAGGTTCATACTCGTTGATCAAGCCGCCGAGTACTTGGCGGCGACGTACGGACCTACGGCCGGGCACTGCGATCGGGCGATCGGGTCGCAGTGGGGTGTGGTGTCGCGCTTCATGTGGCCGCCGGTGGTTGTAGTGGGACACGTAGCGGTTCAGCACTGACTTGAGGTGATGCTCGTTGATGAGCAGTCGGTCGGTGAGCTCGCGTCTGACGGTGCCGACAAACCGTTCCGCGTGGCAGTTGGCCGCGGACACCCTGGCGGGATCTTCACGACGTCGATCCCGGCGTCAGCGAGAACGGAATCGAACGACGCCGTGAACTGGCCGGCCCTGTCACGAACCATGAATCGGAAGTCACTGGCCGTATCGCCGAGGTTTATCAAGAGGTTGCGAGCCTACTGGGTGGTCCAGCGCCCGTCAGGGTTGGTGGTGGTGCCGAGGGTCTCATCGACCTGCGGCCGCCCAGTCCGGTTCGGGTAGGTCCACTTCTTTGCGACGAAGCGCCGATGCCACCGCAACACCGTGCCTGAAGTCACCAATCGGTGCTCCCTCAACCAGACAGGCAACCGCCGCACCAATGCGACCAGCACCGCACGATCAGCCCGATTCAGACGCGGACGGCCGTGAGTCCGGCGCAACACCGCGACCTCGTGCCGCAGCACCGGCAACTCCACATCCTTCGCCGCCGACGACCGGCCGAGCAGAACCAACCAACCACCTAGCTGAACAAAGACGAGATAGAGCAGTCGCAGCGCCACGCCCACGATCATGCCGCCGGAACACCAGAACCCGATCACTGCAGCTCAGCGGGCGAGCGCAGAGTTCTGGCACCCCACAGGCCAACTGCCGACGAAGCACGGTGTTCTCGTGCCGCAGCACAAGCAGCTCCGCATCCTTCTCCGCTTCACCGCGGAGCAGCACCTACGCGGCGGACAGCATCTTCCAAGTCACCTTGTACAGCAGAGACACGATCATCCGAGCATGCTCCCAGCCTGGAAGAGATGCGCTGTCACACTGCGGTGACGACTTTCGAGCGGCACACGTTCGGTCGCGTCTCGTTCACCCGGACGGAGCCACTCCAGCTCGGCGGCGAGCACGCCGAGCTGGAACCGCGACTGAACGCCGAGCAACGACTGCAGCCGGGCGATGCGCCGGTGCAGGGTGCGCAGGCTGACACTGAGTTCGCGGGCGATCGCGCGGTCGGTCGCGCCCGTTTGCATGAGCCTCAGCAGGCGCTGGGTTGCCGCCGTGGGTTCCTTGCCCACGACCACCGAGTAATCGCAATTCGGGTGCGCCATGGTGACCTCGGTCAAGGGGCTGATCATCGGCTGAGCTCCTCCGCGGGAATCCCCTGCAGTTCGAGCAGGAGAGTGCGGACTTCGGTTGCGGTGATCCGGCCGGTGCGCTCGACCGACCGCGGTGCCACCGGACCCGAGCACAAGAGCACCGGCCCATCCGCCGCCCGGTCGGGCAGCCTGCCGTGCGTGCCGCGCACGCACGACGGGTCCAGCGGCACGACGTTCATCGTGTATCTCAGCCCGAGCTTCTTGCGGGCCAGGTTCAACCCAGCTCTGGCCTTGACGAGCGGGTCGGCCGGGTCGAAGAACAGTTCGGCGGGGTCGTAGCCGGGTTTGCGGTGGATGTCCACACCACGGGCGAAGTCCGGTGCGCGGTGGTCATCGGTCCAGTAGTAGTAGGTGAACCATGCGTCCGGCTCGGCCACCGCCACCAGTTCACCGGACCGCTCGTGATCCAGCCCGACGGACGCCTGCGCGTCCCGGCCGTACAGCACGTCGACACCCGGAAGGTCCGCGAGGACCGCTCTCGTCCTCGGGAGATCGGCCGGATCGGCGACGTACACGTGCGCGATCTGGTGGTCGGCCACCGCGAACGCCCGCGACGTCCACGGATCCAGGTACTCCATCCCGGACTGCGAGTAGACCTCGAGCAGGTTTGCTGCTCGCAACGCCCGATTGATGTCGACCGGGCGGCGTGCGTCGGTGATGCCGTACTCCGACAACGCCACGATGGTGGCGTCCGACGCGTCGGCCAGCAGAGGCGCCAGCGCCCGATCCACGTCCGCCGCCGCCTTGACCGCCTGCGGTGAGGACGGTCCGAACCGCTGCAGGTCGTAGTCCAGATGTGGCACGTAGACCAGCAACAGGTCAGGCCGCCTTTCGGCGAGGACTTTCCGCGCGGCGCCGATGATCCACTCGCTCGACGCCAGTGCCGCCGTGGGGCCCCAGTACTGAAAGAGCGGGAACTCGCCCAGAGCTCCGACGAGTTCGTCGTGCAGGCCGGGTGGGCGGACGTAGCAGTCCGGCGACTTGCGCCCGTCCGCGTGGTAGATCGGCCGAGGGGTCACGGTGATGTCGGTCGAGGCGCCCATCGCGTACCACCAGCAGATGTTGGCGGCGGTGTAGCCGGGATGAGCGCGACGCGCGGTCTCCCAGAGCTTCTCCCCTCCGACGAGGCGGTTGTGCTGACGCCACAGGCGAATCTCGCCCAGGTCGCGGAAGTACCAGCCGTTGCCGACTATCCCGTGCTGCGCCGGGGTGAGACCGGTGAGCAGCGTGGCCTGCGCGCTGCACGTCACGGCGGGCAGCACCGTGCCCAGTTCGGCCTGCCAGCCCAGCCGCGAGAGATTGGGCATGTGTTCGAGGAGCGCCGGCGTCATGCCGACGACGTTGAGGACCACCAGCGGTTTCACACCGCCACTCCCGTCCGCAGGTGCTGCGCCGCCCAGCGCAGTTCCGCCGCGATGCCGTCAGCGAGGTCGCCCGCACCCGGCAGCACGGTCCAGGTGTAGGTCTCCACCTCGACGTGCGTGCCGGGGTCCACCGCCGCTACAGCGGCCACGAGCACGTCTGTGGTCGACGTGAGCGGTGCGGGCGGAACAGCGTGCAACGGCACGTGGAAGTGCACGCGCCACGGGTGCTCGGCGGGCAGGGTCTCGAACGCCTCCGGCAGGTCGTCCGCCGCCAGGACACCGCCGGGGGTGTTCTCCCGGACCTGGTGCAGGTAGCGGGGTTCGCTGTACTCAGCGACCGCCCGCCTGCCCGCCGCAGTGCCGGGTTCCGCCACCTCCAGTGCCGCCGACGCCTGCACCTTGACCACCTCCAGCCCTGCCCGGCGGATCGACGCGACCGTCTCGGCCGGATCGGCGAACGACACCGCGAGGTGACAGGTGTCCAGGCAGATCCCGATGTGGTCGGGATCGACCCGGCCGGCCAGCCAGCCGACCGCGTCGGCGACGGTGTCCAGCACACAACCCGGCTCCGGCTCGACGGCCAGCCTGATCGGTCTGCCGTGCCGGCGGGTCTCGGCGCGCAGGGACAGGGTGAGCTCGGCGAGAGCCTCCGCGGCACGGTCGTCGTCGCGGCCCGTCCACGGCTCGCGCCAGGCCAGTGGCAGGGTCGAGATGCTGCCGTAGGACGCGGAATCGGGCAACAGGTCAGCCAGCACGGCCGCACAGTCCACTGTGTACCGCAGGCGGCGCGAATCGGTCCACGTCGGGAAGTACACCGCGTGCTTGACCACCTCGTCGTGGAAGTCGCCGTACGGGAACGCGTTGAGCGTGGAGACCGTCAGTCCTCTGCTCGCAAGCTCGGCGCGGAAGTGCTGCAGTGCGGTGCCGTCCTCCGCGAGTCCTCGTGCGACCGGCGCGGGCAGCCACAGTCCCAAGGGGAGCGTGTCCGCCTCCAGCGCCTCCCGCACCCGGACCGCATGCCGGTCGAGCTGAGCCAGGATGCCCGCGAGGTCGGGAGCCGGGTGGACGTTGGTGCAGTAGGCGATCACCGTTCACCCCGCAGCACCGAGCTGCCGGTGGCCGCGTCGACCGCACCCGCCGCCACCGGTTCGAGCGCCAGCCTGCCGCTCTGGCCGTAGAACTCGACCGGGTTGTGCCACAACACCGTGTCCACTTCGGACTCGCCGAACCCGGCGTCCAGCATCGCCAACCCGGTCTTGTGGGTCTTCAGCGGATCGGACCGGCCCCAGTCGGCGGCGGAGTTGACCAGCATCCGCTCGGTGCCGTACTCGGCGAGCAGCGCCACCATCCGAGCCTCGTCCATCTTGGTGTCCGGGTAGACGGAGAACCCCATCCAGCAGCCCGCGTCCGCCACCATCCGGACGGTGGTCTCGTTGAGGTGGTCGACCAGGACGCGGTGCGGCGCCAGGCCCGACTCGCGGACCACGTCCAGCGTTCGCTTCGTGCCCGCCTGCTTGTCCCGGTGCGGTGTGTGCACGAGGACCGGCAGGTCGTGCCTGAGCGCCAGCTCCAGCTGGCGTGCGAACGCGTCGTCTTCCTCCTGCGTCATCGAGTCGTACCCGACCTCGCCGACCGCGACCACACCGTCCTTGGCCAGGTAGCGCGGCAGCACGTCCAGCACCTCGGTGCACCGGGGGTCGTTGGCCTCCTTGGGGTTCAGGGCGAGCGCGCAGTGGTGTGCGATGCCGAACTGCGCGGCGCGGAACCGTTCCCACCCGAGCAGGCTGTCGAAGTAGTCGACGAACGACCCGACGCTCGTCCGCGGCTGCCCCAGCCAGAACGCGGGCTCGACGAGCGCTCGCACGCCGGCGTCGCGCATGGCCTCGTAGTCGTCGGTGGTGCGGGACGTCATGTGGATGTGCGGATCGAAGATGCGCATCACGAAGCCTTTCCGAGCAGGGCGAGAGCGTCGGCGGGCACCGGACGGCCGGCCGCGCGGCGTTCGTCGGCGAACGCGGCGACCATGCGCAGCAGCTCCGCGTCCGAGTGCCGGTCGAGACCGTCGACCACGGTCAGCGGAATGCCCATGAACAGGCACTTGAGCACGCCGTGCCGCCACGCGTGCCTGCCGAGGTGCCGGGTGGCGAATGGGCCGAGCGCCGCCGCGACCAGGTCGGTCTCGTTGCTGCGCAGGGCGTCCTCGACCAACGCGACCCCGGATGCCGGAGCCCGGTCCCCCAGCTCGGCCAGCCCGCGCAGCACACCTCGCCGTTCCGCGGAGGTGCCGTACCGGTAGAGCCTCGTGAGGCCGTCGACCGGATCGTCGGACACGTCGGCGAACGCGGTGAGCAGGCGGACCCGTGCGGCGTCCTGTCCTGCTCCCACCGCCCTTCCCGCCGCGGGGAACAGGGTGTCGATCGCGCCGGGATCGGCGCGGACCGCCCGTTCCGCCTCGGCCAGCCACTCCGCTGCGCGCAGCGCTCGCAGTGCCCGCGCCGCCACGTCCGGTGCGGCGTGGCTGTGCCGGGGCAGCTCCACCGCGGCGACGCCGGTGTAGCCGATGCCGGTCAGCGCGGCGAGCGTGGCGGGCAGGTCCAGCCGTCCCTCACCGAACTCCAGGTGCTCGTGCACGCCCGGCAGCATGTCGTCGAGCTGCACGTTGACGAGCAGCTCGCCCGCCTGCCTGATGCACGCCGCCGCGTCCTGCGGCTCGACCGCGACGCAGTGCCCGACGTCGAGGGTGATCCTCAGCTCCTCCGGGTTCCCGAGCTCGGTCCGCAGCCGCAGTGCCTGGTCGAGCCACTGCACGACCATGCCCGGCTCCGGCTCCAGTCCCATCGGGACTCCCGGCCCGCTCTCCAGCACCGCGGCGACGCCCGACCTCAGGTGGTCCCAGTCGTCCGCGGATCCCACTCCGGACCAGAACGACACGCAGTCCGCACCGAGGTCCAGCGCGATCTGCTTGGCGCGCACCAGGAAGTCGACCCGTACCGCCTGGTCCGAGCTGACCAGGGTCGGGTGGTGCTTGCGGCGCGGGTCGAGCAGGTACCGCGCGCCGGTCTCCACGACGACGCGCAGCCCCAGATCGTGCAGGCGTGCGGCAAGCCGATCGGTCTGCTTGACGACGTCGCCGGCGAACGGGTCGAGGTGGTGGTGGTCGAGGGTGAGCGCCACCGCCGTGTAGCCGAGATCAGCGATCACGGCGAGAGCGTCGTCGAGCCGGTGGTTGGCGAACCCGTTGGTGCCGTAGCCGAGCTGGAACGTCATGTCGGGCTCACCTTCCTGCTCAGCGCTCGGGCCAGCGGCAGCACGAGCGGCAGCGCGGCGCCGTGCTCGGTCAGCGCGGACTGGAGCAGCACCATGCCGTGGATGCCCTCCTTCGTCGCGGCGCGGACGGCCTCGCCCGACGGCTGCCGGACCACCTGCCACTGCGCACGCCCTACCGTGACCGCGTAGCCCAGCGCCGCTGCGAATCCGGTGAACCGCCGGGTGGAGGCGCCTGCCAGCGCGGCGGTCAGCACTGTGCCCGACAGGACCGCTTTCGCCGTACGGGGTGACGTGCCGTGCACCTCACCCCGCGACAACACCGTCACACCAAGGGTGTGCGCGGCCATCAGTCCGGCGGGCAGGACGGCCCGGCCACCCAGCAGGACGTCGAACGCCCGGCAGGCTGCCATGGCGAACGGTCCGGCGGGAGTGGCCTTCAGCACGGTGTCGTAAGCCCACACCGCCGCGGCGAGCGGCAGAGCGTTGCGACCGGCAGCCGCGGCGAGACCGACGCCGAGCGCGGTCAGTCCGGCTGCGGTGGCCAGGGCCGCGTCCGGGCTGATCCGGCCGGACGGGATCGGTCGTTCCGGTCGTTCGACCGCGTCCAGGTCGCGGTCGGCCCAGTCGTTGAGCGCCATTCCCGCCCAGTACAACGAGACGGACGCCAGCGGTAGCAACAAGCCCTTGCCCCGCAACGGTTTTCCTGCGCCGACCAGCGTGTCACCCAGCACCGTGAGTGCCGCTGGTGCCCGCACCAGGTCCACGTACGCCTTCATCATCCCGGCTACTTCCAGGGCGCCGGGTAGCCGGGCATGCCCTCGCAGCCGCACATGGCGTAGTGCAGCGGCGGCATGTCCTGCTTGATGAAGTCCTTGAGGGTGTCCTGGGTGACCTTCGGCTGCGGCAGCACCCATTCCTTCGGCACCTGCTTGCCGCCGAGGACGCGCAGGGCGGCGATGACCGGCGTGCGCCACTGGTAGGTCGGGTAGGTCGGGGCGACCGCGGTCATCTTCTCGTCGGCCCACATCCGCAGGAAGTCCTGCTGGTCCTCCCCCACGAACGGCGGGATCGCCGCGCCGGCGTCCTGGAACGCCTCCACGGCCGCGACCGCGGTGGCGCCCGCGTCCATCCAGACGCCGTCGATCTTGCCTTCGCGCTGGATGTACTCGTTCACGATGCTCTTGGTCTTGGCCGCGTCGCCGTTGGTGAACTCGACGCCCACGACCTTCACCTGGCTGCCGGAGAAGATCTCGTTGGCCGCCGCCCAGCGCTGTTCCAGGACGTCGACGCCGGGCAGGATGCGCAACGCGAGGACCTTGCCGCCCGGCTGCACCTTCTCCTTGAGGAACTCCGCGCCGTCCGCGCCGAACGCGAACCCGCCGATCGGGTGGATGAACGTCACGGGGCAACCGGTCTTGACGCCGCGGTCGAAGACGATCACGGGCACGCCGGTCGCGCAGGCGGCCTCGACAGCCGGGGTGAGCGTGGCGGTCGTGTTCGGCGAGACGATCAGCGCGTGACATCCCTGGGAGGCCAGCGACTGGATGTCGCTGATCTGCTTGTCGTCCTTGGCCTCCGCGTCCAGCACGGTGAACTTGGTGATCTCCGGGTGCAGCTTCACCTCCTCCTTCATGGTCTTGAACCCGACCTGCCGCCACGGGTTGTCCACCGAGGCGTTGGAGAAGCAGAGGTGGTAGCCGCCGCCGGGCTTGGCGTACTTGGCCGTGTCGACCAGTTGCGGTTCGAGCATCTGCTCCCAGGGCTTGGCGGTACCGTCCTGGGAGTCCAGCCCGGTCGCCTTCGCGGTGCGGAACCGCAGCTGGCGCTCGAACTCGGCCGGGTCGAAGAACTCCGACTTCGCCTTGGCGGACTCGGACGTGCCGCCGGGACCAGGGGTGGCGGGAAGGTCGCTGGCACACCCGGCCACCGCGAACGCGCCCACCAGGGCCACGACGGACCATCTGCTGTTCATGTGCTGCTCCTCGGCTTCGTCGACGGGGTTCAGGCGGGTTGTTCAGGCGGTGTCCGGAACGGGCCGGTGCGGCCGCAGCACCCGCCACAGCCCGGCCCCGTGGGCGGCGTAGGCCACCGCCGCGATGATGATCACGCCCTGCACGGCGGACTCGAGCGCGCCCGAGACGCCCAGCAGGTTCAACAGGGAGAAGAGCGCTTCGAGCGACAGCGCGCCCGCGGCCGCGGCGACCACGGAACCGCGGCCACCGCCGAGCAGGACACCGCCGAGCACCACGGCGGTGATGGCACGGAACTCCAGGCCCTCACCGACCTGCGCCGACACGCCCGCGAACCCGGCGAGCAGGATCGCGGCGACCGACGCGAGCAGCCCCGACAGCACGAACGCGAGCAGGCGCAGCCGATCCACCCGGCCGCCCGCGAGCCGGACCACGTTCTCGTTGTCCCCCACGGCAAGCAGCGTGCGTCCGGTTCCGCTGCGCATGAACCACACCGCCGCGGCGACCACGACCAGCAGCACTATCACCGACCACGGCAGCTGGCCGAGGACCGGAACGTCAACACTGCCCCGGCCGATGAGGCGGAACGACGGGGACAGGGCGCCGCGCGGTGCTCCGCCTGACCACAGGAACACCGCACCGTCGAGCACCAGCAGCATCCCCAGGGTCACGATGAACGACGGCACCAGCAGTTTCGTCGTGATCAGCCCGTTGACCAGCCCGACGAGGATTCCGCAGCCCAACAGCAGCGCGATCACCCACCCGGTGTTCGCGTCATCACCGTTGACCAGCCGGGCGGCGACGACCACCTCGGCGGTGACCAGCGAGCCGACGGAGAGGTCGAAGCCACCGGACACGATCACGAAGTACTGGCCGACGGCCAGCACCACGAGTGGCGCCGCACGTTTGAGCAGCGCGAGGTAGCCGCCGGGCTCAGCGTACGCGGGACCGGCGAACGCCAGTCCCACCAACAGGATCAGCAGCACGACCAGTACGGGCCCGGTGCCGTCCGCCAGGCGTGGCCGCGCTCTCATGTCGATCTCCTGGCAGCCCTGCGCCGGGCGTACAGCGCCACCGCAACGATGAGCACGACGCCGCGCACGACGTCCTTGAAGAAGGAGTCCAGCCCGAGGTCGTCGAAGATCGTGTCCAATGTGGACAGGATCAGCACGCCGCCGATGGTGCCGGCCACACCGCCGCGACCGCCCGCGAGGGCCGTGCCGCCGAGCACGACGGCGGCGATCGACTCCAGGTCGTACCCGGCGTCGGTACCGACGTACGGGGCGCCCGAACCCAGCCGACCGGCCAGGAACACCCCGGCGAGCCCGGCCATGACCGCGCACAGCACGTGCGCGGTGACGATCGTCCGTCCGGTGCGCACGCCGGACAGCCGGGCCACGTCGACGTCCCCGCCGACTGCGTACATGTGGTAGCCCGTGCGGGTGCGCCGCAGGTACCACCACGCCGCCGCCGCGAGCAGCAACATCAGCAGCGCCGCCACCGGAACCGGTCCGATCCGGTCGTAGCCGATGTGCTGGAACGCGCGCGGCACACTGCCCGCCGGCCCTGTGTAGTTGTGCTCCAGGTAGCCGCGCAGCACCAGCGCGACGCCCAGCGTGGCGATGAACGCGTTGGCCTTCAGCACGGTGATCACCAGTCCGTTGACCAGCCCCACCACCGCCGCGACCACCAGCGCCGCCAGCACACCGGGCACGATCATCGCCGGGCTGCCCGCCATCGTCTCGGCGGCCACCAGCGAGCACAGGCCGACCAGGTAGGCCACCGACAGGTCGAGGGAACCGGTGACGATCACCAGGGTCTGCCCGATCGCGACCAGTCCGAGCACCGTGCCGCGCGTCAGGATGTTGAGAATGCCGCCGTGATCGAGGAGCACACCTCCGTGGACGCCCACCAGCACACTGCCGACCACCAGCAGCACCGCCAGCGCGAGGTACACGACCAGGACCGGGGTGATCACGAACGTCCTCGTCCGCGGCGGCACGTCGCTGCGCCCGCGGGCCCGCTCGCGCACGGCGCTCACGCCACCGCCCCCGGCTGGTGCCCGGTGGCCAGTCCCATCACGGCTTCCTCGTCGGCACCGGCGGGCAGAACACCTGCCAGCGCGCCCTCGTGCATGACGAGGATCCGGTCGCTCATGCCGATCAGCTCCGGCAACTCCGACGAGATCATGAGGATCGCCATGCCGTCGTCCGCCAGGTCGCGCAGCAACCGGTACAGGGTCTGTTTCGCGCCGACGTCGACGCCGCGGGTCGGCTCGTCCACGATCAGCACGCGTGGCCGCACGGCGAGCCACTTTCCCAGCACCACTTTCTGCTGGTTGCCACCGGAGAGGTAGCGCACTTCCTGATGCGGCCCGCGCGCGACGACACCGACCGCGCCGAGCAGCCGTGTCAGATCCGCGGCCTGACGAGCCGCCGCACCGCGGCACGCCGCGCGACGGACCAGCAAGGTGTTGTCCCGCACCGACTGCCGCAGCGCCAGTCCTTCGCCCTTGCGATCCTCGGTGACGTACCCGATGCCCTTGCGGACGGCCGTCCGCGGACCGGTGACGCGAGTCGGCACGCCATCGAGTTCCACGGTGCCGGTCGTGAACGGCTCGACGCCCCAGATCGCCCGCGCGATCGCGGAACGACCGGAGCCCTGCAACCCGGCGAGGCCCACGATCTCCCCGGCCCGCACGTCGAACGTCAGGTTCCGCACCCGCTCGTTTCCCGCTCCCCGCAACGCGATCCGCACCGCACCGGGGACGCTCGTGCGTTCGGGATACAGCGCTTCCAGCGGACGGCCGACCATGTGCCGCACGACCTGATCGGTGTCCAGATCGGCGGTCGGCACACAGGTGACGAACGCACCGTCCTTCAACACCGTGATCCGTGAGCTGAGGTCGAACACTTCACGCATCCGGTGCGACACGTAGAGAATCGCGATCCCACGATCCCGAAGTCTGCGCACCAGGCCGTACAGCAGCTCGACCTCGTTGTCCGCCAACGCCGCGGTGGGCTCGTCCATCGCGAGGACCTTGGCGTCCGCCGACAGCGCCTTGACGATCTCCACCACCTGTTTGCGGGCCACGGACAACCGGGCCACCTCGGTGCCGGGCTCGATGCCGTCCTCTCCCAGCCAGTCGAGCAGCTGCCGGGTCTGGGTCTCCATCGCGCGCCGGTCCACCTGACCGCGCCGCACCGGTTCCCGGCCCAGGAACACGTTCTCGGCCACCGTGCGGTGCTCGAGGAGGGTGAACTCCTGGTGGATGATCGCGATCCCCGCCACCTGCGCGTCGCGCGGCGCGGCGAACGAGACCTCCTCGTCCCGCACCACGATCCGTCCCGAGTCGGGCCGGTGGACACCGGCCAGCACCTTCAGCAGCGTCGACTTGCCCGCACCGTTCTCCCCCACCAGCGCATGCACCTCACCCGCGTGCAGCAGGAGATCGACGCCGCGCAGCACCGGTACGCCGAAGAAGCTCTTCTCGATGCCCTCCAGCCGTACGACGGCAACGGGGTCATCCGCCCCCGATGTTCCGTGGGTCACAGCCATGAGGCGAAGGTAGGGGCCACTATTGACGACTGTCAATCATAAGTTGGCACATCACTGCCAAAGTGCACACGTCTTACGGATGAACACCACCATTACTCGGCGTTCCCTGGTTCACTGGGCGTGTGCCGGACGTACCTTGGGCTCCTGCGGCTTCTCCTGGGGCAGCTGCTGCGGCTGCTGCTCGACGGAGTGCCGCGCACGCGTGCCGAACTGGCGAGCCAGACAGGCCTGACCCGCGCCGCGGTCCGAACCAGGCTCGACGCACTGCGGGACGCGGGGTTCCTCACCGACCACGGCATCAGGGTGTCCACCGGCGGCAGGCCCGCCGGCCGGCTGGCGTTCAACGCGGCCGCCCGCTCCGTCCTCGCCGCCGACGTCGGCGCCACGCACGCGACCGTCGCCGTGACCGACCTCGCCGGCGGCCCGCTGGCCATGCGCCGGCTCAGCCTGGACATCGCCGACGGGCCGGAGCCGGTGCTGGCGCGCCTGGCCGAGACCTGGAGGGAACTGGTCAGGGACGCCGGCGTATCCGTCTCGCCGGCCGGTGTCGGCATCGGCCTGCCCGGCCCGGTCGAACACTCGTCGGGCAAGCCCAACCACCCGCCGATCATGCCCGCCTGGGACGGCTTCGACGTGCCGGCGCACGTCCGCGCCGAGTTCGGCGTGCCGGTGCTGGTGGACAACGAGGTCAACCTGATGGCACTGGGCGAGCACGCGCACTCTTTCCCCGGCACCGACCACATGATCGTCGTGAAGGTGGCGACCGGGATCGGCTCGGGTTTCATCAGCAACGGCGTCCTGCACCGCGGCGCGGTCGGCGCGGCGGGGGATCTCGGCCACATCCAGGCGCCTGGCAGCGACGACGCTCCCTGCGGCTGTGGCAACACCGGGTGCCTGGAGGCCGTCGCCAGCGGCTCCGCGATAGTGGCCCGGTTGCGAGCAAAGGGGGTGGAGGCCCACTCGAGCGCCGACGTCGTCGCCCTGGTCCGCGCGGGCAACGTCGAAGCCGGTCAGGCGATCCGGCATGCGGGCCGCACCATCGGCGAGGTGCTCGCCGCCTGTGTCAGCATGGTCAACCCCTCGCTGATCGTGGTCGGCGGCGACCTCGCCGCAGCGGGTGAGATGCTGCTGGCCGGAGTGCGGGAGGCGGTCTACTGCCGTTCACTGCCGCTGGCCACGGAGAACCTCCGCATCGTGCCGTCCCGTGCGGGCGAGGTGGCAGGCGTGCTCGGGGCGGCGGCCATGGTGGTCCACCACGTCCTGTCACCCAGCGTCGTGGACCAGCAACTGGGCTGAAGGTCCCCCTGAGGCCGCGTTCGGCGCGAGCGGGTTCAGCGGTCCCTGCTCGTGACCAGCCGGGCCAGATCGCGCAGATCCAGGGCGGCGGACGGACGCGGATCCGCTCGGTCCAGGCAGTCGAACGCCAGCCGCACGCGGCGGTCCGCCTCGGCCTCCGCCCACGCCCGGCCACCCGCCTCCGCGACGAGCTCCGCGATGCACGGCACGGTCTCGTCCTCACCGCGGTCCTCGAGGTAGATCCGTCCGAGCCGGCGCCCCGCCGACGTGTCCGAGGCGAGTGCCGCCACGACCGGCAGGGTTCTTCTGCGGGCCCTGATGTCGGAGTGGGCCGGTTTGCCGGTCCGCGCCGGGTCGCCCCAGATGCCGAGGATGTCGTCGACCAGCTGGAAGGCGACGCCGAGGTGCACCCCGAACCACCGGTAGTGGTCAGCGGCGGCAGGGTCGGCTCCGGCCGCGAGAGCACCAAGGCGGCAGGCTGCCCCCAGCAGGGCACCGGTCTTCCTCGCCGCGGTGGCGAGGCACTGCTCGACGTCCACCGACGTCGCGGTCTCGGCCGCCACGTCGGCCGACTGCCCTTCGCACAGGTCGACGAGCACGTCGGCGAGTACACCCGTCAGGGACGGCGGCACCCGGCGCAGCGCGAGTCCCACCAGGACGTCCCCGGCGAGGATCGCCGCCGTGGTCCCGAACGCCGCCCACGCCGAGGGACGGTGCCGCCGCGTTTCGTCGCCGTCCATGACGTCGTCGTGCAGGAGCGAGAAGTCGTGGATCAGCTCCACCGCCGTCGCAGCCGCGATCACGTCCGGCGGCACAGGCCCGTCGGCGAGCGCGCGGGCACAGGCGAGGGTGAGAGCGGGCCGCAGCGCCTTGCCGCCCGACGGTGCGGGTCTGCCGTCCGCGTCCCACCACCCGATGTGGTAGCCGGCGACGCGACGCAGCGCCGGACCGAGTTCGTCGATCGTGGCGCGGTGCACGGGCTCGATCACTGTGCGCGCGTCGACCAGGAGGCGGACGGCATCGGTCGCCGGCCGAACGCCATGACCAGCCATCACCGTCCCTCCGGCGCGCCGTCGGGTGCGATCACGCCGGCGTCGCCGCCTGTGGAGAGCTGGACGTGCACGTGCCCCCTCCCCGCCTCGATGTTGATCACGTCGAGCTGGACCGCGGCCACCGACCACGTGCGCAGTGCCAGCGTGCGCTGCTCACCCGCCAGCGCCACGAGAGTGCTCCTGACCGGCTCGGCCACACCGAGTGCCGTCTCGAACCCCCTGACCGCCGCGGCGAGCTGTTGCACGGCCGTGCGCAGGCCAGCGCGCGCCACGTTGATCCCGTTGCCCGCGGACGGCGACTGCTCGTACGACTTCTCCGCTGCGGCAACGACGTCCCGCCACCCGGTCACCGCGTCGGACGTGAGCGGCGACTTCGGTGCCGACCCGTCGACGGGAGCCGCCTGCGCCATGGCCGCGAGCACCGGAGCCAGGCTGTCTCTGGTGCCCTTGGCCTGGTCGGTCAACGGGCCGAGCTGCGCGGCGTCGCGTGCGGCGTCCTCTCGCTCCAGTTCCGCGATCCGCCGCTGGGTCGCGTCCGGCCCGTTCCCCGAGGTGATCAGGAACGCGACCGCCAGCCCGAGCAGGAAGGCGGTGAGGAAACCGGCCCACACCCGTCCTTTCGCCCTGGGCGGCGGGGTGGCCCAGGCTGCGGCCTTGGTCGCCCGCGACCGAACGGTCCTGCTCATCGTTCCTCCTCGACGGGGAAACCGGTCAGCGGCCGGAAAAGGCCGCTGACCGGCTCCTGGACTACCGGAAGGTCCACCTCTGGTTGGTCCCGCCGTGGCAGGTCCAGATGATGAGCTGGGTGCCGTCCGCCGAACTGGCGCCGTTCGCGTCCAGGCACTTCGTGCCGTTGCGGATCGAGCCGTCGGACTGCGCGGTCCAGTTCTGCCCGGACGAGCCGTTGCACGACCACAACCGGACGATCGCGCCGTCGGCCTGGCTGTTGCCGGTGACGTCGAGGCACTTGTCCAGCGACCGCAGCGTGGTGCCGTTCTGCGTCCACTTCTGGTTGGCGCCGCCGTTGCAGGTCCACAGCTGCACCTTCGCGCCGTCGGTCGAGCTGGCACCGTTGACGTCGACGCACTTGCCGCTCGCGCCGACGATCTCCTTCGCGGTGCCACCACCGGGCCCGCCGGCGCCCGGTCCGACGTAGGTGATCGAGTCGAGGTCGAAACTGGCCGACGACGACGTCTTGAACACCGCGAACAGCTCGACGGTGCCGGACGGCGCGGTCACGTTCACCGCGGGCGTGCTGGCGTAGGTGTCCGCGCTACCGGTGCTGGTGACCGGCGACGACGCGATGAGCTGGCCCGTCGGCGAACCGGCGCGCAGTTCGATCGTGCCCCCGCCACCGGAAGGCGCGGACACCCGGAACGACACCTGGTTGATCCCGGTGAAGTTGACCGGTTTGAACGAGATCCAGTCGTTGTTGCCGATGTCGCCGACCTTGGCGCCCGACTCGGCGCCCGCCTGCGACACGATGGTCACGCCGGACGAGCCGTTGAAGAACTCGGCCTGCTTCTGCTTGGGCTGCAGCACGACCTGCGCGCTGCCGGTCAGAGGCGGCACTCCGTTCGCGCCCTTGTCCGTGTACTCGGCAGAGCCGATCACGTGCACGTTGAGCCCTTGGTGCCCGGAGTCGATGCCCGTCTGAAGCGCCCCCGAGCAGCCGGTCGTGGGCGAGCCGATCGGGTGCTTGTGCGAGTCGTGGCCCATGTTCGACTGGACGTTCACCCTGCCGCAGTCGATCGTGCCGTCCTCCTGATCGGTCACGGACAACGTGTACGGGACGGGGTCACCGAAGTTGATCATGCCGCCGTCGACGGGACCGGTGAACCGCACGACCGGCTCGGTGTTGCCCACGCTGATGGTCACGTTCGCGGTACCGATCTTGCCGGCCGAGTTGGTGACGGTGAGCTGGGCGGTGAACTTCCCGCTCGTGGTGTAGGTGTGCGTGGGGTTCGGCTCCGTGGACGTGGCGCCGTCGCCGAAGGTCCACCGGTAGGTCAGCGGAAGACCACCGGGGTCGTTGGAACCTGCGCTGGAGAAGCGCACCGTCAGCGGCGACGGACCGGTCAGCGGAGTGCCGGACGCCTGCGCCACCGGAAGCCGTTCACCGGTGGTCGTGTAGTCGATGCGCCACAATCCGGCGCCGGGCAACGGTTTGTTGTCGTCCCAGCCCGTGCCCCAGGTCAGCAGGTACATCGATCCGTCGGGGCCGAACTTCGCGTCCATCGGGGAGGCGAACGACATGTTCGACAGGAAGTTGTTGACCTTCAGCAGGTTCCCGGAGGAGTCCATCCGGAACTCCCACATGCGGTTGCGGGACCACTCTCCGAAGAACGGCGTCTGGTCGAAGTAGGCGGGGAACTTCGTCGTCGACGGGTTGCTCGCGTTGTACTGGTAGGCGGGGAACGCCATCGGCGCCTCGCCGCCGCTGCTCGGCCCCATCTCCGGGAAGGCGTTGCCGTTCGCACCGTTGCCGTACCAGAGGTCCGCTCCCCGCGCCGCGGGCAGCGTCGTCAGACCGGTGTTGTTGGGCGAGTTGTTGACCGGCGACGCGCAGTTGAACTTCGGTCCGGACGTGTTGCTGGCGAAGTTCCAGTCGTTGTAGGCGATGTTGTTCGCCACGCAGTACGGCCAGCCGTAGTTGCCCGGCGACTTGATCACGTTCCACTCCACGAGTCCCGCCGGACCGCGGTTCGGGTTGTCGCTGCCCGCATCCGGGCCGTAGTCGGCCGCGTAGATCACGCCGGTGGTCGGGTGCACGCTGAACCGGAACGCGTTGCGGAAGCCCATCGCGTAGATCTCCGGCCGCGTCCTGGCGGTGCCGGGCGCGAACAGGTTGCCCGCGGGCACGGTGTAGGTGCCGTCGGGCTCCGGGTGGATGCGCAGGATCTTGCCGCGCAGGTCGTTGGTGTTGGCCGCGGTGCCCTGCGCGTCGTACAGCGCGCGGCCGGGGCGTTCGTCGATCGGCGCGTAGCCGCCGGAGTTGCCGTTGGGGTTGATGTCGTCGCCGACGCTGATGTAGAGGTTGCCGTTCGGCCCGAAGTTCAGCTGGCCGCCGGTGTGCCCCGGCTCTTCACGCCGTGACGCGGGCAGGGTCAGCAGGACCTTCTCGCTGGCCATGTCCAATCTGTCGCCGTTCATGGTGAAGCGCGAAATCCTGGCGATCTCCTGGGTCCCCGCTGGGGAGTAGTTCAGGTAGACCCATTTGTTGGTCGCGAACGCCGGGTCGAGCGCCATGCCGACCAGGCCGTCCTCCGAGTTCTGTCCCTGGCCGTAGACGCTGAGCGTGCCCGCGACGACCGTCGTCCTGGTGTCCGGCTTGTAGATCTTCAGGTTGCCGTTGTACTCGTTGAAGAACACCCGGCCGTCGGGAGCGACGTCGACCGTGCTCGGCGCGATGACGGAGTTGTCGAGCTGCACCTTCTGGAAGCTGCTCCACACCGTCGGACCGCAGTCCGCGCCCACGATGCCGCCCGCCGACTCCACACCACCGGTGATGTGCTGGCGGAACAGGGGTTCGGAGTAGCTCGAGGCCTGGTGGCCCATGCCGGTCGCCCACACCCGGCCGCCCTCGAAGTTGCGGCACCACGAGATCGGGTGGTCGAAGCCCATCTTGGACGGACCCGCGTCGTAGGTCGACTCGTCCGCGGTGACCAGCACGTGCACGTCGCCGCGCGCGGAGCGGTTGAAGTTGTACCACTCCTCGGTCCGCGTCCACCGGTCCGGAAGACCCGCCCCGGACGGGTGCTTGCGGTCGGCGACCTTGGCGGTGCCGGACACGATCGACGAGTGCTGGGTCATGGTCATGCCGAGCATCTGGTCCCACCACGGGAACTGCTGCTCGATGTTCATGTCGGTGGCGTTGTGGATCGCCACCACACCGCCGCCCCTGCGCACGTAGTTCTGCATCGCGGTGCGCTGCGCGGCGGTGTCCCACACCATGCCCGACGTCTGCAGCATCACGATCACGTTGTACGTGGCGAGCGTGGCGTCGTTGAAGACCGACGCGTCCTCGGTCTTGGTCATCTCCCAGCCGCGCTGGGCGGCCAGCTGCTCCATCATCGTGATGCCCGCCGGGATGGAGTCGTGCCGGTAGGCGCCGGAAGCGGTCTTGGTGAACAGCAGGACGTGCAGGCCATGAGCCTGTGCCGGGGTGGTCGGCGTGACTAGCCCCATCACCACCAGAGCACCGGCCAACACCGACAGTAATCGCTTGAGTCTGCGTTGCATTGCCACTCCTCCGGGGTGGTGACGCGGTCGGCTAACGTGTGAGAGCGGCGGCGGCAGCGCGCAGGAAGGCCAGGCCTTCGACGGCGAGGGCGTCCGGTGAGTCGGCCAGCGGCCGCCAGATCGAGGCAGCGGTCGCGATCGCGGCGTTGTCCGGCGTGAACGACTCGATGCACAACGGACCGCGGTAGCCGGCATCGCCCAAGGCGCCCAGCAACGCGGGCCAGTCCTGGTGATCGCGACCCGGCGTACCGCGGTCGTTGGCGCACACCTGAACGTGCGCGATGCGCGCGCCGGCGGCGAGAATCGCCTTCACCGGCGCCGCTTCCTCGATGTTGAGGTGGTAGGTGTCGAGCGCCAGGCCGCACCCCTCGGCGGGGAGCCCGTCCAGCGCCTCGAGCGCCTGGTCCACGGTGTTCAGCAGGCTCGTCTCGTACCGGTTCAGCGGCTCCACGGCGATGCGGACACCGCGCTGCGCCGCGTACTCGACGACGGGGTGGAGGTTCGCGCGCAGCTCGCGGTACACCTGCGGCCGGTCGTCGATGCGCCAGGTGCGGCCGACCGAGCTGTAGGCGGGGCCCGCCGCGACCGGGCTGCCGACGATCGCCGCGACGTCCACGACCCGCCGCAGGTAGTCCTGGGTCTCCGCGACCGTGTCTGCCGCGACCAGCTCACGGCCCGACGGCATGACGAGACAGACGGTGGCCCGGAGGTTCAACTCGGCCAGCAGATCGGCGGCGCGGCGCGGGTCCCAGTCACCCGGCTGCTCCACAGGCAGTTCGATGACGTCGAACCCCCACTCGCGAACCTTCGGCGCGAGCGCGGCCAATCCGTCATCGGTGAGCGGTGACGTCCAAACCCATGTGTTGACGCCGATGTCCCACATGCAGGTGAACGTAAACCCGACCATATGGCAAGGTCAATGCAAAAGTCCGGTAGAACCGGACTAAGTTATGGCTACTTTCTGCCAAAGTAGCTCAGGCCTCCCCGGCGGAGATCGCGGAGACGACCGCGCCGAGCCGCGCGTCCAGCACCTCCGGCGACAGCACGTGCTGCACGACCATCGCCGCGGCGCCCAGCACACCGGCGGTCGCACCCGCCGTCGACGCGACGATCCTCAGGTCCTCCGTGGCCAGCGGGAGCGAGCGTCGGTAGATCGACTCGCGCACGCCCGCCAGCAGCATCTCCCCCGCGTCCGCCAGCAGCCCGCCGATGACCACGAGCGACGGGTTGAACATGCTCACGCCGCCCGCGAGCACCTCGCCGATGTCCCTGCCCGCCTGCCGCACGACCCGGCCGGCCTCGAGGTTGCCGGACCGGACCATGTGCACCACGTCGGCCGTCGAGTGCGCGGGGAGCCCCAGCTCTCTCAGCTTCGCCGCCAGCGCCGGACCACCGGCGACCGCCTCAAGGCACCCGGTGTTGCCGCAGCGGCACAGCGCCTCCTCGCCGGCGGGCACCCTGATGTGCCCCAGGTCCCCCGCCGCGCCCGCCGCGCCGCGGTGCAGCACACCGTTGCTGATCAGCCCGGCGCCGATGCCGGTCGCCGCCTTCACCACGATCATGTGCCGCACGTCCGGGTGCGAGGCCGTGTGCTCGCCCAGCGCCATCAGGTTGACCTCGTTGTCGACCAGCACCGGCACGCCGAACTCCGCCGCGATCGCCGCCGGCACGTCGAACCCGTCCCAGCCCGGCATGATCGGCGGGTTGTTCGGCCGGCCGGTGGAGTGCTCGACCGGCCCCGGCAGCCCGATGCCCACTCCAGCGATCTCCGGCCCGGTCTCCGGGTGGTCCACGTCGCGCAGCAGCTCGCGCCAGGTCGTGACCAGGAGCTGGAGGATCACCTCCGGTCCGTCCGCGACATCGAGGCCGACCTGTTCGACCGCGATCAACCGGCACCCGAGGTCGGTCACGGCGACCGTCGCATGGGTGGCGCCCACTTCGGCCACCAGCACGAGGCGCGCGCCGGGGTTGAACACGAACCGGCTCGCCGGCCGTCCGCCGGTGGACTCCCCGGTACCGCCGCCGGTCACCAGACCGGCGGCCAGGAGCAGGTCGAGCCTCGCCCGCACGGTGGAGCGGGAGAGGCCGGTCGCGGCCACGACCTCCGCTCGGGTGCGCGGCCTGCCGTCCATCAGCATGCGCAGCACTGCGGCTGGCGAACCGGACTCAATGCCCTGGGTGCTCTCCATCGGGTAATTGTCACACCGGCAACGAAAGGACCCGGCGCAACGTCACGCTTGCGTGTGATCGTCGCCCGAACTCTCGATGCCGGTGGCCGGGTCAAGCGGGTGTGGCGGCCGCGTGCCGCGCGAACAGGGTGGCATAGTCGTTGTCGAGCCCGGCGAGTGCCGTGCGCAGCGCGGGGAAGAACCAGCCGGTCGAGGACGGCTCGTACCGGTCGAGTTTGGTGAGCAGGAGCAGCCTGGCCGCCCCGATGACGACGAGGGTGGTCCCGCTGGCGAGGATGCTGCCGCCGAAGGCCACCACCCTGGTGATGCCCTCGTAGCCGAAGGCACCGCAACCCGACAGGCCGACGCGTCGCAAGGTGAGGTAGCCCGAGCCGTTGCTGACAGTGGCTCTCGTCGTGAAACGCGTGCTGCCGAGCAGCCCGTCGAGCGCGGTGTCGACGCTCAGCGTGGTGTCGACCGTCCGGCCAGGTGCCGGCAGCAGCTCGTGTGCGATCACCTGGTCGGCTCTGGACGCGAAGGCCCGGCGGGCCCAGGTGCCGTGCCCGTCGGTCCAGGTCGAGATGACCTCGCCGGTGCGGGAGTCGGTGATCCGGCCGTAGCCGCCGACGGCGGCCATGCCGGGACTGGAGATCCGGAACTCGTACGCCGGGTGGCAGGACCGGCCGGCCTCGAAGACCACTTTCTCCATCGCGGGCTCGCCGTACAGCACCGCACCGCATTCGCCGTTGGCGGTGCGGAAGCCGTCCGTCCAGCACGCGGCCGGGCTGGTGTCGTACATCGTCGGCTCTGACATGCGCATCACTCGACTCCTTTGTCAGTGATGGGAATGGCCGTGCGTGCTGTTCGCCGCCGGAGCGGAGGACAGCACGCACGACCGCTGATCAGGTCAAGCTCCACTGCTGGTTGGACTGGCCGTGGCACGTCCACAGCTGGACGAGCGCGCCGTTGGCCGTGGATGCGCCGGACACGTCCAGACACAGACCGGACTGCACGCCGGTGATCGTGCCGTTGGCGTTGACGTTCCACCGCTGGTTGGTCTGACCGTTGCACGTCCAGATCGCCACCCTGGTGCCCGCGGTGGTCCCTTGGCCGTACGCGTCGAGACACCGCTGGGTCGTGCCGTCGAACACGGTGAGCTGACCCGACGCCGACCGGGCCCACTTCTGGCCCGCGCTGCCCGAGCAGTCCCAGATCCGGGTCTGCGTGCCCGCGGTGCCGTTCGGTGTCTCCAGGCACTTGCCCGCGCCCACCGCACGCACAGCGCCGCCGGGCACGGGCGGATTGCCGCCGCCACCGCCGTACCCGGCAGCGATGATGTTGGCCTGCACGGCGTTCTCGGTCGCGTCGGACGGGTAGCCCGCGACCATCGCTCCCTCGTAGAAGGTGCCCGCGCTGAGGTTCGCACCACCGTCGGGCTTGCAGCAGTCACCACCACTGCCCAGGACGATGGCGCCCTGTTTCTTCATCGGGCTGTAGCCGGGCGGGAGCGAACCGTCGTACAACGTGGTCAGATCACCCGCCTGGGCGTTGCCGCCCTTGAGCGCGAACCGCGTGGTCCCGTTGTTCTTCAGGATCGCCGTGACGAACTTGTCCGTGAAAGCCCGCTGGTTCGGGTTCCACTGCTGGCTTCCGCCCGGGAACAGGCCCCATTCGAGATCCGCCTGGACCCACGGACCGCGGCCGACGCACCCGCCGAACCAGCACTGCGTGCTGAAGTTGATCGCGTCCATCGCTCCGGCCGCGTCGGCTTTGCGGGTCGTCTCGCTGTTGCCGTAGTCGAAGCAGCAGCCGCCGTTGACGTGCGTACCGCTGGTCACCATGTACATGCCCTCCGGCGCGGCGCCCGTCGGGACGCCGGTCCGGCTGCCGTCACGCCAGTAGCTGTTGCCGGGGTTGATGTAGAGCGAGTACGCCTTGCTCTTGTCAGCACCCATCACCAGCGACTCGGAGGTCGCGTTCGCGGGCCGGCTCTGCGGCGAGCCGGGGACCACGCTCGATCCCTGGTACCACAGGTCGTTCCCGCGACCGGACTGGTCGTAGACCACCGTGATGACGCACGAGGTGCCGGCGCAGAACGTGTCCTGCGTCGCCGCGTTGGCGTTGCCGCCCGCGGCGAGCAGGCCGATGTCCTTGCTGGTGTTGTCCGACGCCCTCCTGACTTGGTAGAGATTTCCGTTGTACGAACCGTAAAGCGCCCGCGTCGTGCTGTGCGCCGCGATGCAGGGCGTGCCGCCGCTGGCGTAGATGTCACACGGTCCGGTGGTCGCCGCCGCCGCAGGTGCCGGTGTGGACCACGTCAACGTGGCCGCGGCCAACACGGTCACCGCCAAGGCGATCCGGGTCCGCGCCGCCGGAGAGACTGCTGAGAGTCTCATTCCGCACCTCCTGGGAAGGTCTGTCCGCTCATGGCAGGGTCCAGCGCTGGTTCGTGCCGCCGTGACAGGTCCAGAGGATGAGCTGGGTGCCGTCCGCCGAACTGGCGCCGTTGGCGTCCAGGCACCTGTTCGCCTGCTGGTTGACCAGTGAGCCGTTCGCCCCGGCCGTCCAGTTCTGCGAGCCGCTGCCGTTGCACGTCATCAGCTGCACCAGCGCGCCGTTGGCGGTGCTGCCACCGGCGACGCCCATGCACTTGTTGAGGGCGCGCAACGTGTTCCCGCTGACCGTCCACTGTTGACTCGCGTTGGTGTTGCAGGTCCACAGCTGGATCTTCGTGCCGTCCGCGCTGCTGCCGCCGGCGACGTCGACGCACTTGCCGGAGCCGCCGGTGATCCGCCCGGTGCGCGGCACGGTCCCGCCGAGCTCCTTGATCCGGACGTTGCGGAACGACACGTCGTCACCGGACCCGTGGTTCTGCAGCGCGATGTGGCCAGAGGTGAGCGACCTAGCCGGGTCGGTGTTGGTGAAGTCGTTGATCTTCACGCCGTTCAGGAACACCTGGAGGCGTTCGCCCTCGACGAGCAGTTCGTAGGTGTTCCACTCGCCGGGCGGGTTCAGCGCGGCGTCCCTGGCGGCGGTGTCGGGGGCCTTGACCCCGTAGATCGCCCCCGTGGTCTTGTCCGCGGTGTCGGTCGCGTCGATCTGGACCTCATACCCGTTGGAGAGAGCCGAGTCCGGGGTGCTGCCCGCCGGGAACCCGAGCACCACACCGGAGTTGTCGTCCCCCGGCATCCGCCAGTCGAGCTTGAGCGAGTAGGACCGGAACTCCTTGGCGCTGTACCACAGCATGCCCATACCGCCGGACGAGGTGAGCGTGGCGTCGCTGTTGGTGAAACCGCCGGGGCCCGCCTGAGTCCACCCGGTCGTCGACCCGTTGTAGAGGGTGGTGTAGCCGGTCTCGGGGCGGCAGTCCGCCTTCGTCCTGTTCGCCGCGTACCGGATGCCGCCGAGGATCATCGTGCGGAAAGCCGGATCGGCATAGCTCTCCCTCGTGTGGCCGGTGCCGGTGTAGAAGGAGCGTCCACTCGCCATGGGCTTGCACCACGTGATCGGGTGGTCGGCACCCATCGACCCGCCGGAGTAGGTCGACTCGTCCAAAGTAGACAGAACACGGGCGCCGCTGCGCGGGTTGGTGCGGTAGTTGTACCACTCGTCGGTGCGCACCCAGGCCGGGGAGAGGTGCGCGGTGGCGGCGTGCGCACGGTTCTCCGTCCGGATCGTCGCCTGCTGGATGGCCGGGTGCGACGCGAAGTACGCACCCACCAGCTCGCCGTAGAACGGCCAGTCGTACTCGGTGTCGGCCGCCGAGTGGATACCCACGTAACCGCCGCCGCCGCGGACGTAGGACTCGAAGGCGCTCTGCTGGGTGGCGTTCAGCACGTCCCCCGTGGTGTTGAGGAACACCACGGCCTCGTACTTCGCGAGGTTGGCGCTCGTGAACTGCGCCGCGTCCTCGGTGGCGGTCACCGTGAAGCTGTTGGCACCGCCCAGGTCGCGGATCAGCTGGATGCCGGTGGGGATCGAGTCGTGCCGGAAGCCCGCGGTCTTGGAGAACACCAGCACGTCGTAAGGTGTGTCAGCGGCCGCCGCCGGTGGTGCGGAAGCGACCCCGCCCACGACGAGTGCCGCGGTGGCAACACCGAGCACCCGTCGCCAAGCCTGGTAGGTCATCTCATCCTCCTTGGTGTCGAAGCACGCGGCGGAGTCGTCATGGCAGCGTCCAGCGCTGGTTGGTGCCGCCGTGGCAGGTCCAGATGATCAGCACCGTGCCGTTGGCGGTGCCGGCGCCGTTGGCGTCGAGGCACTTGCCGGACTTCGTGTTGACCACGGATCCGTTGGCACCGGCGCTCCAGTTCTGGCTCGTGGCACCGTTGCAGGTCCCCAGCTGCACGGCGCCGCCGTTGGCGGTGCCACCGTTCGCGACGTCCATGCACTTGCCCAGCGCCCGCAACGTGGTCCCGTTGACCGTCCACTGCTGGCTCGCGCCGCCGTTGCAGGTGTACAGCTGAATCCGCGTGCCGTCCGCGCTGTTGCCACCGGTGACGTCGGCGCACTTGCCGGACGCCGCCCCGGTGATCGGCCCGGTGCGTCCGCCGCCGGTGGACGTGTCGAACGTGAAGGCGTCCACGTCGAACAGGTAACCGGTGCCGCTGCCCGCGAACGTCAGGTACAGCCTGCCGGTGGTCGTGGGCACGTTCGTCAGCGCGGTGGAGACCTCCCGGAACGTGTCCCACCCGCCGGTCACCGGCACGGTCAGCGTGGCCAGTGCCGGACCGGTCTGCGAACCGCTGCGCACCGTGATCGTGCCGCCCGCTCCCGCGGAGGACACGCGCGCGGTGAACCGGTTCGCGCCGGTGAGGTTGTAGTTGTCGAACGCGATCCAGTCGCCGTTGTGGATGTCGCCGACGGTGCGGCCGCCCTCGGCCGGCGTCTTGTCGAACAGGCCGGTGCCCGACTGCGTCGTGTAGTGCTCGGCCTGCCGGTGCCGGGGCTGGAGCACGTTCTGGGCGTGGGTGGTCGCGGGCGGCACGCCGTTCGCGCCCTTGTCGGTGTACTCGGCGTCGAAGACGGCGTAGATGTTCGCCCCCGTGTCGTGCTCACCGTCCACCGGGATCTCGATGGTGCCCGAACAGCCGTTGCGCGAGGTGATCTTGTGGGAGTGACTGTCGTGGCCGAGGAGGTAGGACAACGTCACCTGCGTGCAGTCGATCGTCCCGTCCTCCACGTCGGAAACCGTGATCGTGTAAGGGATGCTGTCGCCGAAGCTGAACAGGCTTCCGTTGACCGGGGTGTTCAACGTGACCACGGGTGCGGTGTTGCCGACGGTGATGATCACGTTGGTGCTGCCGGTGAGCCCGGCCGGGTCCTTCACCGTGAGCGTGACGGTGTACTGGCCGTTGGCGGTGAAGGTGTGGCTGGGGTTGGCCGCCGTGGACGTGCTGCCGTCGCCGAAGTTCCACGCGTAGGTCAGCGCGCCGTTCTCCGGGTCGGAGGATCCGGCCGACGAGAAGTCCACGGTCAGCGGCGCGGTGCCGGACAGGCGGTTGGCGGACGCGCGTGCCACCGGCGCGCGGTTGCCCGCCGGACCGATGTACTCGATGCGGTAGAGCGCGGAGCTCGCGTCACCGCTGCCCCAGCCGGTGCCGTAGTCCAGCACGTAGAGAGCGCCGTCCGGACCGAAGCTCGCGTCCATGACCTGGGTGCCGCGCCAGGGGAAGTCACCGACCTGCCCGGCGGAGCCGTCGGGGTTGACGTCGATGGTCTTGATCCAGCGCCGGCCGAACTCGGTGGCGAACACGTGCCCGTCCAGCGAGGCGGGGAACTTGACCGTCGACGGGTTGTTCGCGTCGTAGCGGTACACGGGCGCACTCATCGGGGACTCCGACCCGCAGCCGAACGCGGCGAAGGAGCAGTTGTCGTACTTGATCCACGCCGGTCGCGCGGCGGGCAGGTTCGTCAGGCCGGTGTTGTTCGGCGAGTTGTTGACCGGTGCGGCGCAGTTGAACCGGCTGCCCGACGGTCCCGACGGGAACGTGTAGTCCACGTAGTTCTCATCGGTGGTGTTCGTGCCCGTGCAGTACGGCCAGCCGTAGTTGCCCGCCGAGGTGATCCGGTTGAACTCCACCTGCCCGGCCGGTCCGCGGCTGGAGGTGGTCGAGCCGGCGTCCGGTCCGTAGTCACCGAGGTAGATCGTGCCGGTGGCCGGGTCCACGTTGAACCGGAACGGGTTGCGCAGGCCCATCGCGTAGATCTCCGGCCGCGTCCTGGCCGTGCCGGGCGGGAACAGGTTGCCCGCCGGGATCGTGTAGGTCCCGTCGGCGTTCACCTTGATCCGCAACACCTTGCCGCGCAGGTCGTTGGTGTTGCCCGCGCTGCGTTGCGCGTCATACGCGGGGTTGCGTCCCGAGCGCTCGTCGATCGGCGTGTAACCGCCGGAGTCGAACGGGTTGGTGTCGTCGCCGGTTGACAGGTACAGGTTGCCCGCCGCGTCGAAGTCGATGTCACCGCCGACGTGGCAGCAGATCCCCCGGCTCGTCGGCACGTCCAGCATGGTCACCTGGCTCGCCGTGTTGAGCGTGAAGTCGGCGTTGAGGGTGAACCGGGACAGGCGGTTCACGCCGTTCCACTGGGAGAAGTTCGTCCCGCTGGACGGCGCGTCACCGGCAGGTGTCGACAACGGCGGCGAGTAGTAGAGATAGATGTGCCGGTTGGTCGCGAAGCCGGGATCCACTGCGATGCCCTGCAGACCCTCCTCGTCATGGGTGTAGACGGGGATGTTGGCGATCACGCTCGTGGCACCGGCCGCCGTGGTGCGGCGCAGCGTGCCGTTGCGGGACGTGTGCAGCACCGAGCGGTCCGGCAGCACCGCCATCGACATCGGCTCGCCCATCTCGGCGACGCCCTTGGCCAGTTCGACCTGCTGGAAGTCGGCGGGGTTGACCACGTGCGCGGCGGCGGGCGGTGCGGTGACGGCGGAGACGGCCACGGCGGTGGCCACGGTCAGGAGCGCGGCGGAGAGCACCGCGGTGAGTCGTTTTCTCATGGCAGGTCATACCTTCGGTCTCGTTGGCGCGCTGGTGCGGGTTCGCTGTGGACGGCCTGGGCGTCGAGCCGGTCCTGGTGAGCGGACCCGTCAGCGGCAGGCTCGGTGCGAGCGTCACGGCGTCGGCCGAGACGAGCCAGAAGACCGCGGAACGCGCGAAAACCCTGCGGTGGCGCCGGGGGATGCAGGTACGAGGCCATGATCGTCCTTCTTCGTTGAAGGTCTCTGCCGATCCAGACCCTTTCCGGGAGCGCTCCCAGAAGGGGCCGGAATTCGGCCCGCCTCCCGTTGCCGGGAACGCGGGCCGAGTTGGTGCTAGGTGCTCTGGCGGCCGGGCAGGCGCCAGGTCTGGTTGAGCGGGCTGCCCTGGTTCACGGGGTTGCAGGTCCGCTGGTCGAGCAGGGCACCCGACGCGGTGGAGGCGCCCACGACCGCGACGCACTTGCCGCTGTGCCGGGCGACGAGCTGGAAGTCGGTGGGAGCGCTGCCCGCGTAGCTGACCTTGCGCAGGGTGAACTGCTGGTTGGCTCCGCCGTTGCAGTTCCACTGGATGACCGCGGCACCGTCCGCTGTGGACACTCCGTTGACGTCCAGGCACTTGCCCGACTGCTGGTTGGTGACCGTGAAGGTGTCGGCCATGCCGGTCACCGGGCGGAAGTTCCACCGCTGCTCGTCAGCGGTGCCGCAGGTGACCTGCTGCTGCCGGGTGCCGTCGGCGGTGCTGCGGCCCGGGTTGGTCAGGCAGTGCTGCGAGTGCTGGGCGACCGCGGTGGACTGGAAGGCCCCGCCAGGAGTGCCCGAGGGCGGCAGGACCGTGATGGTGAAGGACTCGTCGGCGTTCGAGTGCGGCAGGTTCACCGTGGTGCCGTTGTTGTTCAGCGTCACGACGGTGTCCATGGCGGTCACCGGGCCCGAGACGGCTCCGCCGTTGTTGTACGGGATGCGCTCGGCGAGCACCCGCACCTGGTTGTTCCTCACCACGCCCTCGGTGGTGTCCAGGCGTCGCAGGTTGACCGCGATGTTGCCCGTCGTGCGGCCGCCGCCGACCAGGATCTTGGCTTCACCCGGTGCTTTCGTCGCGAACCCGTCGTAGTTCTGGCTCGGCGTGACCGTGGCTGTCTGGCCGGTCTGCGAGCCGTAGAAGCGGTAGACCCACCACTCCCCCTTCGGCTGGTGCTGTCCCGCCGAGTTGTGGACGAGCAGGTTGCCGAGGTCGTTGTGCAGGTTACCGCCGCTGGCCCAGTTGGCGCGCAGGCCGTCCGCGCCGCTGATCAGGCGGGTGAGGAAGTTGTCGTAGTCGGTCCAGTTGCCGTTGTCACCCGGAAAACGGGAGATCCCGAACCCGTCGGCACCCCACAGGTCGTGCGGCAGCAACACGAACTCGCCACCCAGCGCACGGGTCCGCAGCAGCTGGGCACGGGTCGAGTTCCAGCGGCGGTCGTACTTCCCGGACACCCAGCCGCCAGGACTGTCCAGCTGGGCGCCGCCCGCGCGCATGTACCGGAACTTCACGTCGCGGTAGAAGTTGTCCGCGGGCCCGGACGCGTTCTCGGTCATGCCGTAGATCCAGCCCGACGCGCGGTAGGTCGGAGCACCGGCGCCCGTGGAGAAGTCGACGGCGATGGACTCGTCCGCCGCCCGCGCCGGCACGGCGAAGGCGATGACGGACAACAGGGCCGTGAGCAGCGGCAGGACCGCTCGGCTGCGGCCGCGCCGTTTCCTCGTGGTGGTGTTCACGCCTGCTCCTTTGCAGGGAAAGGGTTGCGCAGCGGAGTCCAACCGGGTCGAAAAGATCGGTCAGCGGGTGCCGAGGCTTCGGGCCCAGTCGTGGAGTTCGCGGGCCTGTTCCGCGAGCCGGTGCTCGTCGCTGCCCAACGGGTCCTTGAAGAAGAACGCGAGCGCACCCTGGGCACCGGTCCGGCCGGCCGCGTGGGCGGCGGCCATCAGGCGGGCGAGGTCGAGCACCAGCGGGGCGGCCAGGGACGAGTCCAGGCCGCTCCAGGTCAGTTGCAGTGACATCCGCGCGCCGAGAAACCCTTCGAACGACACGTGATCCCACGCGGTCTTGCGTTCGCCGAGATCGGGTACGTGGTCGATGTGCAGGGGCGCGGTCACGTCCTCGCCGAGCAACGCCGCCAGCCCCCTGGCCTTGGACGCCAGCTTGCTGTCCGCGTGCGCCGGGTCCTCCAGCGTGGCCCCGTCACCACCGCCGAGCAGGTTCGTGCCCGTCCAGGACAGCACGCGCAGCGCCCGCGAGGTGAACATCGGTGCGAGCGCCGCCCGCACTAGCGTCTCCCCCGTCTTGCCGTCCCTTCCCGCGTAGGGCAGTCCCTTCCACACCGCCAGCTCGTCCAGTGCGGGCACCGCGACCCCGGTGGACGGCGTGAAGTCCACGAAGGCGCACCCCGCCTGGAAAGCGGCGTAAGCGACGAGAGAGCTCGGCGGCAGCACGGCGTTTCCCGGCACGGCGAGCGCCTCCTCCAGCGCGGCGAGCGAGTCGTGCTCGACCCGCACTGGTGGCTCGGTCGACGCCACGTTCACCACCACGACGCGGGCCAGGTCGTGCCGGGCGCGGAAGTCGGCGATGTCCTCGGCCAGCCGCCGGGCGGCGTCGGCCTGACTTCCGGACGACGCCGCGGGGTCGTAACCGGGCCGGATCTCCGCGTCCGCGGCGTCCAGGCCGCTCGCGATGCACCCCGTCACGTCGTACGGCAGCACGCCGTCGCGCAGCAGCGACTCGACCCGCTTCGCCAGCGGCGTGGTCACGATGTCGTGCCCGCCGACCACGAACGCGTCCCATGGCGCCAGACGCGCGTCCAGCAGCTCGGTGACGCAGCCGACAGGCGGCACGAAACCCGCGCGCAACGCGAGCAGCCCGCTCACGGCGGTGGTCGCCACCGATCCCCTGGCCCCGTTCAACCACAAGCCGACTCGTTCGGTCACGACCATCTCCTCTCGTCAGCCGACCCTGGCCGGTCCATCAGCCACCAGAACTGAACGCCGCGTCGAACGAGGCCGACAGCGCGTCAAAAGCGTCCCGACACTCCTCCGTCGCAACTGCTCGCTGTCGATCTCGACGGTGCCGTCCGTCGGTTTGCGCGCGCCGTGCACGGTCTCGAGGATCTCCGAGCGGCCCGCCCCGGCGAGCCCTGCGAGCCCGATCACCTCACCCCGGCGGACGGTGAGGTTCACGCCGCTGAAGCGGTCGCCTTCGGCCAGTCCGCGCACCACCAGCACCTCCGGCGCCTCCGGTACCCGCGGTGGGAACACGTTCTCCAGCGCACGCCCGGGCACCCGGTCACCGATCTCGCGGATCTCCGCCATCCGGTGCGAGATGTAGACCACGGCGACGCCCTGGGCGGTCAGCTCCCGGATGACACCGAACAGGGCTCGCACCTCGTCCGCGTCCAGCACGGCCGACGGCTCGTCCATGATCAGCAGCTGCCCGTCCGGCGACAGCGCCCGCGCCATGCCGACCACCTGCTGGTGAGCCACGGAAAACCGGCCCACATCGCGATCCGGCGGAATGTCCGGGTGCCCCAGCCGGTCGAGCAGCGCACGGGTCCTGCGCCGCGCCTCTGACCGCCGGGCGAAGCCCGTTGTGGACAGTTCGTGACCGCGGAACACGTTGTCGGCCACCGACAGGCCCGCCACGAGATCCCGTTCCTGGTACATGACGGCCACACCACTGCGCATCGCGGCGGTCGGAGTGCCGAACTCCGCGATCTCACCCTGCCAGCGGATCTCACCTTCGTCAGGCCGGTGTGCCCCGGACAGCACCTTGATCAGCGTCGCCTTGCCCGCCCCGTTCTGGCCGAGCGGACAGCGCACCTCACCCGCGCGAACCTCGAAGTCCAGGCCCGGCAACGCCATCACGCCGGGGAGGCGTTTCACCAACCCTCTGACTGCCAGCAGTGGAGTCGACGCGACCGTCATCCGATCACTCCCGTCCACGGGCGAACCAGGGCGCGGTCACGCCTGGGCGAGCTCACCATTGAGTCCTCCGAGCCCCGAGAATTGCTGCGAGAGCAGAGAATTCGGCTTTCCGCCCGGTCAGACCAATGAGCCGCTTTTCGCACGGTCAAGGTCGAGACGGTGTCACATATCGGCCAATGTTTCCCTTGACCAGTGGTCGACGCAGCACCTCGCGACGGGTGTCGGCGACCATCCATTGTGGATGATCAGCCGGTCGGGACACCCGACTTCGCCAGCACTCGGAGGAACGCACGCGACCACTGGGGCAGGTCGGGCCAGCCGCGGCAGGACACCATCGCGCCGTCCACGACGTCCGGCCCGTCGGTGAAGGTGGCACCGGCCTGCTCCACGTCGACCTTCAGCGGCGGGTACGCGGCCGTTGTACGACCGCGCAGGAGCCCCAGTGCGGCCGGGACCTGCGGGCCGTGGCAGATCGTGCCGACCGGAAGTTCGTTCGCGAAGAAGTGCGCGACGATGCGGGCAACGTCCGGGTCCGTGCGGATGTACTCCGGTGCCCGGCCACCCGGAATCACCAGCGCGTCGTACTCCTCCGGACGCACATCCGCGAACGCCAGGTCCACGGGCAACCGACGACCTGGCTTCTCCGTGTAGGCGTCACACCCCGGTTCGAAGTCGTGCACCACCAGCTGCACCGGACGTGTCGTGGGCGCGGCCACGACCACCTCGTGGTCGTCCTCCCTCAGCCGGAACAACGGGTACATCGAGTCGAGCTCCTCCGCGGCGTCCCCCGCCAGCATCAGCACTCGCGCCATACCCGATCCTCACTCCCATTGGTTCTCGGACCCGGTGTGCCTGGAGGACGCGAGCGCCACCGCGTCGAACACGATGGTCTGAAGAGAGTATGAGACAGCGTTGTCACAGGTACTCCTTGAATCGAACGCGGGAAGCGCGCCGACACGCACGACCGACCTGATTGCCTGGTTGACCCGCCAGAACCCGATTAGTACGACACTCCTACGGTAGGACCAGCCGCAAACACGGTCAATAGGTAGTACATGAAGCTTGGATGAGTTGGACTAGTCCCCTAGCAACAAGGACAAGGTCCAATCAGCCGAACATCGGATGCTTTACCGCGACGGTTGCCTTCGAACGTCTTGCCGAGACTGCGACGAGCTTCTCGACCGCTTCCACGACGTGCCGCCGACCGCGCCGTAGCGGCCAACGGATGACCCACCGTTGGCCGACTTGGCCGTATTAGTATGACTCATTTGCCCTCGCCCTGATGGGCCGACGATAGATTGATCAGTTATGCCTTCCCCGTCCGGGGCGTCACGGCACGGATCTCACGGAGCGACGCCGTGCGCGACACCGCTGTGGACAGTCCGAAAGGGATGGTTGCCCGGCCGAGTTCGCAGGACGAAGCGCCGCGTACCCAGGCAGAGGGCTGGGCAGTGATGTCCCAGCCCCCAGCCGCTTCAGGTGCAGCTGCGATGTACTAACAACGCCGCCACGTCGCCCTGCCTGCGGCGCCGTGTCTGACGCCGGCGTCAGAAACCCCGCCCCAGGGCCAGGCTTCAAAGTCTGCGGTACAGCACACAGCGCAGGGCCGTTGGTGGGCCGGGTCGCAGGGGTGTCCCGTGTCCCACGAACGCGAGCCGGACCAGCCGGTGCTCACCCCGGTCTCGGACCAGGAGCTGGAGGCACGCGAGCACCTGCGTGTCACAAATCAGCCGGGTGTCCGGTCTAGCTGACATGAGCCACGAACACACTCATCACCTGGAGAACCCCGACAAGAGCGGCCCGCCACCGAAGATCG
>NZ_BAABBE010000048.1:0-40891 GCF_039537795.1 Lentzea roselyniae
CCACGGCATGCGGCGCCTTCGCATCCGCTGGGAACGCCGCGACGATATTCACGAGGCGTTCCTCGGCCTGGCTACCTGCGTGATCTGCTACCGACACGTCAAAACCCTCTGTTAGGAACTCTAAGCAGGCACATCCGCAGGTCGTCGAGGTCGAGGATTTCGTTCAAGCGCAGTTGCTTCGTCGGTCGCGCGCGGCTGGTGGATTCTCGGCCAGAAAGAAGCTGGTGCGGGGGTCGAAGCGGACCAAGCGGGTGTACCCGCTTCGAGGACGGGTGAAGTGTGGTTATTGCACTCGCCGGATGGAGGGCACGCCGCGCGGTCCGAGGACCTACTACCGCTGTGCGCTTCGGACGATGGTCCCCGGTTCGCCCGCGTTGAAGGGGCACCCGACGAACGTGTACCTGCCCGAGGCTGCGGCTATGGAGCACTTCAACAAGTGGATTGATCACCTCTTCGACCCGATGAACGTCGACAAAACGGTGTCGGCTCTCGTCGCGTCCCAAGAAAACGGCGAGACTGGCGCGTCCGACCATGCTGCGGCGAGGCAACGTCTCACCGATGCGGAAGCGAAGCTGCGCAGGTTCCAGGACGCCATTGCGGCGGGAATCGACCCGTCCGCCCTGGTCGAGGCGATGAACGAGGCGCAGGAGAAGCGCGCGGCTGCTCAAGCCGAGTTGAACGGGGCACCGAAACGCGTCGGGCGAAGCGCCGCCGAGATCCACGCCATGATTGATTCGCTCGGCGACGTGAAGAAGGTAATTAGACAGGCGGACCTCGCCGAGCTGCAAAGACTGTACGAGGCGCTGAACGTCGAGATCGTCTACAACGCAACGGGCCGGATGCTCGATGCGAGCATCCGGCCCGTTGGTAGGGATAAAGCTGGTGTCCGAGGGGGGACTTGAACCCCCACCCCCTTTCGGGGACTAGCACCTCAAGCTAGCGCGTCTGCCATTCCGCCACCCAGACTTACCGCTCAATCATAGAGGACACCAGAGCACCCCCTGCACGGGGGTCACCGTCGACGAAGACCCCCGGCGGCCGGACCGTCGAGGGCGTGGTGACGGGGCAGGGTCAAGGTGGGGAGCGCTGGGCGTGACCGCGCAGGTAGCCGCATGAGGTCATGCGGGAGCTCCGGCCGACCCCCCACACCACGTACAGCTGTACCAGCACGACTCATCCACCGATGACGAGATAGGTTGGGCCGGCAGCAGAGGAGGCCGGCCGGTGAAGGTGATCGTCGAGGCAGACGGCGGGTCGCGGGGCAATCCCGGGCCTGCCGGGTACGGGGCCGTCGTCCGCGACAAGCTCTCCGGCGAGACGCTGGCCGAGCGCAAGGGGTTCATCGGCGTCGCCACCAACAACGTCGCCGAGTACCAGGGGCTGATCGCGGGGCTCAGGGCGGCGCAGGAGCTCGGGGCCGAGACCGTTGACGTGCGGATGGACTCCAAGCTCGTCGTCGAGCAGATGTCCGGCCGGTGGAAGATCAAGCACCCTTCGATGCAGCCGCTGGCTCTCGAAGCGCAGCAGCTGGCTCGCACGTTCGGGCGGATCACGTACGAGTGGATTCCGCGTGAGCGCAACCGGCAGGCCGACCGGCTGGCCAACGAGGCCATGGACGGGAACGAGAAGCCGGATGCGAGCAAGGAAGGCGACAAGCAGCCGCACTGGAGTGGTGCCACGGGTGATCCGACGCGGTTGATCCTGCTGCGGCACGGGCAGACCAGGCTGTCGGTCGAGCGGCGGTACTCGGGGCGTGGGGATCACCCGCTGACGGAGCTCGGGCTGGAGCAGGCGGCCAAGGCTGCCGAGCGTCTGTCCAAAGTGGATGGTATTGCGGCGATCATCTCGTCGCCGTTGCAACGGGCCGTGCAAACCGCTCAGGCGCTCGGCCAGAGGACGGGTGTTGAGGTCGTCACGCACCAAGGGCTCATCGAGACGGACTTCGGCACCTGGGAGGGGCTGACGTTCGCCGAGGCGGCGCAGCAGGATCCGGAGATCCACCGGCGGTGGCTCGGCGACACCAGCGTCCAGCCGCCAGGCGGGGAGAGCTTCGACGAGGTCAACGCCAGGGTGCGCAAGGCGCGCAGCGAGATCATCGCGAAGTTCGGCGGCAAGACGCTCGTCCTGGTCAGCCATGTCACGCCGATCAAGACGGTGCTCCGCCAGGCGCTCGACGTCGGGCCGCAGTTCCTGTTCCGGATGCACCTCGACCTGACGGGTGTGTCGATCGCCGAGTTCTACCCCGACGGGCACGCGTCGGTGAAGCTCGTCAACGACACGTCACACCTCAGCTGACCTTCCGCAGGCGGGGCGTCAGGGCCAGTGTGAAACGACCGATCGCGGCCTTTAGCGCGGTGGCCGCTGCCGGTGAGCCCACGTTGCGGTCCAGCACGAACTCGCCGCGCACCACCTGGTCGGCGCCCTTGGCCGCGAGCAGCGGGTGCAGGGCGTAGTCCATCGCCACGAGGAAGCCCTGGCTGCCGCCCGTCGCGAGCGGCAGCACCGGGCGGCCTCGCAGCGCCTTCTTCGGCAGCAGGTCGAGCAACGCCTTCACCAGGCCGCTGTAGGCGGCGCGGTACACCGGTGATGCCACCACCACGCCGTCCGCGGACAGCACCGCGCTCACGGCGGCGGCGATCTGCGGGTCGCGGAGGTCCTCGGTGAGCAGGGACAACGTGGGCAACGAGCGCACGTGCAGCAAAGACACCCGGTGTTCTGCGGCCTCCAGCGCGGCGGACACCGAGGACACCACGACGCCGGTCGGAGCGGTGGGGGTCGGCGCGCCGGAGATGATCAGCAGATCGGACATGGCAAGCACTCCCTGAGGTCGCGGGTGAGAGAAAGCGCGCTCAGCGGAGGCAACACAGGCTGGCTGCCACGCGGCCGTAGTCGACGTGGCGACGTCGTGTCATGGGCTGAGTGAACCAACGTCCGGACCAGCGGACAACCGGTCTCAGCTCCTGGGATATCCTGGTGGGCGCGGATGAGTCGGCAGGGCGGCCGCGGCAGGAGACTGTCGAGGAAAGTCCGGACTCCACAGGGCAGGGTGGTTGTTAACGGCAACCAGGGGCGACCCTCGGGACAGTGCCACAGAAAGCAGACCGCCTCGGCGTGAGCCGGGGTAAGGGTGAAACGGTGGTGTAAGAGACCACCAGCGCCCCAGGTGACTGGGGCGGCTAGGTAAACCCCACCCGGAGCAAGGCCAAGAGGGCACGAAAGTGCCTGCGTGAGCGTTTGAGGGCGGCCCGTCCGATGCTCGCGGGTAGGCCGCTAGAGCCTGTCGGCAACGGCAGGCCCAGATGGATGGCCGCCAAGTGGGACGCGAGTCCCATGAACAGGATCCGGCTTACATGCCGGCTCATCCGCCCCTCATGATCGGCTCATGTCCGAGCAGGACGGCCTGGTGCGAGTCGCGCCGGCCGCGGCCACACCGGGACGGATGCACTGGAGCATCAAGCTCCTGGGCGACTTCCTCTGGCTGAACCTGCCGGAATGCCGCTGGAGAGACTCGACGTGCCCGAGTACCTCCCCGTCGCCGAACGGCTCGATCCCGCGCTGCACCAGGCGTTCAGGAACGAGATCCCGGCCTGAGGTCCACGTGGGACGGTGCCCCTGGCCGAAACCCGGGGCACCGTCGCACGATCAGAACGACGCGACGTTCAACAGCGGCTCGTGCGTGCTGTCCTTGTCGGTCGAGGTGTTCCAGTTGCTGGTCCCGGCGGAGCGCAGGGCCGTCTTCACGGTTGCCGGGGACGCGCTCGGGTGGGTCGCCTTGTACAGCGCGGCCGCACCCGCGACGTGCGGGCTGGCCATCGAGGTGCCCGAGATCGTGTTGTAGCCGCCGCCCTTCCAGGTCGACAGGATGCACACGCCCGGCGCGATGATGTCCACGTCGGCGCCGTAGTTGGAGAAGTCGGCGAAGGTGTCGTCGACGTCCGCGCGGCACGTCGACGCCGCGCCGCCGCCCGGCTGGCCGTTGAAGTCGGCCAGCGCGCTGACCGTGATGACTTCCTCGTAGGTGGCCGGGACGAACGTCGCCGAGTTCGCCGCGCTGTTGCCCGCGGCCACGACGTACGTCACGCCGGCGGACACGGAGCGGCAGATCGCCTCGTGCATCGCGTCCCGGTTGGAACCGCAGGCGCTGTCGCTGCCGGAGCCGCCGAGGCTCATGTTCGCGACCTCGATCTCGTCGGCGTGCGCGGTCACGTAGTCGATGCCGCAGATGATGGCCGAGAACGAGCCGCTGCCCTGGTTGTTGAGCACGCGGACCGGCCAGATGCGGGCACCGGGTGCGACGCCCACGACGCCGGCGCTGTTGTCGAGCGCTCCGATGGTGCCCGCCACGTGGGTGCCGTGGCCGTTGCCGTCGTCAGCGCTGCGGCCGGTGGAGCAGTTCTTCGCGCCCGCCGTGTTCACGTTGAGGTCCGGGTGGTCGAGGTCGACGCCCGTGTCGATCACGGCGACGTCCACGTTCACGCGTTCGTCGGTGCCGTTGATGCGAGCGGTCGGGCTCAGTTCGGCGTCGACGCGGTCGATGCCGGTCGGCACGGTCTGCGCGGCGATCGAGGCCACGCCGTCCGGCTGCACCAGCGCGACCCGCGAGTCACGGGCGAGGCGCGCGGCGGTGGCGGCGGTCATGCGCGCTGAGTAACCGCGAACAGCCGATTGGTAGAGGTTCTCGACGGTGATTCCCGCCAGGTTGGTCACGCTGGGCACACTCACGCCGTCTTTCAGCAGCACGATGTACCCACTGGTCTGGGCATCGGCAACGGCAGGAGCGGCAGGCACGGCGGCGGCGAGCAGGACGGCTGCGAACAGGGCTTTGACGGTGAGTCGTCGCATGTCTCTCCTCAAAGGGGCTTGAGCAGGGACCACGATGCTCGCACCCGAACGGACATATTCACTAGCCCGTTCGGGTGTAATCCGGAAGGGTTGCTCCTGTATTGATATGTCGTGCTGTCTCATCTGGAATGCGCCCGCTGCGGCCTGCACCACGACGCCGATCAGCAACAGAACCTCTGCCACTCCTGCTCCTCGCCGTTGCTGGCCCGCTACGACCTCACGAGGGTCGGCAGGCCCACCGGGGACAACAGCCTCTGGCGGTACCGCGACGTCCTGCCGGTCCGCGACCCCGACCCGGCGTTCAGCCTCGGCGAGGGCATGACCCCGCTCGTCCCGCTGCCCGCGCTGAGCCGCGCACTCGACGCCAAGATCCTCATGAAGGACGAGTCGCTCATCCCGACCGGCTCGTTCAAGGCCCGCGGCGCGGCCGTCGGCGTGGCCAGGGCCAAGGAACTGGGCGTCGAGGGCATCAAGATGCCGACCAACGGCAACGCCGGCGCCGCCTGGGCCCTGTACGCGGCCCGCGCTGGCCTCCGCAGCGTGATCGCCATGCCGGAGGACGCCCCGCTGATCACCCGCGAGGAGGTCGAGGCGAGCGGCGCCGAGCTCCGGATCGTGCCGGGCACCATCGCCGACGCCGCGCAGGCGATCAAAGACGTCGATCTCTTCGACGCCTCGACGCTCAAGGAGCCCTATCGCATCGAGGGCAAGAAGACGATGGGCTACGAGATCGTCGAACAGCTCGGCTGGCGCGTTCCCGACGTGATCGTCTACCCGACCGGCGGCGGGGTCGGCCTGATCGGCATTCACAAGGCGCTCAACGAGATGCGCGAACTCGGCTGGATCGACGGGCCCCTGCCGCGTCTCGTCGCAGTTCAGTCCACCGGCTGCGCGCCGATCGTCAGGGCCTTCGACGAGAGTGCGGACGAATCGGCGTTCTGGGACAACGCCTTCACGGCCGCGTTCGGCATCAACGTCCCGAAACCGTTGGGGGACTTCATCATCCTCCGCGCCATCAACGAAACCAATGGCACGGCAATAGCTGTGGACGATGGGCAGATCCTCGAAGACCGCGCGGAGTGCGCGCGACTCGAGGGCGTTTTCCTGTGCCCGGAAGGCGCTGCGACGATCAGCGCGGTCCGGGCCTTGCGCGGAAACGGCTGGCTCCAGGCGGGTGACGAGGTGGTCGTGCTGAACACCGGAGCAGGCATCAAGTACCCGGGTGTCCGCCTCTGACCGTGGTGCTGGCCCTGCCCAGCCTCCTGACCGAGGTCCCGCACACGAAGCCGAGCCATCCCGGCCGAAGTGAGCAGAACGGCCACCGCCGCGAGCCCGAGCAGGGTCGCGGCGGTGAGCTGTTCCCCGGTCAGCACGCGGGGCAGGGAGTGGAGTGGAACGGCGACACCAGGTTCGCCACGCCGTAGTCCATGCCCAGCGACGGCCCCACGATCTCGCCGAACATGTTGACCACCAGCCACACCACGAACGAGATCGCCACCGCCGCCCGTGGCACGAACCCCGCCGCCAGCATCGCCACGGCACCCACGACCAGCGCGGGCGGCACCTGCAGCAACGCCGCCGTCATGTGCCGCACCACGGTCAGCACCGCCATCAACGCGATCAGCGTGAACGCGATGTCGGCGATCTTCCACCTGATCAGGCCGGGCAGCGTCGGGGCGGTGAGCTGGCCGGTGAACGCGGTCAGCGCCGCATTGCCAGCCACGTCACGGGCGAAGGCGAGTGCGGCCTCAGGAGTGGGGAACAGACCGGTGTACTGGCGGGACACGCTCAGCGCCACGCCCGCGATCAACACGACCCAGGACGTCAGCACGACCCGGTCGCGGCGCAGCAGGAACCGTGACATGCAGCAGAAGCTGCACAGCTTTCACAAACCTGTGAACACTCAACGCTTGGCTGGTCGCCCGGAAGGCATCTTCAGCACGGGCCGGAACGGCTCGCCCGCGTTGTAGAGCTCCTCCAACTCGGTGACATAAGCCAGCACCGCCGGATTCACGATGTCGGCCAGCGAGCGCACCCCCGCCTGAGGTTCGTAGGACGCCAGATACGTCGCCGCCGCACGCGCGCGCTCGAGCACCGACCGGTCGAAGTTGATCGTCCGCTGGACCCGGCGCCGCGATTGCGGGCCCTCCCCGGTAGGCTGATCCACGCCTGGAGCACTAGGGGAGGCTGTGATTCCGTCCACACTTCCGTCCGGCACGAGGTCAGGTTCGAGCATGGGCGAATCTCCTCGGAGTCGTCGCTCCGGGCCGCACCCGCGGCGGGGTCGCGAACCGGCCGATCAGGGCATTCACATGGGTGTACGCGTGCGCATGTTTAGAACGCACGCACTGTGTGTGACCAGGGCGTTCGCAGTCGGGTGAACATTGCCAGCGACGGAGAGAATCCTGGTCCGGGTGTTCCCCACTGACGTCTCCTCAGTGATGATGTGTCGGCCAGATTAGACGTAATTCCTCCCAGGGGGAACGGCCAGATGATCTACAGCCCGCTCCAACAGCTTCACACGTCGTGACGAACTCGTGTTCTACTCGTAGCGCAAGCCCGAGCGCACTCTGGAGTACCTAATGACCGCCATGGACCTGGTGACACTCGCTCAGCAGCAGCCGCCGGTGCCGGGCACAGGCAATGTCCGCGACTGGATCCTGAACAACATCGTTCCGTTGCTCCTGCTCACCGTCGCGCTCCTGCTCCTCTGGCTGGGCGGTGGCAAAGGTGACAACGCGGGTGTCATGCGCCGCCTCGGCGGTGTGATCGTCGCGCTCGCCATCATCGGCCTCGCGGTCACGACCGACGCGGGATCGAACATCGGCAAGTGGCTCGCCGGCTTGTTCGTCGGAGGCTGACACGTGCGGGTCCGCACTGACGACGAGGTCTACCGGGTCGACGCCGTCTGGCTCGGCCCGCCCAAAGCGACTTTTCCCTGGCGCGCGCGGTACGTCGCGTGGGGCGTCGGGATCGTCGTTTTCCTCGCCGTACTCACGATCGAACGCCAGATGGGCATCGGGTTCGGGTTCTTCTCGACCGCGTGGGCCCTCGTGGCGACGATCATCCTCACACGCTTCATCACCCAGCGGATCAGCCATGAACGGCCGCTCACGGCCGTCATGTCGATGTGGGTCCGCGAGCTCACCGCACCTCGAGAGCGCACGGCAAGCACCGGCGGAGCGGCCAGCGCCGCCCGGATCCGGGTCAGCCCGCAGCGGCCTCGTCCCAAGTTGAGCAAGAAACAACGGGCGAGACAGCAGGCCCAGCACCGCCGGACGTCAGCCAGCCGTAAGAAGGAGGTTCGCGGTGTTCGGACGCCGGCGAGACCGTGACCGTCGCTCCGCCCAGCACATCGCCCAGCACGCCGCGGCCGACCCCCGCGAGCGCGCGCAGGTCTACTCCAAGCGCGGCCGCCGCCTGCCCGGCGAGCAGGCCGTCCCCAGCTACACCCCGTCGATCGCCGCCCGCAGCATCGACGGTCACCTGCTGCGCACCGGCCAGGAGGTCTACGCCTGGTACCGGCTCGCGCCGCAGCGCTGGTCGTTCCGCAGCGACTCGCAGCGCCAGGACCTGATCGCCGCGATCGCAGGCCAGTACGCCGAGCTGCAGGGCCGCTGGATGCACCTGCGGGTGACGACACGGCCGTACCCGATCCGCATGTGGGCCGAGGCGCACGTGCACAACGCCGTCAAGCGCCTGCCGGACACGCCCGGCACGCTGTCGTTCGACGACTACATGATCGGCGAGCAGCAGCAGCTCATGGGCCGCTCGATGGCGGAGAAAGAGGTCTACCTGGGCGTCCAGGTGCAGACCCGCAACATGATGGACCGCGCCGTCGAACGCGCCGCGCCCGTGCTGCGCAAGGTCTTCCCGGACGCCGTCGACGCCGAGCTGGTCGCGCTGGACTCCGAGGTCGAGCACCTCGACCAGGTCATCGGCTCCGCGGGTCTCGAAGGCCGTCCCGCGACGGCCGAGGAGATGTCCTGGCTGATGCACCGGTCGTGCTCGCTGGGCCTGCCCGCGCCGCGCAACCTGCCCGCCGTGCCGGGTGCCGCGTGGGAACCGGAGGACCTCGCGTCCTTCACCGACGCCGCGGACTTCCACCAGGAGCCGTACTCGCCGACGGTGACCGTGCGCGGCCGCACCGGCTCGAACGCGGGCATCAAGCGGCACGTCGCGGTGCTCACCGTCGGGCTCATGCACGGCCTGCAGATCCCCGAGGTCGACGACCCGTGGGTGCAGCGCGCGGACCGGCTCCCGGCCTCCGTCGAGTGGTCCGCCCGCATCTACGTGCGCAAGCCGGAGGAAGTCTCCGGCGAACTGTCGCGCCAGATGAGCAAGGTGCGCTCGCAGGTCCGCCACTACACCGACGAGCACGAGCTGGAGCCGCCGCAGTCGCTGGCCCGCCAGGCCGGTCGCGTGCTGGAGATCGACGACGAGATGACGTCGGGCTTCACCGCGCTGGGCACCCGGGTGCGCAGCTGGTGGCGGCTCGCGGTGAGCGGCCCGACCGAGCGCGAGGCGCTCCGGCTGGCCCAGCAGCTGCTGGAGCTGTACAAGCCCAAGATCGCGATCGAACACCCCGAGGCCCAGTACGCGATCGCCCGCGAGTTCATCCCCGGCGAACCGCTGTCCAACGGCGCGTACCTGCGCCGCGGTTCGGTGTTGTGGGCGGCCTCGGCCGTCCCCACGGCAACGGCCGAGGTCGGTGACCGCCGCGGCATCCTGCTCGGCGAGACCGTCACGGCCACCCGCCGGCCCGTCGCGTGGGACCCGTGGATGGCGCAGGAGCTCCGTGACGCCTCGGGTCTGACGGCGATGGTCGCGGGTCTGGGTGCCGGTAAGTCGTTCCTCGGTGGCGGCATCGTCTACAAGACGCTGCGCTCCGGCGCGCACTGGACGCTGCTCGACCCGTCCGGCCCGCTCGCGGCGCTGTGCGACCTGCCGGAGCTGCGGCCGTACGCGCGGCCGATCAACCTGCTCAACGCCCAGCCCGGCATCCTCAACCCGTACCGGGTGGTCGCCGAGCCGATGATCGAGCACTTCCTCGACGAGGACGACCCGGAACGGGCCTGGCGCCGCGAGAAGGCACTGGCCGCGGCGACCCGTCGTCGTCTGGTGCTGGACGTGCTGACGGGCCTGCTGCCCTACGAGGTCGCGCGTCTGCCCCAGACGCGCATCGTGCTGCTGCGCGCGGTCCGCACGGTCGGTGGCCGCTTCGACGCCCACCCCGGTCTCGTCTTCGAGGCGCTGCGACGGGACGCGTCCGAGCACCACGAGCACGCCGTCGTCGTCGCGGACTTCCTCGACGAGATGCGCGAGCGCATGTCGTTGCTCATCCCCGAGGAGAACCACGACCCGTACAGCGAGGTGCGCGACGACCGGCTCACCGTCCTCACCATGGCGGGACTGAACCTGCCCAAGGACGGCGTCGGCCGCGAGCACTGGACGGACGCGGAGTCGCTCGGTGTCGAGATGCTGAACCTCGCCGCGTGGCTCACCCAGCGTTCGATCTACGAGAAGCCGAAGGACCAGCGCAAGGGTGTCTGGATCGACGAGGCGTTCTTCCTCTCGGAGGTCCCGACCGGTCGGGTGCTGATGAACCGCTTCGCGCGTGACTCGCGCAAGTGGAACGTCCGTGTCCTGCTGTCGTCGCAGATCCCGGCCGACTTCCTGAAGATCCAGGGCTTCGTGGCACTGCTCGACTCGGTCTTCGTCGGCCGTCTCGACGACGACCAGGCGCAGGCGGACGCGCTGCGGCTGCTCAAGGTGCCGGTCGGCGCCGGGTACGAGCAGGTCGTCGCGTCGCTCGGCCGCCGCCCCGGTGGCGAGCGCACCGCGACCGAACGCGACCGCGCGCCGCGGCAGTTCATCTTCGGCGACGGTGCCGGTGGCGTGGAGCGGATCCGCATCGACTTCAGCGGCCCGCACCTCGAGCACCTGCGCAACGCGCTCGACACGACCCCGGACGCCAAGCGCGACAACGGCTCCGGCCAGCTCGCGAAGACGGACGACGACCACGCGGCTCCTCAGCCCGCCTACGTGCCCGACGAGATCGACGACGAACTGGCGGCGGACATGGAGCTCGGACTGACGGAGGAAGAGGCCCATCTGGTGGGCCACGGTGACGGCTCCAACCGCCACCGGGACGGCGCCGCATGACGGCGCTGACGATCGTGCTGGCGATCGCCGCCTTGCTCTGGGCGAGGCGGCGGTTCTCGGTACGCATGTCAGCTCGCACGAGGTCGGTCGGCCTCGTGGCAGCCATCCTGGCTCTCCAGGTGGTACTGGGTGCCCCAGCCGCGCACGCTCAATCCTGCAACGAGGCGCCGAATCCGGAGCGGCCGGGCGCGGGCATGGTCGGCGCGCTCGACCCGCCGGTCGGCAACGGCCTGCCGGGCTCGCCGTACCTCGACTACGGCTACGCGGGCATGGTGTGGCACTACTACCAGGCCAACTGCTCGATCGTGCCGAACGCCAACGCCACGCTCGACACGTGGGCGGGCAACGAGCTGTTCAGCATCGGCAAGAACATCGTCGGCGCCACGAACGCGTTGCACTACACGGTGATGGGCCGCGGCCTGCTGGTGCCGCTGGACGATGCCGTGAAGAACGGTGTGCAGAAGGTCTACGACAACGTCTACCTGCGCTGGTTCGGCCTGGTGGCGTTGATCCTGGCGATCCTGATGTTCCGCCAGATCTGGACCGGCGACTTCGCCACGATCTCCAAACGCGGGCTCTGGGCGTTGGCGGCCATGTGGCTGGCGACGTCCACCTTGGCCCTGCCGCAGTTCTACAACCTCCTCGACAACACGCTGGTCTCCAAGACATCGGAGATCCAGGCGGGGTTCATCGAGGCACCTGAGGAACAAGGCACACTCCACGTACTGCCCACGAAGCTGCACGACGCGGTCGTCTACCAGAGCTGGCTGCGCGGCGCGTTCGGCACGCCGGAGGCACCGCAGGCCACCGAGTACGGCCCGCGCATCCTCAAGGCCCAGGCGTGGACGACGGCGGAGATCGCCGAGCACAAGGACGCGGACCAGGCGGCTCTGCAGGCGAAGAAGAACGAGTGGATCGCGCTGGAGAAACAGCTCGGCACCGCGAAGGGCTACTTCGACGGCACGGACGGCAGCCGCACCGGCGCGGGTTTCCTGGCGCTGCTGCAGTCCATCGCGTTCTCGCTGTTCCAGCTGTTCGCGAAGGCCGCGGTGCTGCTCGCCCAGCTGCTGCTGCGCATCCTCACGCTCGCCGGACCGCTCATCGGTCTCGTCGCGCTGATCCACCACGACCTGCTGCGCAAGGTCGCGCGCGCGGCCGCCGTGACGGTGTTCAACGTGCTGGTGCTCGCGGTTCTCGCGGGCGTCCACGCGTTGCTGCTGCAGGCGATCTTCAACGCGACCGGGCTCTCGCTGCTGACGCGCACGTTGCTCGGCCTGATGCTGACGCTGGTGTGCTTCGTGATCGGCAAACCGTTGCGCCGCATGTGGCAGATGGTCGAGATGTCGGTCGGCTCCGCGAGCAACGTCCTGCCGATGAGCGGCGGCATCTGGTCGAAGATGATGGGCAAGAAGAAGCCCGGCCCGTCGCCGCAGGACGAGTTCTGGGAGTCCGTGCGCGAGAACGACACCGACGGCGAAGAGGTGCCGCAGCGCGGTCGCGGCCGTGTTCGCCCGGAGGCCTCCAGCCCGGTCATGGCGACGGCTCAGCGCCTCGACCGCGACGCCCAGCCCGGTCAGATCGTCAGCGGCGGGGACGGCTACGGCGTGCGTGCCGGTGCTCTGCCGGCGGGATCGGGTCCGGCGGCGTTGCCGGTCGCCCGGTCGCGCGTGGTCGACAGCCCGCCGGTCACCGACAGGCAGTGGGACCGGGTCGACGACGCGGTGCTCGTGCCGTCGCGGTCGAACGGCTACTCGGGCCCGGTGCAGGAACCTCGCAGGGCTGAGACGGAAGTGGTGGCAGGGCGTCAGGTGCACGTGATCTACCGACCGTCGCGCGGTTTCGAAGTCAGGGACAACTGAAGGGAGGCGTAGGTGCCGATCCGAACCAACCGCGGCCGTGCCGCGGTGTACCGCAGGCTCTGGGGATGGCCGCTGCGTTCCCCGCGTCACCTGGCCGCCTCGATCATCATCTTCGTGGTGGTGGTCGTCGCGCTGGGCGTGATCATCCCGAGGGTCCTGGACCGCAAGCCCGCGACGCCCACGGTCGCCGGCCAGTCGTCGTCGCAGCAGCCGAACCAGGTCGGGCAGCTGCCCTCCAGCGGCGCCTCGCTGCCGACCAAGGCGCCGGCACCGAGCAACTCCGCGAAGGCGGCGCCGCCTGCCGCCGACGCGCAGGTGACCGCGGAGCTGTGGGCCGAGACGTGGATCAAGCCGCCGCCCAACAACGACGTCAACCAGTGGCTCAAGGAGCTCGAGGAGTACACGACGCCCGAGTTCCTCGCGCAGATGGCCACCATCGACCCGAGGAACGTGCCGGACAAGCTCACCGACAAGGTCGTGGCGGTGAGCTCCACGACGTCGTCGGTCGACTTCGAGGTGCCCACGGATCTCGGCAAGGTGCGCATCACGCTGGTCAAGTCGCCCGGCGGCAAGTGGTTGGTGAACAGTTACACGAAGGCGGACTGACCCATGCGGCTCATGTTGCTGGTCGGGGCTCTCGTCGCGGTCGTGGTGATCGCGGTCGCGACGTCTGGCGTGACACAGGTGGTCAGCAACTCCACGAACCCGGCGGCCGTCGGCGGGCTCAAGCTGATGAGCTGCAACGCGGCCATCGGGCCGTGGGACGCGGGCGGCGGCGACAAGGGCCGTCATGACGCGTCGCGGCTCAACGAGGAACAGCGCAACATCGTCGCGCGCATCATCTCCATCGGCCAGGAGCGCAAGCTTCCGCCGCTCGCGTGGCAGATCGCCATCCAGGCGGGCATGACCGAGTCGGGCCTGCGCCCTCTGAACTACGGCGACCGCGACTCGCTCGGCATCTTCCAGATGCGCCCGTCGATGGGCTGGGGATCACCCGCCGAGGTGATCGACCCGACCTACGCGATCAACAAGTTCTACGACGTGCTGCTGAAGGTGCCGGACTGGGAGACCAAGCGGCCCGGCGACTCGGCGCAGGCGGTGGAGCGCTCGGCGTACCCCGACCGCTACCACAACTGGGAGGCCATGGCGGCCTTCCTGCTCGGTGAGCTCGGCCAGGTCACCGACCCGGCCGGCTGCGGCGCGGGCGCCGGTCAGTTCCTGCTGGCGTCGAACGCGGCGGGCGTGGCCATCCAGTTCACCAAGGAGCAGCTGGGCGAGCCGTACCTGTGGGGCGGCAACGGCCCGGACGCGTGGGACTGCTCCGGAATCCTGGTGAAGGCGTTCGCCGCGGCGGGCGTGAAGATCCCACGCGTGGCGAACGACCAGTACGAGAAGGGCGGCGCCCACCTTCCGGTGCGCGAAGCCCAGGCAGGCGACCTGATCTTCTGGGCGACTGACACGAACAACCCGCGAACTGTGCACCACGTGGGCATGTACCTCGGCGGAGACGAGTACATCCACGCGCCACAGACGGGTGACGTCGTGAAGATCAGCAAGATCAACTGGAACTATTACGAGTTGATGCCGCTGGCCGTCCGGCCGGGCGTGTAGATCGCGGGGAGGCGCTGCATGTTCAACCACGACCCCATCCCGAGGCCTTCCGGACCGCCCGCGTCGAGCACACCGGTGCGTGACTACATGGCTGCCGGTGGTCCAGGGATGTCGTCCGACTACGTCGTCGTCCCGCGCGCGCTGGCCGAGGCGATGCCGTTGCCCTGGCAGCAGCACATGACACACCTGCTCGCCGAGTTCCACCGCACCTACGGTCACCTGAACTGGCCGATCTACCGGGTGGTGCCGTCCCGCTACGAGAAGCTCGTGGACCTGGACGAGGACCAGCTGGCCGAGGTCGGCGCGATCATGGAGATCGACTCCGACGGTTCTCTCGTCTACCGGGACCGCTCCGGGCGTAAGATCGAGAACGCCGAGGACCGCACGGTGCTGGTGTCGTGTTTGGACCCGATCCCGTCGGAGTACGCCAACGCCAACCAGTCAACGCCGCCGCGGGGATTCCCGGCGCCTTTGGGAGGCGAACGCCGATGAGCGACAAGAGCGGTTGGTTCTACTGCCTGACCCACCAGACGGTCGAGCAGGGCAAGGGCTGCAAGGGCCCGGACCGCATGGGCCCCTACCCGGACGAGGCCACCGCGGCCCGCGCGCTGGAGATCGCCCGCGAACGCACCCGCGCGGCCGACGAGTCCGACAAGAAGTGGCGCGGCGACGACGAGGACTGAGGTCCTGATTCCCTAGGCTGTGCGGGTGGCTTCCATGGTGATCCGCACGGGCCGTGCGGACCTGTCCTTCGACGGCATCCGCACGGAGTTCGGGCTGCGGCCGGCGTTCCCCGCCGCAGTCCTTGCCGAGGCAGAGGCGGCGGTGTCCCGACCGGTGGGAGACCGCCCCGACCTCACCTCGATCCCGCTGGTGACGATCGACCCGCCCGGTGCCAAGGACCTGGACCAGGCGTTGTGCCTGGAACGGGCCTCCACGGGCTTTGTCGTGCACTACGCCATCGCGGATCTCGGCGCGTTCGTGACGCCCGGAGGGGCACTCGACAGCGAGGTCCGGCAGCGCGGCCAGACCATGTACCTGCCCGACGGCAACGTGCCGCTGCACCCGACCGTGCTGTCCGAGGGCGCGGCCTCTCTCCTGCCCGGCGTGGTGCGGCCCGCCGTGCTGTGGACGTTCACCTGTTCAGCTGAAGGTGTGCCGACTTCGGTCGAGGTGCGACGCGCGCTGGTGCGGTCGCAGGCGCAGTTCGACTACGCGTCGGTGCAGGAGACGTTCGACACCGGCAACCCGCACCCGTCCGTCGCGGCGCTGGCCGAGTTCGGTCCGTTGCGGCGGGCGCTGGCCCGTTCGCGCGGGGCGATCGAGCTGCAGCTGCCGGAGCAGGAGATCGAGTCCAACGGCTCCGCCTGGAAGCTGGTGACGCGGCCGCGGGCCCTCGTCGACTCGTGGAACGCCGAGATCTCGCTGATGACCGGGATGGCGGCGGCGTCGATCATGCTGGAGGCCAGGGTCGGGATCCTGCGCACGCTGCCGGATCCGGATGTCGCGGCTGTGGCGGCGCTGCGGAAGTCCGCGGCGGCTTTGCGGGTGCCGTGGCCCGCTGACGTGTCGCCGGGGGCGTTTCTGGCCGGGCTGGACGCTTCTCAGCCGGAGGCCTTGGCGCTGTTCACGGATGCCACGCGGTTGTTGCGCGGTGCGGGGTACTCGGCTTTCAACGGTGAGGTTCCCGAGGTTGTGACGCACGCAGGCGTTGCGGCGCCGTACACACACGTCACCGCGCCTCTTCGTCGGCTGGTGGACCGGTTCGCCACGGAGGTTTGCCTGGCGGTGACGGCGGGGGAGGAGCTGCCTTCGTGGCTGGCGGAGGCGTTGCCGCAGCTGCCGTCGTTGATGGGGGCGTCGGACTCGCTGGCCGCGAAGGTGGAGCGGGCGTCGCTGGACCAGGTCGAGGCCTGGGTGCTGGCCGGACGGGTGGGGCAGGAGTTCGAGGCCGTGGTGATGCGGGCGGGGGAGCAGGAGGCCGAGATCTTCGTGGCCGCGCCGCCGGTGCTGGCCAAGTGCGCTGGGAAGCGGCTGCCCGAGGGGGAGCGGATTCGGGTGCGGCTGGCTGAGGCGGATCCTGTTGAGCGGCGCGTGAGGTTCGAGCGCGCTTGAGTGCGCCCGGCACCACATCCGAGCGCAACGTCACGTTGCCCAGCCCGTCCTCGGCCGCCCGTGTGAAGATGCACGGGTGACAGAGATTCGTGACCTCACCGTTGGCGTCCTGGGGGGCACCGGAGCCCAGGGCAAGGGCCTCGCGATCCGCTGGGCCAAGGCGGGCCTCAAGGTGATCATCGGTTCCCGCAGCGCCGAGCGGGCCGAGCTGGCGGCCAAGGAGATCGTCGAGGTCGCCGGCGGCGACGTGCGGGGTGCGGACAACTCCGACTGCGCGGCCGACTCGGACATCGTGCTGGTCGCCGTTCCGTGGGACGGTCACGGTGACCTGCTCCAGAGCCTGCGCGACCAGCTCGCCGGGAAGATCGTCATCGACTGCGTGAACCCGCTCGGCTTCGACAAGCAGGGGCCGTTCGCCCTTCCCGTCACCGAGGGCAGTGCCGCCCAGCAGGCCGAGTTGCTGCTGCCGGAGTCGCGCGTCACCGCCGCTTTCCACCACGTGTCCGCCGTGCTGCTGGCCGACCTCTCCGTGTCCGAAGTGGACATGGACGTGCTCGTGCTGGGCGACGACCGCGACGCCACGGACACCGTGCGCGAGCTGGCCGAGCTGGTGCCTGGCTTCCGCGGCGTCTACGGCGGCCGGCTGCGCAACGCTCATCAGGTCGAGGCGTTCACCGCGAACCTCATCGCGATCAACCGCCGTTACAAGACCCACGCCGGTCTGAAGATCACGGGAGTCTGATGCTGCCCGTCGACGACCTCGGTGAGCCGGTGGTGCTCGACCAGCCGGCCCGCGTGGTCAGCCTGGTCCCCTCCATCACCGAGGCCGTCGCGGTCAGCGTTCCGTCCGCTCTCATCGGCGCGACGGACTACTGCACCCATCCATCCACTTTGGATGTTTCACGCGTCGGCGGCTCCAAGTACCCGGACGTCGACAAGGTCATGGCGCTGAACCCAGACCTCGTCATCGCGAACTCGGAGGAGAACCGCGCCGAGGACGTCGATCGGTTGCGCGCCAACGGCATCCAGGTCTGGGTGACGGAGGCTCCGAAAACCGTCCCCATGGCCCTGAAGTCGCTGCGGCGGTTCTTCGGCACCGCGTGGGACCTCGAACCGGACTGGCTGCGGCAGGCCGAGAACCTGTGGCGGGAGACGAAACCGGCGAGGCTCACCGCGGTGATCCCCGTCTGGCGCCGCCCCTGGGTGGTCGTCGGCCGCGATACTTTCGCCACCGACGTGTTGCGGCGCTTGGGGATCGAGAACGTCTACGCCTCGGACGACGAGCGCTACCCGCGGCCGAGCCTGCAGGAGCTGAACGACCGGCGCCCTGACCTGGTGATCCTGCCCGACGAGCCGTACGTGTTCACCCACGAAGACGGCCCGGAAAGCTTTCCCGGTCTGCCGTACGTGCTGGTCAACGGCCGACACCTGACCTGGTACGGCCCTTCCCTCGTCGAGGCGCGGGAAAGCCTCGAACGGGCCCTCGACTACGGCCAGGGTTGACAACCGTAGGTGGATTCGCGGCACTCGTTGCGCTGACAAGATCTTCGCCATGGGGAAACCAGCCGCGATCATCGCGACCGCCGCAGCCGTCACGACTCTCACCGCCGTCCCGGCCCAGGCCGAGCCGATGGTCCAGTACCAGCTCGCCGGCAGCAACCGCTGCCTCGCCGACAGCGGCACCGACATCGTGCTGAGGGCCTGCAACGAGACAGTCATCAACCAGATCTGGATCGTCCCGAACACCGACGCGGACGTGCCGCACAACAGGGCCACCGGCAACTGCCTGACCGCCACCACCTCGGGGAACGTCCTGGGCCAGGACTGCGGCACCGGCAACCAGCGCTGGCGCCGCGAACCTGTCACCAGCACGTCCTTCCGGTTCCGCAACATCGCCACCGGCAAGTGCCTGACCGCTCAGGTCACGGTTGCCGCGTGCACGACGTCGAGCGCGAAGTGGAACGGTCTGCGCTAGTCGCGGAACCGGTCCGTGGCCGCCAGCAAGGCGGACAGGATGCCGGGCTCGTCGTAGGCGTGCCCGGCGTCCGGCACCAGCACCAGTTCCGATCCCGGCCAGGCCTTGTGCAGGTCCCAGGCCGACACCGCGGGCGTCGCGATGTCGTAGCGCCCCTGCACGATCACGCCGGGAATGTCCCTCAGCCGCCCGGCATCCCGGATCAGCTGCCCCTCCTCGAACCACCCGTTGTTCACGAAGTAGTGGTTCTCGATCCGCGCGAACGCCAGCGCGTACGAGGGCACCGCGAAGTCCGCCACCAGTTCGGGCCGCGGCAGCAACGTCACCGTCGCGCCCTCCCAGGTGCTCCACGCGACGGCGGCCGGGCCGTGCACCTCGGGATCCGGGTCGGCCAGCAGCTTCGCGTACAGCTCGACGGGATCGCCGTCGAGTCCGGAGATCGGCTCCATGAACTTCTCCCACAGATCAGGGAAGAGGTTCGCCGCCCCACCGCGGTAGTACCAGTCCACTTCGGACGAACGCAGCGTGAAGATGCCGCGCAGCACCAGTTCGGTGACCCGCGAGGGGTGCTTCTCGGCGTACGCCAGCGCCAGCGTCGAACCCCAGGACCCGCCGAACACCTGCCACCGCGAGATGCCGAGCGACTCCCGCAGCAGTTCCATGTCGGCGACGAGGTGCCAGGTCGTGTTCAACGACAGATCGCCCGACTCGGAGGCGTGTGGCAACGAGCGCCCGCACCCGCGCTGGTCGAACAGGACGATCCGGTAGGCGGACGGGTCGAACAGGCGGCGGTGCGACGGTGAGCACCCGCCACCGGGGCCGCCGTGCAGGAAGACGACGGGCTTGCCGGACGGGTTGCCGCACTCCTCCCAGTACACGAGGTTGCCGTCACCGGTGTCCAGGCGACCTGACGCGTGGGGCTCGATCTCCGGGTACATGGGCCTATCGTCGACGACATGGCGCAGTTCACGAAGGAGACCTCGACCACCGGGGCGTTCGTCCGGCAGCCCAACCGCTTCACCGCGCGCCCGGAGCCCGAACCGGGCCGCTACCGGCTCGTCGTCAGCCTCGCCTGCCCGTGGGCGCACCGCGCGATCATCGTCCGCAAGCTCCTGAAGCTCGAAGACGCCATCTCGCTCGCGGTGGTCGACCCGATCCGGGACGAACGCGGCTGGCGCTTCCCCGAGACCGACCCGGTCCTGGGCATCGACTTCCTCAAAGAGGCCTACGACAGGGCTGACCCCGGCTACGACGGCCGCGTCACCGTCCCGGCGCTCGTCGACACCACCACCGGCGAGGTCGTCACCAACGACTACCCGCAGATCACGCTGGACTTCAGCCTCCGCTGGCGCCCGGACAGCACCCTCTACCCGGAGCACCTCAGGGACGAGATCGACGCCTGGATCGAGCCGATCTTCCACAACGTCAACAACGGCGTCTACAAGGCGGGTTTCGCCACGTCACAGGAGGCCTACGAGGAGGCGTACACCAACCTGTTCGCCGAGCTGGACCGCATCGAGGAGCACCTCGGCAGCCACAGCCACCTCGTCGGCGACCAGCTCACGGAGGCCGACATCAGGCTCTGGACCACGCTGGTCAGGTTCGACGCCGTCTACCACGGACACTTCAAATGCAACCGGGACAAGCTGACCGAGATGCCGAACCTGTGGGCGTACGCGAAGCGCCTCTACGCGATGTTCGGCGACACGGTCGACTGGGACCACATCAAGCGCCACTACTACGTGACGCACCACCAGATCAATCCGACCGGGATAGTGCCGGCGGGCCCAGACCCGGAGGTCTGGACCCGCTGACGAGAAACCTCAGTGGAAGGTGTGCTCGGGACCGGGGAACTGGTGCCCGCGCACCTCGTTGGCGAACTCGGTGGCCGCGCCCAGCATGATGTTGCCGATGTCCGCGTAGCGCTTGACGAACCGAGGCGCCTTGCCGCGGTTCAGGCCCATCATGTCCTGCCAGACGAGCACCTGGGCGTCGGTGTCCGGACCGGCGCCGATGCCCACGGTCGGGATGACCAGGTCGTGCGTGATCTGCTTCGCGACCTCGGCGGTCACCATCTCCAGCACGACCGCGAACGCGCCCGCCTCCTGCACCGCGATCGCGTCCTGGAGCACCACGTCGTGGTTCTCGTGACGCCCCTGCACGCGGTAGCCGCCCAGCTGGTGCTCGGACTGCGGGGTGAAGCCGATGTGCGCCATGACCGGGATGCCCGCGGCGGTGATCGCGCGGATGTGCGGCGCGAAGTACGAGCCGCCCTCCAGCTTGACCGCGTGCGCCTGGCCTTCCTTCATGAACCGGACCGCCGTCGCGACAGCCTGCTCGACCGACACCTGGTAGGAGCCGAACGGCAGGTCAGCGACCACGAGAGTGCGCTTGACCGAGCGCGTCACCGCGCGTACCAGCGGGACCAGTTCGTCCACCGTGACCGGCAGCGAGGTGTCGTGCCCGTAGACGGTGTTCGACGCGGAGTCGCCGACCAACAGGACGGGGATGCCGGCCTCGTCGAAGATCGAGGCGGTGAACGTGTCGTACGCGGTGAGCATGGGCCACGGCTCGCCGCGTTCCTTCATCTCACGCAGGTGATGGACGCGAACCCTCTTGGCGGGGGCCTTCTGGCCTGCTCCGCCGGCGTAGGGCGCGGAAACTTCGGCATTGGTCATCGTCGACCGTTCCTTTCCTCGAGGCCCGCGTGAGCAGGTCCCCGGGCGCGTTGTGCACGGTTGCCGAAGACCAGAGTGACACCGTTAGCCGGAAACAGGTCGTAGATGCGGCTACCGTCACACACGTGGCATCCCGAATCACCGAGCTGGTACTCGACTGCACCGATCCGGAACGCCTTGCCACCTTCTGGGGAGAAGTTCTGGGCTACGAGGTGCTCGGCCGCGGCGACGACTGGGCCGAGATCGGACCGCCGGACAAGCGCTCGACGTTGCTGTTCCTGCGCAACCCCGACCGCAAGCTGCAGAAGCTCCGGTTGCACATCGACGTGACGGCCACCGACCGCGAGCAGGACGCCGAGCTGGAACGGCTCCTCGCGCTCGGCGCCACGCCCGTCGACATCAGCCAGGGCGAGGTGAGCTGGCACGTGCTCGCCGACCCGGAGGGCAACGAGTTCTGCCTGCTCAGCGGTCGGGCAGACCCCTGAGGACCTCCCGGACGGCCATGACCACGGCATCCGGCCGGTCCATCTGAATCATGTGCCTGCTTCCGGGCACCGGCACGTTGCGTCCCCACGGCACTAGGGCGGCCAACGACTGGTGCTCCGGCCACACCCGACGCCCCGCCGTGAGCACGACGAACGGCACTTTGGGCAGCTCACGACGCCTGCGCAGGCGTTCCAGCGTCGCCACCTGACCGGGGTACGACGCGAGCTCGGCCAGCACCGCCCGGCCCACCCCCGGCCGCCGGTAGACCATCTGCACCAGGTCGGCGGGTGCCGGGTCGGTCACCCCCAGCGTCGACGCCGCCGTCAGCAGGTTGCGGAACGAGTGCCCGAAGCGCCGCGTCATCCGGGCACCGAGCCACCGGCTGCCGAACGCCCGGAGTCCCTGCGCGACCACCGCGGACACGTCGAAAGGCGCGCCCGCGCCCGGCGTCTCCGTGTCCGGATCGAGCAGAACGAGCCCGTTGACGCGGTGCGGCCGTAGCCGGGCATAGGCCTCGACGTGCATCGACGCCATCGAATGCCCGATCAGCACCGCATGCGGGATCCCGCGCAGCACGGCGTCCAGGACGGCCACCTCGCGCGCCAGCGACGGTCCGCGCCTGGCTGGTCCGCTCATACCGAGCCCCGGCCGGTCGAACACGATCACCCGAGCCAGCGGTTCGAGCAGCCGCACCGTCCGGTCCCAGTCGAACCACGCCCCGCCGAGCCCGGAGCTGAGCACCACGACAGGCTGGTCGACACGCCCGTAGGAGGCGACGTGCACCCGTCCGGCCGAAGACGGGATCATGGCGGTCATGGGTGGACCTCGGGAGCTGACGTGACACCGGCGTGGAAGTGGAAGGCCGCGGGCGCGATCGCGACGGTGGTGCAGCTCGCCGGGGTCTTGTCGCTCTTCCGGCTGGTCCTGCCGGAGGACAGCTGGTTCACCGACGTCGCGGACGGCGTCGGGTACCTCCTCGGCCTGCCGATCGACGGCAACCTCTTCATCGCCCTGGTGTTCTTCGTGCTGGGCTCCGCGTTGCGCAGGCACAAGCGAGCGGCGCTGTGGGCGCTGCTGCTGTTCCAGGTCGTCGGCCTGACGCTCGTCGGGTTCATCATGGTCATCTTGGCCGTAGCACCTGAAGAAGTCCTGGAGGACGGCGAGCAGGCGCACTGGGTGTCTCTGAGCGTCGGCCTCGCGAGCTCCGTGGTGTTCGTGACGCTGCTGTGGATCGTGCGTGACGCGTTCCCCGCCCGGCTGGCCCGCGGTGCGTGGCGGCAAGCGCTTGCGTCGTTCGTGCTGGGCATGGTCGCGCTGGTGCTCCTCGGCTGGGGCCTCGCCGAGGTCTTCCCCGGCAAGCTGGTGGAACAGCTCGACAAGCTGGCTTGGGCGGCGAACCAGGCCACGGGTGAGGTCGTCCGGCTGGGACGGCTCGACATCCCCGAGGGCCCGCAGTGGCTGAGTGTGCTCCTCGGGCTGGGTGGCACGCTCGTCGCGATCCGCGGTCTGTACGTGTTCCTCCGCGGTGTCCGCACCCAGAGCATGATCACACCGGACCAGGAGCTCGACGTGCGCCGGCTGCTGGCAGCCGACGGTGAGCCCGACTCGCTGGGCTACTTCGCGACGCGGCGCGACAAGAGCGTGGTGTTCGCGGCTTCCGGGCGGGCGGCTCTGACGTATCGGGTGATCGGGGGCGTGACGCTGGCGTCGGCCGACCCGATCGGTGACGAGGAAGCCTGGCCGGAGGCCGTGCTGGCGTGGCTGTCCGAGGCCCGCACCTACGGCTGGATGCCCGGCGTTCTGGGTGCTTCCGAACGGGGTGCGCAGGTCTACTCCGACGCCGGGCTCAAGGCGCTGGAGATCGGCGACGAGGCGATTCTGGACGTGCGCGAGTTCAACCTCGCCGGTCCGGAACGCCGAGGGCTGCGGCAGGCGGTGTCCCGCGTCGAACGCGCCGGGTACACCGCGCGGGTGCGCCGGCACAGCGAGATCGCGCCGGACGAGATGTCGTCCATTCTGGACCTCGCGCAGGCGTGGCGGGGTGCCGAGACCGAGCGCGGGTTCTCGATGGCGCTGGGACGTCTGGGAGATCCGAGCGACGGCCGGTGCGTGATGGTCGAGGCCTACGACGCCTCCGGTGCGTTGCGCGGGCTCCTGTCGTTCGTGCCGTGGGGCCGTCGTGGCGTGTCGCTGGACCTGATGCGGCGTGACCGGGCGGCGGAGAACGGCCTGAACGAGTACATGGTCGCCCAGCTCGCGGCCGCCGCCGGCCACCTCGGCGTGCAGCGGATCTCACTGAACTTCGCGATGTTCCGCGCGGTGTTCGAGGAGGGCGAGAAGATCGGCGCGGGCCCGGTGCTGCGGGCGTGGCGGAGGGTGCTGTCGCTCGCGTCGCGGTTCTTCCAGCTGGAGTCGCTGTACCGGTCGAACGCCAAGTACCTGCCGGACTGGGAGCCGCGTTTCCTCTGCTACCAGCGTTCCCGGTCGTTGCCGCGGGTCAGCATCGCCGCTGGCGTGGCAGAGGGTTTCGTGCCGTCACTGCGGTCGTTGCGCAAGCGCGCTCTGCAGAAGACGGACGTGAGTTCCGACTTCGCCGCGAAGGTCGCCGAGATCGACGCGATCCGCGTCGAACCGAAGGTGGTCCGGCGTCCCGAACAGGTGCGGGTGCGCATCGCGAAGGTCGAACGGCTCGTCTCGCAGGGCGTCGACCCGTATCCGGTCGGCTTCGACCGCTCGGATCTCCTCGTCGCGGCGCGGGACCGCTTCGGCGAGGTGGTCTCGGTCACCGGACGCGTGGTGGCGCTGCGGGAGATGGGCAAGCTCTGCTTCGCGCGGCTGCGGGACTTCAGCGGCGAGATCCAGCTGATGCTGTCCGTCGACTCGCTCGGCGACGCGCTCGCCTCCTGGAAGTCCGATGTGGACCTGGGCGACCACGTCGGCGTCACCGGCGAGGTGGTCAAGTCGGACCACGGCGAGATCTCCGTGCTGGCCTCCTCGTGGACGATGACCGCGAAGTGCCTGCACCCGTTGCCGGACAAGCGGAAGGGCTTCACCGATCCGGAGGCCCGCGTCCGTCAGCGCTACCTCGACCTCGTGGTGAACCAGGACTCGGCGGCGTTGCTGAAGCTGCGCAGCGACGTCATCCGCAGCGTGCGCGAGTTCCTGCACTCGCACTCCTACCTCGAAGTCGAGACGCCGATGCTGCAGGCGGTGCACGGCGGCGCGAACGCGAGGCCGTTCGTCACCCACATCAACGCCTACGACATGCGCATGTACCTGCGGATCGCGCCGGAGTTGTACCTGAAGCGGCTGTGCGTCGCTGGCGTGGACCGGGTGTTCGAGCTGAACCGCAACTTCCGCAACGAGGGCGCGGACGCCACGCACAACCCCGAGTTCACGATGCTGGAGGCCTACCAGTCCTATGCGGACTACCGGGTCATGCTCGACCTGGTGCGCAAGCTGATCCAGCACGCGGCGCGCACGGCGTTCGGCGCGGAGGTGGCCGAGCGGCCGGACGGCACGTTCGACCTCTCGGGGGAGTGGCCGGTGGTTCCGGTCTACACCGCCGTTTCCGCGGCGCTGGAAACCGTCGTCACACCGGACACGTCGGTCTCGGAGCTGCGTTCGCTGCTCGCTTCGCGGGGCGTCGAGATCAACGAGGACTGGGACCACGGCCAGCTGGTGCAGGAGGCCTACGACTCGTTCGTCGAGGCTTCCACCGTCGGCCCGACCTTCTACATCGACTTCCCGACCTCGGTGTCACCGCTGACCCGTCAGCACCGCGTCGACCCGCGCCTGGCCGAGCGGTGGGACCTCGTCGCGTTCGGCGCGGAGATCGGCACCGCGTACTCGGAGCTGACCGACCCGCTGGAGCAGCGGCGCCGGCTGGAGGCGCAGTCGTTGAAGGCCGCGTCCGGTGACGTCGAGGCGATGGAGCTGGACGAGGACTTCCTGCGGGCGCTGGAGCACGGCATGCCGCCGACGGGTGGGCTCGGCATGGGCGTCGACCGGTTGCTCATGATGCTGACCGGCACGTCGATCCGGCAGACCGTGCTCTTCCCCTTCGTCCGTCCCCAATGAGTTCGGCTCAGTGATCGAGGTACGCGAGCACGGCCTGGACCCGGCGGTCACCCGTGCCGTCCTCGGAGTTCAGGCCGAGCTTGAGGAAGACGTTGCCGATGTGCTTGTGCACGGCTCCCGCGCTGATGACCAACCGCTCGCCGATGGCCGCGTTCGACAACCCCTGCGCCATCAGCCCGAGGACCTCGCGCTCACGTGGTGACAGCACGCTGAGCGCGTCGTCAGCCTTGCGCCGCACCAGCAGCTGCGACACGACCTCGGGGTCGAGCGCCGTGCCGCCGTTCGCCACCCGGTGCAACGAGTCGAGGAAGTCCGCGACCTTGCCAACACGTTCCTTGAGCAGATAGCCGACACCACCACTCGTTCCCGCCAGCAGCTCGTGCGCGTAGCTCTGCTCCACCCACGCACTCAGCACGAGCACGGCGAGTTTCGGGTGCCGGCGTCGCGCCTCCACGGCCGCCTTGAGCCCTTCGTCCGTGAACGTAGGTGGCATCCGCACGTCGACAACGGCGATGTCCGGCTCATGCTCGGCCACGGCGTCGAGGAAGTCGTCCGGGTTGTCCGTGGCCGCTGCCACGTCGAGCCCTTCGTTGCGCAACAACAACGTCAGCCCCTCGCGGAGCAACGCGTCGTCCTCGGCGATCACGATGCGCATGGGTCACTTCCCAATCGGTAGTACGACGGTGAGCACGGTGGGACCGCCCTCAGGACTGGTGATGTCCGCCGTACCGTCGAGCGCCGCCACCCTGCCGCGAATGCCTTCCAACCCCGTCCCCCGCTTCTCGTCCGCGCCACCCTTGCCGTCGTCGTGGACGATGACGGTGAGCTTGTCGTTGTCCATCCCGAGGCTGACCCACGCGTGCCTGGCCCCGCTGTGCTTGGCCACGTTCGTGAGCGCCTCGGCCACCGCGAAGTAAGCGGCCGCCTCCACCGCCGCCGGCAACCGTCCCAGATGCTCGGCCTGCAACACGCACGGCACCGGACATCGAGCCGCGAGCGCCTGGATGGCCCCGTCCAGACCCAGATCCTCCAGCACGGGCGGGTGGATGCTGCGCACGACGTTGCGCAGTTCTTCGAGCGCCTCGCCCGCCGCGTCCTGCGCCCTGAGCAACGCCTTGAGCGCGTCGTCCGGGTTGTGGACCAGCGTCCGTTCCGCGATGCCGAGCATCATCACCACGCCGACGAGCTTGTTCTGCGTGCCGTCGTGCAGGTTCCGCTCGATGCGCCGCAGTTCCGCGCCGTGAGCCTGAAGCGCGGCGGCCCTCGTGGCCACGACCTCCGCCAGCCGCTTCTCCAACGTGGCCCGCGGCGGCGCCAGCAGCGCCCGCGCCCACCTCGCGTCCAGCGCCGCCAGCCGCGGCAGCTGGGTCAGGATCAACGTGAGCACGATCGCGATCGGCACGCTCAGGAACGCCTTCGCCCACGAGTCGACGTGGACGCCGAACGAGTTCTCCATCCCGCTCGGAAGCGCCCACCAGAGCAGCGGCACGAACGGCTGCTGCACCAGCGCCCCCGCGCTGCCGATGGCGATCGCCCCGAACAGCGTGCCGAAGAAGGCGTGCGCGACCAGCCACATCCCCTCACGACGACTCTCCGGGTCAGCCAGCACCCGTTGCGCCCGGTGCAGCCACGGCCCGTCGAGCGGCTCCGGCGACTGCACCTCGGCACCGGTGAGACGGGTGAGGCGCCGCCGGTCGAAGTCCACGATCCGGCGGATGTACGGCGCGGTGACCGGCAGCAACGGCAGGACGACGACGGACAGCAGCAGGACTCCGATCGCGAGCCACGACGCGATGGCCGTCAGCAGCCCCGTCGCCAGGTAGACGAACGCCGCCCAGATCCGTTTCATGTGGGCAAACGTATCGGCCGCGGTTTCAGCTCGCGGTAGAGCAGACTCCACTCCTGTGAAGCACCACCCGAAGAGGCTGGACGGCCTGACCGGACGTGCCTCGTACGTCACCCAGGCTCGCGGCGTCTACCTCGGCTACCGGCCGGTGAACCGTCAGGCGTGCTCGACGGCGGTGCGCCTCCGGAGGTCATCAAGCGGGCGGTGACCTTCCAGCAGCGCTGGGGCGGGCTGGTCCTGCCGCCCGCGCCGGAGTACGAGGGCGGCCCGCTGATCCTCGAGGCGGGCTTCCCGGAGCCCGGCCCCTCCGGCGAGTGGTACTTCGGGGCAGGCAGCGTGCGGGCCACCGTTCCCTACGAGTTCGTGGTCGGGCCACAGAACGAGTTCGGCATCGGAACGCACGTGTGGACCGTGCTGCACGCGACGGTGGACGGCTGGGTCGAGTCGGTCGCACTCGCGTACCACGCGGCCTGGACGGCGCGCCGGGTCACACGGGTGCGGGGCGCCGAGGTCGACGACATCGACCTCGACGGCTTCGAGCCCGTGCGCGCGGCGTGGTGGTGCGGGCCGGACGGCGTGATCGCGATCCACCGGGGTGAGGCGGAACTGCTCGGCGACCCCGCGCTGAAGGTCACGCGCGTCTACGAGGGCGTCACCCTGGACGGGTGGGAGGACTGATCAGCCCTCACGCCACCCGTTGGTGATCGGCAACCGCCGGTCCCGCCCGAACGCCTTGTTCGAGATCTTCGTGCCCGGCGGGTACTGCCGCCGCTTGTACTCGGCCTTGTCCACCATCCGCAGCACCCGATCGACGAGCTCCGGCGCGAACCCGGCCGCGAGCAGGTCGTCGTACCCGCGATCCCCGTCGACGTACTGGGTGAGCAGCGAGTCCAGCAGCTCGTAGTCCGGCAGCGAGTCCGTGTCGACCTGACCGGGCCGCAGCTCCGCCGACGGCGGCTTGACGATCGAGTTCTCCGGGATCGGCGGCACCTCGCCGCGCTTCTCCGCCTCGTCGTTGCGCCACCGTGCCAGGCCCCAGACCAGGGTCTTGAACACGTCCTTGATTGGCGCGTACCCGCCGACCGCGTCGCCGTAGATCGTCGAGTAGCCGACCGCGAGCTCCGACTTGTTGCCCGTCGCCAGCACCAGGTGCCCGTGCTGGTTGGACAGCGCCATCAGCAGCATGCCCCGGCAGCGCGCCTGGATGTTCTCCTCGGCGAGACCCGTCAGCGAGAGCTGGCCCACGTACGTCGACACCATCTCGCCGATCGGCTCGGTGGTGAAGTGCAGCCCGGTCCGGGCGGCCATGTCGGAGGCGTCCGAACGGGAGTGCTCGGACGAGTACGAGGACGGCATCGAGACGCCGTAGACCGAGTCGGCCCCAAGCGCGTCCACGGCCAGTGCCGCGACAACGGCCGAGTCGATGCCACCGGACAGACCGAGCACGACGGACCGGAAGCCGTTCTTGTGCACGTAGTCGCGCAACCCGGTGACCAGCGCGTGCCACACCTCTGCCTCGTCGGACAGCGGCTCGAACACGCGCGGTGCGGGCAGCGGTTCGTACGCCGGTCCGGCGTCGGACAGGAACACGCGGCGGACGTAGAAGTCGCCGATCTGGCCCTGCTCGTACTCCGAACCAGCGGGCAGGTCGAAGTCCACCAGCATCAGGTGCTCGACGAACTGCGGCGCACGGCCGATGAGCAGGCCATCAGTCGCAACCACCAGCGAGTCGCCGTCGAACACCAGCTCGTCCTGCCCGCCGACCAGGTTGCAGTAGGCGAGCGGCGCACCGGCTTCGGCGGCGCGGCGGACCACCAGCGGCAGCCGCTGGTCGTCCTTGTTGCGCTCGTACGGCGAGGCGTTGGGGGAGACCACCAGGTCGACGCCGGCGTCACCGAGCGCGGTGATCGGGCCGCCGTCCTGCCACAGGTCCTCGCAGATCACCATGCCGACCTCGACACCGTTGATCCGCACGATGTCCAGCGACGACCCCGGCTTGAAGTACCGCCGCTCGTCGAACACCCCGTAGTTGGGCAGGTGGTGCTTGCTCTGCCGCGCCACGACACGCCCGCCGTGCAGAACCGCCACGGCGTTGCGCGGCCCCACGGAGTCGTGCTCCAGGTACCCGACGAACGCGGCGATGTCGCCCAGGCCGGCCTCGACCAGCGTGGTGGCCAGCGACTCCAGCGCCTCGGAGGACGCGCGGGCGAAAGACGTGCGGATCGCCAGGTCCTCGACCGGGTAGCCGGTCAGCACCATCTCGGGGAACACCACGAGGTGCGCGCCGCCCTCACGGGCCTTGCGCGTCCACTCCACGACCAACGACGCGTTGCCGGAAAGGTCGCCAACAGTGGCGTTGACCTGGGCGAGCGCGATGCGAAGCTGCGGCATGCCCTCATCATCTCCCATACCATCGGGCTGTGGTCCGTCTCTTGAGCGTGTTGCTCGTCATTCCCCTTCTCGCGTCCTGCACGTCGATCGTCGACGGGACGGCCAAGCCCGGCGTGTCCCTGGAGAAACCCGGTCCAGCCGGGACTGTCCCGGCGGGTCTGGAGAAGTTCTACGGCCAGCAGCTCGCCTGGCAGGACTGCGCGCCGTTCGCCACCACGGGATCGAGCCGCCAGGCCTACGGGAGCAAGCGCGACGTCGAGTGCACCCGGCTGCAGGTCCCGCTCGACTACTCCAAACCGGACGGCGACACGATCACCATCGGTGTGCTCAGGTACAGGGCCACCGGCCAGAAGATCGGCTCGCTGCTGATCAACCCCGGCGGGCCGGGTGCGTCCGGCATGGCGTCGGCCGCGGGCCTGATCACGGACTACCGCAAGACCGAACTGGCGAAACGCTTCGACCTGATCGGGTTCGACCCGCGGGGCATCGGCGCGAGCGAACCGGCGGTCAGGTGCCTCACCGGAGCGGAGCGCGATGCCGAGCGTTTGGACCTCGACGTTGATACGAGCGCCGAGGGAATCGCCCAAACGGAGCAGGAGAACAAGGCGTATGCCGAGAAGTGTGCCGCCGGGACAAAATTCGGGGCGGCAATGCTCGCCAACTTGGGCACGCGGGACGTAGTTAAGGACATGGATGTCCTCCGCTCTGCGCTCGGCGACGCGAAGCTGAGCTATCTCGGGTACTCGTACGGCACCCGGATAGGTACCGAGTACGCCGAGACCTTCCCCCAGAACGTGCGCGCACTCATCCTCGACGGCGCCGTCGACCCCACCCAGGACCAGCTCGCGTCGCTGGTCGCCCAGGCCGCCGGCTTCCAGAAGGCGTTCGACGAGTTCGTCAAATGGTGCCGCGAGAAGAAGGACTGCCCTCTCGGCGACGATGCCAACGCGAGCTTCCGGCAGCTCACCACCCCGTTGATCCAGAAGCCGGTCAACGTCGGTGACCGCAAGCTGTCCTACAACGACGCGATCACCGCCACGATCCAGGCGTTGTACTCGGAGCAGCTCTGGCCGTTGCTCCTGGACGGCCTCGACGAGCTGAAGACCGGCAAGGGCGGCACACTGCTGCGCCTCGCCGACGCGTACCTCGACCGAGACGACCAGGGCAACTACTCGACGATCACGGACGCGTTCACCGCCGTGCACTGCGTCGACGACCCACGGCTCACGGACAAGAACGCGCTGTTGGAGACCGCGAAGAAGTACAAGGAGGCGGCGCCGTTCCTCGACGACGGCAACCCACCCGGCGCGGCACTCGACTCGTGCGCGTTCTGGCCGGCACCGGTGTCCGGCCGCACCGCGCCGCCCAAGGCCGACGGCATCCCGCCGCTGCTCGTCATCTCCACTACCGGTGACCCCGCCACCCCGTACCAGGCGGGCGTGAACCTCGCCAAGGCGCTCAACTCGCGGCTGCTCACCTTCGAAGGCGTCCAGCACACGGTCTTCCTGCAGGGCGACAAGTGCGTGGACGAGGCCGGCGTGAAGTACCTGATCGACCTGACCTTGCCCGCCGACGGAACCCGGTGCGCCTAATGACGAAGAGGCGATCCCGAGTCACCGCGGCCTTGTTCGCCTTGATCGTCCTGCTCGGCACGTCAACGTCCTACGCGCGCATAGACGGCAATCCCGTCGCCGCGCGCAAGGGTCTTGCACGCTTCTACGAGCAGGTGTTGTCGTGGGGCGCGTGTCAGCCCTACGCGACCGACGCGAAGAGCAAGGGTCTGTATGAACGCGAGGGCATCCAGTGCGCGCGTCTGCAGGTCCCGCTCGACTACGAGAAACCGGACGCGGGGACGATCACCGTCGGACTGTTGCGCCGGCCTGCCGCCGAAAAGGAGCGGCGGGTCGGTTCTCTCGTGGTGAACCCCGGTGGTCCGGGTGGTTCGGGCATGTCGCACGTCGCGAACATGCAGCCGAACAACCCGGTCGGCAAGCGGTTCGACGTGGTGGGTTTCGACCCGCGCGGCGTGGGGGCGAGCCAGCCCCGCGTGCAGTGCCTGACCGACGCCGAACGGGACGCGCAGCGGTTGCGCCCCAAGGGCGAGAGCGCGAACCAGACCGAACAGGAGAACAAGTACTTCGTCGACAAGTGCGCCGAACGCAGTGGTATCGACCTGCTGCGCAACGTCGGCACGCGTGACGTCGCACGGGACATCGACGTGCTGCGCGCCGCGCTGGGGGAGAAGAAGCTGAGCTACCTCGGCTACTCCTACGGCACGCGTATCGGCACGATGTACGCCGAGATGTACCCGCGCAACGTGCGCGCGATGGTGCTCGACGGCGCCGTGGAGGTGAACAGCGACAAGGTGGCCGCGTCGGCACGTCAGGCGCAGGGCTTCGAGGAGTCGTTCCAGCGGTTCGCCGGCTGGTGCGCCCAGCGCGACTGTCCGATCGGGACGGACGCGGCCGCCGCGGAGCCCAGGTTCCGGCAGATGATCGAGCCGCTGAAGAAGGCTCCGCTGCAGGTCGGCGACCGCAAGCTGTCCCACTCGGACGCGAACACCGCGATCATCCAGGCGATGTACTCGGACCGCCTGTGGGAGACCGCTCTGAAGGGTCTGCAGGAGCTCCGGCAGAACAAGGGCAGCACCCTGCTGCAGCTCGCCGACCAGTACCTCGGCCGCGCCCCGGACGGCACGTACTCCCGCATCCAGGACGCGTTCGTGGCCATCCGCTGCGTCGACGAACCACCGGTGAAGGACCGCGCCACGCTGGAGTCCAACCGTCGGAGGCTGTTGGAAATCCTCGGCAACGACACGATCCCCACCGACGAGACCGCACTCGGCCCGTGCGCGTTCTGGCCGGCCCCGCACACGTCGGAACCGCATCCGCCGAACGTGAACGGGCTGCCGCAGGTGCTGGTCATCTCGACGACCGGTGATCCGGCGACGCCGTACCAGTCCGGTGTGGACCTCGCGGCCGCGCTCGGCGCGCGTTTGCTGACCTACAACGGAAACCAGCACACGGCGTTCCTGGCCGGCATCGGCTGTGTGGACGGTGTGGGCACGAACTACTTGGTGGACTTGAGACTGCCGGAGACGGACTCGGTCTGCTGACGCTTTGAGGGGAGGAGTACCGAACCCAGCGCGCCGAGCGCGCAGATCACCGCCGTGATCAGGAAGATCTCGTGGTACTCGGTGAGCAGCGCCTCGGTGAGCCTGCGCTGGTACTCGGCCATCTGCCGGGCGTACTCGGCTTTCTCGACCCCGAACGGCAGCGGGGTGTTCAGGCCTGCCGTGAGCTCGCCGAACCGGTGGAGTCCCCACGCGGACAACGCCGCCACGCCGACGAGCATGCCCGCCATGCGCGCGACGACGACGAACGCCGACGCCACGCCGTGACGAACTGACGGCACGACACGCAGCACAGCACCGGACAACGGCGCGATGACCAGCCCGAGCCCGAAACCGGCGATGGCCAGGTCACGCGTCAGAACGAACCCGGACACGTCGGCGGGCCACTGCGCGATGAGCACGTACGACGCCGACGCGATCGCGAGCCCGGCGAAGGACACCCAGCGGTCGCCGAGGCGTGCCGCCAGGAACCCGCCCACGACGGCACCGACGGGCAACGCGATCAGGAACCGCGCCAGCAACGCCGCGGCAGCCCCGGAATCCCGGCGCAACACCGTCTGCGCGAACAACTCCACGTCGACGAGCGTGACCATCAACGCCGCACCGGCCGCGAGCGAGACGCCGAGCACGGCCCAGAACGGCAGCCACTGCACGCCTTCGGAATCGAGGAGCCGCACAGCAGCACGCCGTTCCCACAGGAAGAAGGCGACCAGCACGACCAACGCGGCACCGAGCACCGGCCAGCCCCACGACGGCAGCACCGATTCTTCGGGCTTCGGGTTGTAGAGCGCCACCACCAGCAACGACAGCGCCAGCGCGAGCAGCACTCCGCCAACAACGTCGATGCGAACTTCACGCCGTGTGTTCGGCACGGTCCGTTGCACGATCACCATCGCGATGACTGCCAACGGGACGTTCACCCAGAACACCCAACGCCAGCTCTGCGGCTCCCACGCCTCGAACAACGGCAACGCGTTGAACAGTGACGCGACCCCGATGCCGTAGAGCGTGCCGAGGACGGATCCCAGCTCTTGTGCGGCACCGACCGCCCCGAGCGCGGCCGAACGCCGGTGCTCTTCCCACAGATCCGCGACCAGCGCCATCGTGACCGGCAGCAACGCGCCACCGGCCAGACCCTGCACGACGCGCCCGGCGACGAGCAGCGGCACGTCCGCGGCCAGCGCCGTGACCACCGACCCGACCAGGAACCCGAGCAGCGACACCTGCAGGACGAACCGCCGCCCCAGCCGGTCCGACAGCTGCCCGAGCAACGGCATGCCGGCCACGTACCCGAGCAGGTACCCGGTGACGATCGGCGTGGCTTCCTGCAGCTTGTTCACCGCGATGCCGAGATCGCGCACCATGTCCGTGAGCACACCGACGACGACGTACGCGTCGAGCGCTCCCAGCAGCACAGCCGCACCGGATGCGGCGAGAGCCACTCTTCTCATCATTTCCCGGCCCGCATCACGCCGGGGCCGTGACCGTGACGGGCTTGTCGAAGTCGGTCAGTCCGATGTCGACCTTCTGACCACCGGGCAGTTCGAACAGGGCGCTCTTGAGCTTGTTGTCCTTGTCCACGGAGAACGTGCTCTTCACGTCCGCGGAGATGCCGGGCACCAGACCGGCGGCGACGTCCTTCGGCACGGTCGCCTCGATCACCGACACGTCACCGGAGGACTTCGTCTTGGCGTCCTTCGCGCTGGCCAGAACCTTCGCCACACCCTTGTCCGGGTTCAGGATGGCGGACGGGTCGTACACCTGGCCCGCGAACGCCGCAGGCAGCTTCGTGAACCCGCCCGTCGGGCCCTTGAAGTGCAGGTTTCCGCCGGTCAGGACGTATTCGATCGCCAGCAGCTGGCCGGCGAACGTCACCTTCGCGGTGCCCTTCGAGTCACCGGCGGACGTGAGGTCGCCGTCGGCGTCCTTCACCGGCACGTCCGGCAGCTCTCCGTCCACCTTGATGGTGAAGTGGACGGTCTTGACCGAGCGCATCGACTCGGCCGACCTGGAGAGCAACGTCGCACCATCGGGGAGATCTCCACCGGACGTGCAGCTCGTGAGCAGGGCGAGTGCGCAAACCAACAACCAACGGGCGGACATGCGTTGATCCTAGTGCCGTGCCGCTGACCTCAGCCGCGTCTTCGGTGGTCAGACGGGCGCGTCGCGACACCGGCCCCACGCCCACAGCCAACCAGGATGAGGACGCGGGGCCGGCACCCCGACGCACCCGTCTGACCACCGAATACGGCGCTAAGGCCAGCGGCCACGGCACTGGAGAGTCCGGAGCCCTTAAGCTGCGCCCTATGGACCGCCAGCAGGAGTTCGTGCTCCGCACGCTCGAGGAACGCGACATCCGGTTCGTCCGGCTCTGGTTCACCGACGTCCTGGGCTTCTTGAAGTCCGTGGCGGTCGCACCGGCCGAGCTCGAGGGCGCCTTCAGCGAGGGCATCGGGTTCGACGGCTCCGCGATCGAGGGCTTCGCCCGCGTCTACGAATCGGACATGGTCGCGAAGCCGGACCCCGCCACGTTCCAGGTGCTGCCCTGGCAGACGCCCGAGGGCACCAACTACTCGGCGCGCATGTTCTGCGACATCACCATGCCGGACGGCTCCCCGTCGTGGGCCGACCCGCGCCACGTGCTGCGCAGGACCCTGTCGAAGGCGAGCGAGGCGGGCTTCACCTGCTACGTGCACCCGGAGATCGAGTTCTTCCTGCTCAAGGACCTGCCGGGCGACGGCAGCGAGCCGATCCCCGCGGACAACGGCGGCTTCTTCGACCAGACGTCGCACGAGACCGCCACGCACTTCCGCCGCCACGCCATCGAGGCGCTGGAGGCGATGGGCATCTCCGTCGAGTTCAGCCACCACGAGGGCGCGCCCGGCCAGCAGGAGATCGACCTGCGCTACGCCGACGCGCTGACCATGGCGGACAACGTCATGACGTTCCGCTACGTGGTGAAGGAGGTCGCGATCACGCAGGGCGTGCGCGCCTCGTTCATGCCGAAGCCCTTCTCGGACCAGCCGGGGTCGGGCATGCACACGCACATCTCGTTGTTCGAGGGCGACCGCAACGCCTTCTACGACGAGGAAGACCCGTACCAGCTCAGCGACATCGGCAAGATGTTCGTCGCGGGTGTGCTGAAGCACGCCCGTGAGATCTCCGGTGTGACCAACCAGTGGGTGAACTCGTACAAGCGCCTCATCGTCGGCGGCGAGGCCCCCACGGCCGTGTGCTGGGGTCACGCGAACCGCTCGGCACTGGTTCGTGTGCCGATGTACTCGCCGGGCAAGTCGTCGTCGCGCCGCGTCGAGATCCGCTCGCTGGACTCCGCGTGCAACCCGTACCTCGCCTACTCCGTGATCCTGGCCGCCGGCCTCAAGGGCATCGAGAAGGGCTACGAACTGCCGCCGCCCGCCGAGGACGACGTGTGGTCGCTGACCGACCGCGAACGTCGTGCCGCCGGGTACGCGAACCTGCCGCAGAACCTCGGCGAGGCCCTCACCGAGATGGAGAACTCGGAGCTGCTCCCCGAAGCGCTGGGTGAGCACGTCTACGACTTCTTCCTGCGCAACAAGCGGACGGAGTGGGACGCGTACCGTCGAAGCGTCACCCCGTACGAGTTGCGCACTCTTCTTCCCGTGCTGTGAGGCCGATACGTTGCTCTCCGTGACAGAGGTACCCGAGTTCCAGCCGGCGATCTGCGCGTGCACGGTCGCCACGGCGGCGGAGCTGCCCGCGGTCAAGGTCCTGTCCAGCTCGTTCCTCGCGGAGCACCCCGAGGGCCGGTTCGTCGCGCTGGTCGTGGACGCGCAACCGGAGCACGCAGGACCGGGGCTGATCACGCCAGCGGAGATCGGCGTGCCCGAGACCGAGCTGCACGTGCTCGCGACCTCGATGGAGGCCGACGCGCTGAAGGCCGCGATGCTGCCGCGGCTGCTGGAGGCGTTGCTGTCGCAGGGCATGCCCGTGCTGTACCTCGACCCGTGGGTGCAGGTGTTCGGCTCGCTCACGAAGCTCGTGCTGGAGGCGTTGCGCAACGCCCCGGTCGCGCTGTTGCCGCGCACGTTGCGCCCGCTGCCGTCGGACGGCCTCCAGCCGGGGCCCGCCGAGCTGCACGACCTGGGCGCGTTCGACCCCGGCTTCATCGCGGTCGGTCAGGGCTCCGAGCCCTACCTGGGCTCGCTCGACATGCCGGCGATCGTGCCGCACCACGTGGTGCGTGACGCACGGGTCGGGGTGTCGGTGTGGAACGTCGCGGACCGGCCGTTGCACCGCACCGAGTCGGGCTCGCTGGCCGTCGTCGGGCAAGACCTGCTGACCGTGCACTTCCGAGGGTTCGACCCGCGGCGGCCGTGGCTGCTGTCCGCCGACTTCGCCGACCGTCCCCGTGTGCTGCTCTCCGAGCACCAGGAGGTCGCCGAGCTGTGCACGGCGTACCGCGCCGAGCTGGTGCGTTGCGGCTGGACCGTGCAGCCGGTGCCGTACCGGTTCGGTTCGCTGATCGACGGGACGCAGATCCCGTCCGAGCTCCGTGCCGACTACCGGGCCGCCTCGCCGACGCCGCCGCCAGCTTTCGGTGAAGACGGTGGTGGTGGGTTCCTCACCTGGGCGTGCGAGCAGACCGCGAGCGGTGGAACGCGTTGGGCTGATGCGGTGTGGCGTGCTGACACGTCGCTGCAGCAGCAGTTCCCGGCGCCGTTCGGTGCGGATGCCGATGCCTGGCGCGAGTGGTGCGCCGGGGTCGGGGTGGCTTCCGGGCGGTTGCCCGTGCCGGCCGTGCCGCAGCCTCGTTCGGAGGGGCCGGCGCTGCTGGACCAGCTCGGCGTGTCCGTCGTCGGTTCGGGGCCGTTGTCGCAGCTGATGCTCGCGGCGGCGCGCGCGTCCGGGCTGCCGGTGTCGACTTCCGCCGGCTATCCCGTCGTGATGCGGACCTCGCCCGACGACGAGGTGCCCGCCGGGCGGTTCGTGGTCGAGGTCGCGCTGGACGCCACCTCCGCGGACGACCGCACGGGCGTGAACGAGCTCTGGCTGTCGTCGGATTTATCGCGTGCTGCCGCCGAACGCATCGGCGGACCCATCGTTCGTGTGGTGCCTGTGCCGGTGCACGACGTTGGCGCGCGTGAGCACACGGCCGGCGACGTGGTGGTGTTCGCGGCGATCGCGGACCACTCTCTCGACCGGCCCGGCAACGTGCTGGGCGCGGTGTCGGCGTTCTTGAGCGCGTTCCCCGATCGCACCGACGTCGAGCTGCGGATCGCGGTGTCCGGGGCGTTCGAGCACCCGGAGGCGGCCGAGCGGCTGCGCCTGGCCACGGCTTCCGACCCGCGGATTTCGCTGGTCGAGGACGTCGACGTGTGTCTGGACGCCGACGCTGTCGTGTCGCTGCACCGCGGTGGGGCGGACGACGCGATCGCGTTGCGCCTGGCCAACCTGGCCGTGCGGGGGATTCCGATCGTGGCGTCGGACCACGGCGCCGTCGCCGAGCTGTTCGGCAAGACAGCGGTTCTCGTGCCGTGTCACCAAGGTGCCGAGCCCGATGTGCAGGCGGCTGCGAAGCTGCTCCACTCGCTGGCCGACGACCTGGCGACCGCGGAGGCGCTGGGTGCGGCCGCACGCGAGCACGTGCTGTCGGTGCGGTCGGTCCCGCGGGTGGCCGAGCTGCTCCGCGAACGCGTCGAGCACGCGTACCGGGGATGGCGGGCGCGCCGGCCGAAGCCGAAGCCCGAGGTCGACCCGATGCTCGCGCTGCAGTCGGCGAAGCACGCGTTACTGCGCCAGCCCAACGTGGACACCGCTCACCGGACGCCGATGGCACCCGCGTTGCGCAAGGTCGTGTTGCGCGCGTTGGACCACTACGACAACCACATGCGCCAGGTGCTGCACACCCTGATCGACGGGGTGGAGCGTACGGTGTCCGAGCTGGTCGACCGGCAGGACGCGCTGAAGGCAGGGGTCGGCGCGGGCGAGCTGGAGCTGCTGCGCGCCGAGGTCGAGCAGGTCGCGGAACGGCAGTCGCACTTCGGCGACCAGCTGGTCGGTGTCGACGACGGGGTCGTGCGCGTGCGCGCGGACATGGCCGGTCAGGGCCGCCGGCTGCGGGACATCGAGGACGCGGTCGTCGCCGAGGCGGCCAAGCGCGCGAAGTCGAACGACGTCCTGGCGGAGCGGATCGACAAGCTGACCGTGGCGCTGGATCGCACGCTGGACCGGATCGACACCTTGGAATCCAAGGTCGTCGAGGTCTTCCGCGAGCGCGACTCGCGGCTGGACGCCGCCATCCGGGCGGCTCATCACGCGCAGCAGACCGCGGACGCCCTGCGTCGCGTGGTGGTTCGCCAGCACGAGGCTGCCGGGGACGCGCCCGAGGTGCGTTCGTCGCTGGTCTTGTGCGACGCGGGCATGATGCGACTGCCCTCCGACGACGCGTTCATGCTTCCGCTGTTGTCGTCCAACGGTGTGTGGGAGCCGGACCTCGCGGAACTGCTCGACTCGGTGCTCGAGCCGGACGGCATCTTCGTCGATGTCGGTGCGTACGTCGGGTACCACTCGATCCGCGTGTTGTCGCGGATGGGCCTGATGGGCGCCGTTGTCGCCGTTGAGCCCGATGCGTCGGCGGCTGCTCTGCTGAGGCACAACGTCTCGGCGAACCTGCCTGCCGCCGTGGCCTCGCGGTTGACCGTGATCGAGGGCGCCGCGTGGGAGAGCCCCGGTGAGCTGGCCGCGTCGCCGACGCTGACCGGTGGTGTGTCGGTGTCGCCGCTGCCCGCTGATGCGTCCGCGGATGTCGCTCGGGTGCGGGCGGTGCGCCTGGACAAGGAGCTCGAAGAGATCTCCTTGGTTCAGGGCATGAAGCTCTCGGTCGTGCGGGTGGACACGCCAGGGCGAGGTCATCGTGCGCTCGCCGGCCTGGTCCGGTTGTTGCGGCGCGACCGGCCGCACGTGTTCCTGGAGTTCTCGGCGACGTCGACCTCCGAGTTCGGTGACGATCCGGTGACGGTCCTGAAGGAGTTCGGCGTCTGGGGCTACGACCTGGTGCCGCTGGCCACCCGCCAGGTGGCCGCACCGGACCAGATCGTGCGGGCGATGGAGGGTCTGCGTTCCATCACCCTGTGGCTCCGGCCGCGTCCGGTTGGCGCCAAGCCGGCTGCTCCGACCCCGTCCGTGCCGATCAAGCAGCCCGCTGACCAGGCGATTTGACTTTGAACCTCCCGGTGAGTAACTTTCTTCGAGTCGCAAGCGAGACCCCCGGAACGAGCGGTTGACACCGCGGATCGGGCCGGGTAAAGTATCGCGGCGTCAAACCCCCAGAAGTGAATGAACGGCCTAACGTGCTGTCCGGGATCCGAAAAGACCCCGATTTGACACCGGAAAAGCCTCTCAGATAACTTCTGAACCAAGCCAAAAACTGAATGCGAAGCGAGTTTGCGCCGAGCAGAGAAGCCCGAAACGGCCGATTTGACAAGCGAAAAACGAACGAGCTAAGCTTTCAACACAAGCCCCGAGAGAAACTCTCCGGAAACGGAGAATGGAACCGGTGAGCGCGTGTTCTTTGAGAACTCAACAGCGTGCCGAAACACAGCCAGTAATATGAATACTCCTCGTCAGGAGTATTCCTTTGAGTAGTTTTACCAGATTGCCAGACATATTCCGTCTGGAGCGATCAACACAATCCTTATTGGAGAGTTTGATCCTGGCTCAGGACGAACG
>NZ_BAABBE010000049.1:0-35507 GCF_039537795.1 Lentzea roselyniae
CGCTGGCGCGCCCTGCGGCACTTCACCACCAGCCCACGCAAGATCGGCCACATCGTCAAAGCCGCACTCGTACTCACCCATTTCGAGTACGGACGGCTCACCTGAAACTCGTTGAGATCACGTCATTACAGCCCTGTGTCATCACGGTGTCAACGGCGCGCGAATCTTGACCCCTTCGCGACGGATGAAAATGGACCCCCTTGGTGGTGGTTGATCTTTAGTCGTTGGTCTTGCTGGCCGGTGGGACTCGGCCGAGGTCGCGGTCTTTGAGGCGGTAGCTGTCTCCCTTCATCGAGATGACCTCGGCGTGGTGGACGAGGCGGTCGATCATCGCGGCGGCGACCACGTCGTCGCCGAAGACCTCGCCCCAGCGGCCGAACGGCTTGTTGCTGGTGACGATCAGGCTGGCTCGCTCGTAGCGGGACGAGACGAGCTGGAAGAACAGGTTCGCGGTTTCGGCCTCGAACGGGATGTAGCCGACCTCGTCCACGATGATCAGCGGAATCCGGCCCAGCTTGACCAGCTCCTGCTGCAGACGGCCGGCCTGGTGCGCCTCGGCGAGGCGGGCGACCCACTCGGCGGCGGTGGCGAACGCGACCCGGTGCCCGGCCTGGCAGGCGCGGATCCCGAGCCCGATCGAGAGGTGGGTCTTGCCGGTTCCGGGCGGGCCGAGGAACACCACATTCTCTTTGCCCGCAACGAAGTCCAGCGTGCCGAGGTGCGTGATGGCCTCGCGCTTGAGCGAGCGCTGGTGGTCGAAGTCGAACTCCTCCAACGACTTGCGTGACGGGAACCGCGCGGCGCGGATGCGGCCCTCGCCGCCGTGGGACTCGCGGGCGGCGACCTCGCGCTGCAGGCAGGCCGCCAGGAACTCCTCATGCGTCCATGACTCCGCCCGCGCCCGCTCGGCCAGCCGCTCGACCGCGCCTGCCAATGAGGGCGCTTTGAGTGCCCGAGTGAGGTAGGCGATCTCGCTGGAAACGTTTCGGCCCTTGGTGTTCGTGGTCTTGGCGGTCATCAGGCGATCTCCTCGCTGCCGGGCAGGTCCTCGTTGCCGAGGTCGAACATGCGGTCGTAGTCGGCCAGGCTGCGGTGCTCGACATCGGTGTCGATGGCCGGGACCGCGACCAGACGGCGTGCCTGCCGCAGCTCACTGGCCGCAACCGCATGCAGCGGGTCGGTGATGCTCTGATGATCAGCCCAGCAGCGCTCGTGCCGAGCCACCACCGCGCCCTGCAAGGTCACGACCACCTGCTCGAGATCAGCGACGACCTCGACCCGCCGGCCGACCGCGGCCGGATGCACCGAGTAGTCGTTGGAATCGACCCGCACGTAGTGATCGCGCGGCAGCCGGGTCGTCAGCCGCCACCCGGTCACCGGAGCGACCGGCGGCAACTCGAGCATCGACGCCTTGTCCGCCTCCCACCGCTCGATCGGACGGCAGCCGAGCCTGCGGTGCTGGCGCTGATTGGCGCGGACCAGCCACTCGGCAAGCTGGGCGTTGAAGTCGGCCGGACTGGTGAAACCGCGGCCGGGCAGGAATGAGGTCTCCAGATAGCCGTTGGCCCGCTCGACCAGGCCCTTGGCCTCCGGATCGGCCGGACGACACTGGATGACCTTGATCCCGAGCGTGCCGCGGAAGGCGTTCATCGCCTCGGTCAGCTGCGGCCGGCCCGCCCGCCACTGCCCGACCGCGGACTCGTTGTCCCACACGAGCGCCCGAGGCACCCGGCCCCAGCCGCTGATCACCGCCCAGTGCCCGGCCAGCAGGTCCGGGCTCTGCCGCGACGGGATCATCCGCGCGCCGATCACCCGCGAGTAGCCCGACACCATGACCAGTACCGGCGGCCGACCGGCCTGCTCGAACCCGAGCGGGATGTCGACCGGCGGGAACCACAGGTCGCACTGCGCGAGCTCGCCAGGCTGATACTCGGTCCGGCTGGCCGGGTCCTGCGGGACGAACAGCGGCCGCAGCTCCCGCACCCTGTCCTTGAGCACGGTCATCGACCTGCTCCAGCCGATCCGTTCCGCGATCACGGTCGTGGGCATGGTCGGCCACTACGCCAGCAGTGCCCGGATCTGCGGCTCGACCGCGTCCACGATCGAGCCCTTGGCCGGCCGCTGATACCGCGGCGGCGCGTCGGCGGCCAGCGCCCGCCGCACGGTGTTCCTGCTGATACCGAGCTGACGGACGATCGCCTTGATCGGCATCCCCTCAGCCCGGCGTAGACAGCGGATCTCCGCCCAGTCCTCCACGTTGAGCACTCCCTACTGTCGACGGGGGTCCGTTTTCACCCGTCGGTAGGGGGTCAGCTTTCACGCGTCGCCGACACACGGTCGCCCTTCCCGTGCCCAGCGTCAAGCACGAGATCCAGCGCCCAAGCCGACCCACCGATTTGCATCCTCACAGCACCTGAGTTGCTCTCGTGGCCTGGCAGGGTGGCGGGGCCGCAGGCTCTGTCACCCGGCAGGACCATGACGTTGACGGAAGACAACAACACGCCGGTGAGCGCCAGGACATCAAGCAGTGGGCCGTAGACGGTGCTCCAAGGCGCACTGAGCAACTGGGGATCCACCCCGAGGCGCTGCGGACCTGGGTCAAGCGCTCGGAGATCGACGCCGGGGACCGGACGGGCACGACGTCGAGCGATGCGGAGCGGATCGCACAGCTCGAGCGGGAGAACCAGGAACTGCGCCGTGCCAACGCGATCCTGAAATCCGCGTCCGCTTTCTTCGCGTCAATGTCACGATAGTGATGCCCCGGCGAGGCTCGCTCGTTTCTTCGCTGCCTCAGCGGATGTGCTGGTGGCCTGTCCTGATGTGCGGCCTCACCGGGTACCAGCCTGGCGGGATTCGACGGGCCTCTACAGCCATCCGGGTCACCCGCTCACGCAGCTCGACTGGGTACTTCTTCCGTGGGGCCATTGCTCCTCATCATCCGGGTTTGATGGTCTCCATCAAACCCGGTACGGAACAACTCCGTGTCTCCGGCCGCTGCACCTGGACCCGACCGGCACCGGCCGTAAACGCTGGACCATGCATTGGAAACCCGCACTCAACGCGTTCGAGATCGCCTTCGACGGCCGCCTGGCCGCCCGACTGCTGTTGGACGCGGCGCGATTCGCCGAGAACGCCTACCTGGTCATCCGGCGTGACCAGTTCCGGTGTGGGTGAACACCATGCTCAGTCGCCGAGGAACTGTTCCGACTGGCCGACGGCGCTTGGTGCTCGATGAAGAAGGATGCCTTCAGCTACATCGGGGGGTCTCGCCCTCGACGACGACCCACTGGCGCAACGGTGCATGGAACTGCTTGTCGCCGCTGAAGGGTTCACCGCCTACGGCGGCCTCGCCGGCCGGAACCTCGACGTTCTGGCCATCGGCCTGGCGGAGCCGACCGATCCGGACCATCTTGCGCACAGAAAAACTGTAGCGGCGTGGTTCGCGGACGTGTTGTACAACGTCGGTATGCCGGTGATGCTGCCATCGGGCTATTACGCCGTGTACCTCGACGCCGGAGCGTTGCTTCCGCACTTCAGCCCCGAAAACCTGCCTGGGGTCGCGCTGCGTGCGAACTCTATCTGCAAGGCGGTGTCCGGGCGGTGGAAATGGGCACGCTCATGTTCGCCTCGCCGATCCGTCAGGCCGGCCCGACCTTCCCGCGAAACGTGAACTGGTGAGGTTGGCGTTGCCCCGCCGCGTCTACCCAGGAGCCCCTTGAACACGTCGTCCACACCGCTGCTGTCGTTGTCGATCGCGCTGATGAGCTCCCGCGGTACGACATCCCCTCCCAGTCGGTCCACTTCCGGCATTTCTCGGCGCTGCTCTCGCCACGCCCCACGCCCGCGCCACCGGACGGCCACAGCGCTCGATGACCACCGCACACCGACGCTCGACCCACTGGCTGATACCGATCACGAAGTATCAGATTCAACGGCGGGTACAGCCCGCGAAGTGCCGCAACGGATTCCGCCACGCCCTGGCGATCGGTATCGATCCGCAGGCCGGGTGGCTCGGGACGCTCGTAGGGAGCGTCCACACCGGTGAGCCCCGCTCCGGCAGGCGTGCTGCCGGCCGTGGAGACCCTTCCCATCCCGCTCGGCACACACCTCGACCGGTGCGGCGACGTGCACCTCCAGGTACGTCACGCCGCAGCGTTCGTGTCGTCTGCGCACCGCCCGCCGGCTGTCGCGGTAGGGCGCGATCACCGGGACCAGGACGATCACGTGGTTGCGTGCCGGCAGCTACTCCGCGGCGCCCTCACCCGTACCGCTCCGCGCCCCGGCGGCAGGACGACTGTTCGTTCCATCGGCCACGCCGCGGGCGAGGGTGGCGCACGATCGGATGATTCTTCGCCGACTCGGCCGGAATAGTCCTGCGAGACAGCCCTTTTGGTGCTGCCATTGCAATCTTCGTCCACTTCGACATCTGGAGAGTTCATGCGTCATCGCATCGCCACAGTCCTCGCCGCCGGCGCCGCCGTCGTGTGCCTTGCGACGGGCACCGCGGCCACGGCCAACGCCGCCATCGGTGCGGACCGCGGGGAGCCGACCGTTGAGGCCTGCGACACCGGACTTCTCGACACCGGGCTGCTCGGTAGCGACGGAAGCCTCGTCACCGACTGCGGTCTGGTCCCCGACCTCCTCGGTGGGATCGGGCTCGGCTGACAGACGCCACTTCGTGCGGAAGTGAGCTGACCTGGGACGTGCCCGCCGGCCTTTGCGGATCGCGGGCACGTCCGAGCGTTTTCCCCTGCGGCGCCGGGAACGAAAGATGCGGTGCATCTGATCCACCTTCGCGACCAGGTCGTCGCCAAGACCGAGCTGCTGGACGAGGTGCGGGGCGACCGGTACGTCACCGGCTTGGCGCTGACGAGCCGGATCGAGACCCAGCGCGCTACTGGCGGCTCGGTCCGTTCCTCAGTCACCACACCTCTTGCGTCAATGTCAGGTTTACCTGGGTGCGGCATCTGATCTGTGGATGAACTGCGTAGGCATGTGACGTCGCGACCCTCGCGGCAACACCGCCGCCAGCGCGACAAGTGCCCGTGTCGGCCGCCGCCGCACTCCGAGGACGAAGCCGCATCTGCGCGGAACTGTCCGCCTTCCATCAGCTGCAGCCTTCACCGTCCCGCACAACCACTTCGTCGTCGCGGGTCTCGATCACGAGGCAGTGGTCGTCCAGGTCCACAACGGATGGATGAACACCGATGCGTCGACCGATGTGATCACGTGCTGCGATCAGCATCAGACGTTCCAGACCTGTTGCCTTGCTCGGAAGTCCGTACGCTGCGGCGACTGTGCCGGGCAGCCAGTCACACCGGTCGACGTCGGCTGCTGTGATCGTCGTTCTGCTCTGGTCGGTGGTGGAGAGCCCGAGCCCGCCGGCGTACTGCCGGTCGCGGAGAAACCTGCGCCGCAGGTGCGGTTCGGCGCTGCCCAGCCGCCCCTTGGGCAGCAGGACGTCGACGAGACGGAACGCCACGAGCACCCTGTCGTCGTGCTGGAGCTGGACGTCGAAGATCGGTTCGACGTCACCCCAGCGCGCTTCGACCCGTACCGGTCCACTGTCCGGCAGCGGCTCGTAGATCTCGAGCCACACGACCCGGTGCGGGAAGCCCACCCTGTCGGGATACCTGTCGTGGGGGAGGACGTGCATCGCAGCGTCCAGGAGCCCCTGGTGGAGGTTGCCTCTCGGTACCGTGCCCTTGCCGGCATCGAGCGTGGCGCTGGCGCCGTCTGGGCCGACCCGCAGTTCGGTGAGGTACTGAAAGGCGGGGCCGTGGAACAGGATCCCGGCCTCGTACGGGTCGGGTTGCAGCTCGGTCTCGACCTCCGGGAACGGCGCGGGACGCGGGCCGGGCGTTCCACGCCTCGCCGTGGCGAAGCACTGACCGTCCGCGAGGAGGCTGACGTGGTCCCCTTCACGTTCCTCGGTGATCATGACTGGTCCGCCGACCGGGACCCAGCGGTGCAGCTCGACATCACGTAGCGCCGCGGCGTCGCCCGCGAGCAGGTCGACCGTCGACATCATCGGCAGCGCCGGCACCGTCCACGTCGGACAGTGGTCCTTGAGCCAGCTGTCGCGTTCGAGGTCGATGATCCGGTCGCCGACGACCTCGAGGTTCTCGACGTGGTAGATGCGCTTGTCATCGACCCAGAGCCAGGCTTCGGCGGTCGCACCTTTCTCGGTGCGGCCGGTGATCTCCAGATCGATCCGGATGAGCGTGTCCTCCGGCGTGACCTGACCCCGGTACTTCCAGGTGACCTCACGTTCGTCGCGAAGCCGGACGTTGCCGAGCCCCTGTCGTTCCAGGTGGAACCCGAGCAGTTGCACCATCGCTTCGACGCCGAGGGATCCGGGCTGCACGGGGTCGTCGAAGAAGTGTGCCTTGAAGAACCAGTCGCTCGGGTTCACGTCCTTCTCACCGCGCAGGCGCCCAAGCCCGGCCTTTCCCCCGTCCGGCCAATATCCGGTGACACGGTCGATCATCGTGAGCATGGACCGGGGAACGTCCTCGTGGAACGTGCTCGGTGCTTCGATCGCCGCACGCTCTTCCCGGGACGGTGGCAGGCCGACCTGGTTGCCGAACGCCTCCGGCGGGAAGTAACCGAAGGTGGCCGTCAGCGCGAAGAGCGGTTCACCATCTGCCTCGCAGACGACGTCGAACCTCACGATCATCATTCCAGCCGATCCGGAAACCTGCGTCAGTGTGCTGCGGGTCGTGAGTTTCCTCGTCTGGGGGGTGACGCTTCGGTGGACAGTGCCCGTGCCGTCGAGGTTTCGGAACAACATGTCCTTGTCGAAGGTGAGCGGGCAACCGGCGTAGCTGGCAAGCCAGCCGCACGGCTGCAGCGCGACCTCCATCAGCACACCGAACGGCATGATCCCGTTGTTGTGCTCGAAGTACCAGGCGTCCTCCGGCACGTCGTACTCGGCGACGACGTGGCTGCCGATCCGCATGCCGTTCTGCGGGCCGCCCACCTCCCGGATGCCGGTCATGAAGTGGTACGGCGGTCCAGGCAGTCTCGCACACCTGCGACTGCCGTCGAACACCGCATAGCTCGGGCCCAAGCCATCGCTCATTCTGCCCAGGGCGCAGGCCATCAGCGACTCGCGGTCAAACTCGAACGGCGTCGTACGCTTCGGGTACGGCCAGTCCGGGACCGTGGTGAGGCCGACGCCCTCAGCCAGGAACGCTTTGACACCGTCAACCGTGCACAGCACGTCGGCGGTCAGCGTGTCCTCGGTTTCCTCCCTCACGAAGACCTCGTAGGTGAGGATCTTGCTGCTCGGCGTGACCTGGCGCCGGCACCGCATCGGGATCGTCCGTCCGCGGACGGGTTCGAAGCGCCAGCCGTCCTTGTTTCTCGTGTGCCCCTTCGCCGTCATGTACCGGGCCATGGATTGCAGACAGCCCTCGAACATCAGCGTGCCCGGCATGCACGGGTCGTTCTTGAAGTGGCCTTCGAAGAACCAGTCGTCCGGGCTGATCGGAAGCTCGGTGCGGATGTAGCCCTCGCGCAGCTCGCTGACGTGTTCGTACAGCTTGACCGGCCCCATGTCCGGGGTTCGCATGTGCCACGGCGGTGCTTCTCGCGCTTGCAGTCGTGCGCCTCGCAGCGCGGGCCGGTCCCAGACGACGCCGTCGCTGTTCGCGAGCTCGTCGTCGGTGAAGAACCCTGCCTGTCCACTTCGGACGGACAGGCGCAGTTCGCCGTCGATGTAGCAGTCATAGCGGAAGAAGAACAGGCGTACGCCGTCGTGCTCACCATGACCGTCGATGGTGATCTCGTAGTGGAGCGTGTCGCCGGGGAGCGGCAGCTCGCCGTGGTAGGTGAGCTCACAACCCAGCAGGCGGTAGACGCGTTCACCGGTGTTGCGCAGGTCGGCACCCAGCCAGCTGATCAGCAGCAGGTCGGCCTGTCCGGCCTCGACCATGAAGCCCGCGGGCATCCGGTGGGCTGGATCGAGGTACCAGGAGTCGGTCCTCACGTCGGTCTCGGTCCAGATGGTGCCGACGCCCATGCTCGCCGGGACCGCGTCGATGCCGGTGACCCGGTCGGCCAGGAGCATTGGCGGCTTCGGCATGCGGGTCTGACGTTCATGGCGGTCCTGCTCCGCGAACAGCTCGCCGAACAGCTCCGAGATCTTGCCCTCGGCCAGGTGCTCCAGCTGCCCTCGGTCGAACTTGGGCCCCGGTCTCGTGCTTTCCACAGGCCGCATGATCACCTCTCCGGATCTGCCGGTGTCCTCTCGGAGAACAGAAGCCTGGCCATCCCCCGTGCGACCCTCACCCGAGCTTGCGGTGTGGGCACGCCGCAACTGGGCCGCAGCCACTCCGCGCATGTGCAGGAACCGTTCGTGCACGGCCGCCTGGGCACCCAGGAACTCGGCGTGGGTGGCGTTCAGGATGCGTTGCCGATCCATGACTGACGCGGCGCGCGCGACGTCTCGCGCGGGCCGATCAGCACGCCCTGGCGGCCGGGTGGCGAGTGGCGGCACCGGAGGGCAAAGCAGGGGTGCGTTCGGCATCTCCCGGACGCGCTGCGCGGGGTCGGGCAGTGCGATCGGCGGCAGGTGCGCAGGCAACAGCACGTGTGGGACGTCGTCGGTGCCGTGCGGGCCGATTGTGGCCAGATGACCGAAGAACCGCTCGGCGTCCAGCGGCACGCCGGCCGCCATGAGATCCGTGATCGCGTGGGTGAACTGGCGTACGGCACGGCCGTCGGTGGCATCCAGTGCGACCGCGACGTGCTCGCGATCTCCCAGGATGCGCTGGATCCAGCCTGTGCACAGGCCACGAGGCCCGTGCTCGACGAAGACGCGGACACCGTCGCGCCAGGCGTTCTCGACGACGCGGACGAAGTCCACGGTGCCGAGTGCCTGCGCGGTGATCGCGTCGGCGCACGCCTCCGGAGTCGGAACGTAGGACTCGCCGGTGGCACCCGAGTAGAACCGCACGCCCGGTACCTCGTGCGTCGGGCGGCGGTGCAGCCGCCACCAGTCCTCGCGTACCTCGTCGACCTCCGGCGCGTGCACCGCGATGTCGTGGTCGATCAGAATGGCGTTGCCGAAGCCGGCCAGCACCCGTCGGCACGCCTCGGCTTCACCGCCGACCACGCACGAGCCGGGTGAGTTGACCACCATGAGATGCACGGCGGGTTCGTCCGCTGTCGCGGCGCGGACCTCGTCGACCGGCGCGACGACCAGGTAGCTGAGCCAGCGTTCACCGCGGATTCCCGCGCGCTGCCACACACGCCGCACGGCCACGATCGGGCCCGCCAGATCCGTGCGGAACAGCGCCGAGTCACTCGCATCCTTGACGAGTTCCCTGACATCACGCCACGCACCCATGGCGACCAGCGATGTGGACTCGCCCGACGAGTACGCCAGCACTGCCGTCGGACTCAGGCCCAGCAGGTCGCGCGTGATGCCGGTGTGCAGCTGGCCCAGCACGGAGCCGCCCCAGATCTGGTCGAGGACGGTGCCCGGCCGCTCGCCTCGGTACGCCCAGCCGACCAGCGTCGACAGGTCACCGCAGCGTCCGGAGATCTCCGCCAGCACGTCCGGAAAGGCCAGCATCAGCTCGCGGCCCATGTCCGGGTAGCACGCGGACCCGTTGGTGTAGACGAAACTCAGCTCCCCGTCGACCGGGGTGGCGCGGAACGCCACACCCTCGGGACGAATACCGTTGCCGTTCAGCCACTGGCGCGCGGCCTCGGCGCGCTCGGCATGCTGAGCCGGACTCGATGCGAGGAGCACGAGACGGGCGGGGCCGGTGTCCGACTCGCGGCCCGTGTCCATGGCGGTCAACACGTCTGACAGGCCGGCACCTGAGTAGACATGTGGGCGGGGGGCGGATTCGAGGAGCAGTCCCCGGCACTCCCCCGTCTTGAGCCGCACGCTGACAGGTGGCGCACCGAGAGGCGTGACAACTACCTGCGCGGTCTGGTGCTCCAACGCGGGCACGGCCGGCGCACCGGCCCTGGGAACCACGCGCCGGTGGAGCGCGACCGCGGCACACGCGACCCCCAGCAGTCCCACCGCGGCGTGGGCGCTGCCGAACAGCGCACTCGGGTCGAAGCCGAGGTCGGCTGCGCCGATCAACAGGTCCGCCTCACCGCCGGGATCGTCGTCGAGGACGGCGATCACCTGGTCGCCGTCGGCGTGTGCATCGCTCAACCGCTTGAGCACCAACGCGATCGCCGCATCCCCCGGCTCGCGCCACCGGCCGAGGCCCTCCAGCGCCGCCTGGTGTACGGGTTCGCCGGACAGGTCGACCGCGCCGACGACCGCGGCGTCTGCTTCACCCGCGGCGATGGCGCGAGCCGCCAGGCGAAGCGCGACGACCCCGGACGCCTCCTCGGCGGACACGGCGTAGCCGGGTCCGGCCAGGTCGAGTTGCGCGTTGATCCGGTTCGCGACCATGTTGGGCATCGTTCCCAGCACCCCCGAGGAGGTGAGGGCGGGCGCGAACGCATTGCGGAACCGGGCGAGTTCCTCGGAATCGTCGGCGGCGTCGTGGATCTGTTCCTGCAACCACGACGCGACGCGCCAGCGTGCGCCGTAGCGGGCGGCCCCCGGATCACAGCCCATGCCGACCAGCACCATCGTGCGCTCGCGCGGCAACCGCACGCCGTCGGCCGCTTCCCTGGCCGCCTGCATGATCAGCAACTGCTGGGCAAGGGTGCTGGGCAGATCGTTGGGGGGAAACCGAAGACCTTCCAGTTCGACCCGGACCTGTTCACATCTCGGCGACACCGGGATGCCTTGGAGCACGGCCCGCTCGAACTCATGCGTCGTGTGACAGTCACCCACACGTGCGCTCAACGCGACAACGGCGACCTGATCTCGCTCGAACGGTGGCGGTGGCGGCTGTACCGCTGGGACCTGATCTCCGGTCCACTCGTCCATGATCAGATGGGCGTTGGTCCCACCGAACCCGAAAGCGCTCACCGCGGCGCGGCGCGGGCCCGGCCACTCCTCCGCCTCCTGCAACACGCGCATCGGCGTACCCTCCGACGCGCGCAGTGGTTCGTCGGCGTACAACGTGGCGGGGCGAACTCCGGCCTGCATGGCTCCGATCACCTTGAGCACGCCTGCGGCTCCCGCCGCCGTGATCAGGTGACCGACATTGGACTTCACGGAGCCGACGGGCAGGTCATGTGCATCCACGAAAACGTTCGCCATGCTGTGTATCTCCACCGCGTCCCCGACCGGCGTTCCGGTCGCATGACACTCCACAAGGGACACCGTTTCCGGAGCCACGCCGGACATCAGGTAGGCCTCGCGCATCGCCCGCAGCTGGCCTTCCTCCGCCGGTGTCAGAGGGCCGCCGGTGCGCCCGTCGTTGGACAGACCGATACCACGGATCACCGCCAGTATCCTCCGGCCGGACGAGACGGCGTCGGCAAGCCGCATCAGCGCGACGAAAGCCGCGCCCTCCGCGGGCACCAGGCCGTCGGCGTGGCGGTGGAACGGTCTGCTGCGCCCAGTCGGGCTCATCGCGTTGAGCGCGCAGAACCCGATGTGGATGAACAGGTCGTCCGCGCAGTTGACTCCTCCCGCCAGCATCAGTTCGGCGGAGCCGTCATGAAGCCGGTCGCACGCCAGCTTCATGGCGTACAACGACGAAGCGCAGGCGGCGTCCAGTGCGAACGCCCCTGCCTCCAGGCCGAGTTCGGCCGCGGCGAGGTGCGCGGGCAGGCCGGAGGAGAAACGGTTGCGCGGGTCGATCTCGCCCGCCCTGCCGAGCCACACCTGTTCCGCGTAACGGCACAGGCCCACCGTCGGAAGGGACAAGTTGCCGAGCACCAGCCCGCACCGCGTGACCGACGTGTCGGCGTCGGCCTCCCGCAACGCCTCCCGAGCCCCGTGCAGCACCCACTGGAACGACGGGTCGAGCCCGCTGCCGTCGAGCGGGAAGTCGCGCACGTAGCCGCCGATGTCGGTCCAGGTGCGGTCCACACCGTCCTCGGGTGTGCCGACAGCCCACCGGTGCGACAGTCGCCACCGTCCATCCGGAACGGTCGACAAACTGGATCGACCCGCGGCGAGGTTGTCCCACAAGGCATCGGGAGTGAGTGCGTCCGGGAGCACGGCGCCCCGGCCGACGATCGCGATCGGTTCGAACACGTTTCCCCTCACCGTGGTCGTCGGATGACGGACACGCCGAGCAGTTCGGCTCGCACCGAACCGTCGAGGTCGATGAGCGCGACATCGCATTCGGCGCGAGACTCCCGCACAGATCCAGCGCGCAGTACGCAGTTCACGACGCCGTCGATCAGGCCCGGCCGGTGCAGCCGGAACTCACGAATCCCCATGGGAAGCGACGCGGCGCGCAACAGCCGGTGGCTCCACAGCACCGCCAATTGCAGGCAGGCGTCCACGGCGGCCGGGTCGGTCCGCCAGTGTGCTCCGGCCCATTCGAGTCCGCGTGCTCCGCAGACCAGGGCGGACGCGCCGGAGTCGGTGATCTGGCGCAGTTCCCGGATCGACTGAAAACGCGGCCCGTGGAACAGCAGGTCACCGTCGTAGACCACCTGCTTGGTGACATCGGCCAGTGGAGCGTCCCAGCTCGACGGACCGGTGACTGGGGCAACCTGTGCCCGGTAGTGAGCAAGACCATTGTCGCCGGTCAGATGCAGCCCACCAGAATCGAGGCGCACTCCGATTCTGTGCCCGGCCGAGCCGAGACCCGGCAGTGTGATCTTGCGCAGGACCGCGATGTCACGCAACGCCAGTGGTCCGGGCGAATCCGCGACCAAGGAGGTGAGCCACTCCAACGCCAGCGCGACGGGCAGCACCGGTTTCCCGGCGACCTGGTGGTCGGCGAGATGCGGATGAGTTCGCCCACTCACGACGACCTGCGCGACGCGGGCCACGTGATCCTCGCCGCCCGGCGAGTCCGTGCTCTCCGGCGCAATGACCACCTGAACGACGCCTGGTGGCCCGGCGAGCTCCCCGACGAATGCGGCGGCGCCCTCGTCGAGGGGAATCAAACCCACGCCCGCGTCGCCGAAGTGCCGCGCCAGCGAGGGAGTCACCATGCCTCCTTCCCAGGCACCCCACCCGATCGACCGGACGAGCAGGCCGGGGTTCTTCGTCTGCTCCGCGCATCCGACCTGGTTGAGGATCTCGTTGGCCATCGCGTAGTCGCTCTGGCCCGCGTTGCCGCACCGGGCAGCCAGCGACGAGAACAGGCAGAGCACGCTGATCGGGTCGTCACGTGTCGCCGCGAGCAACGAGCGCAACCCGGTTACCTTCGTGTCGAAGACGCGGGTGAACTGCTCGTCCGTCTTGTCGGCGATGCGCTTGTCGGCCACCACACCGGCCCCGTGCACCAGGCCGGTGATCCGCCCCCATTCCCGACGGACCTCCTCCAATGCGCGGGCCACCGCACGGAAGTCGGTGACGTCGACCGGCATGTACCAAACCTTCGATCCGGCCTGCTCCAACGCCGCCAAGGTCCTGCGGACCTCCCGGACGGCCAGCAGCCGCGCCGCCTCGGCACCGATTTCGGCGGGCGAGGGCCTGGTTCCGGTCCGCCGATGGGCGTCGTCGACCAGGGCACGTTTCAGCTCCGCCTCGCTCGTGATGCCGCGCAGCGCCGGAGCCTCGTCGGTCAGGACGGTCCGTCCCAGCAGGACAAGTCCAGGTTGATGTGTCTCTGCCAGTGCGATCAGCGCGGCCGCGGTGACACCGCGGCCGCCTCCGGTCACGACGATCACCGAGTCAGAGTCGATCCGCGAGCTCGCGGCGGCATCAACCGGTGTGATCGTGGTGCCGACTGTCCAGCGCGTACCATCTGCGCGTAACCCGACATCGGTCGTGGGACCGCCGTGGACCAGTTCGTGCACGATCGCGGACGCGACCTCGCCCGCGTCCCGATCGCCGCGCTCGCAGTCGATCGCCTTGACCGCCACGCCCGGCCATTCCCGCGCGGCCGTGCGGGTCAGACCGGCGACGCCGCCGAGCCACGCACGCAGGGGCGCGCTGCCACGCAGGCCGAAATCGCCGCCGGTGTCCTGCACCGTCACGAAAACGCCCGGCTTGGTGACAAAACTCGCCGCGACCGCACGGGCCGCCAGGAAGGCCTCGTGGTTGACCGCGAGCGCTTCGTCCTCCGTGCGCACCGGACGCAGACCGCCGAGGAACACAACCCCGTACGCGTCAGCGGGCACCTCCCCCACCACACGCGCCGCGATGCCGTGCTCAGCGAGGCGGGCGGCGACGAGCTCCGCGACACCATCGCCGTCGTCCGTAACGACCAGTTCGCCGTCGTCCAGTCCAGCCATCATCAGCCCGGAGGTTTCGCCCCTTGTCATCCGCACGACCTGTCTGGTCAGTACAGCGGCGCACGGAAGGGTTGCCACGTCGTCGGCCGGCGTGCCCCCCACCATGGCGGCGATCTCTGCGAGAGTGCGGAGCTTGCCGAGCTCAGCCAGGTCAGCCTCGGGAAGATCTGGGGACCGTTCCCGGAACGCGGACAAGATCTCCACCCGCTTGATCGAGTCGATGCCCAGATCCGACTCCAACTCCATGCCCAGGTCGAGCATCTCGACCGGATAGCCCGTCTTGTCCGAGACCACCGACAACAGCTCCATGCACGGGTCCGCTGACCGCGGCGGCAGCGGCGTCACCTCGGCCGGCGGCGGGACGACAGTCACCGGTTCGGGCGGTGGCACAGCAGCGGTCACCGGCTGCTCCGCGAACTCCTCGCCGCCAAGACTCCTCAGCGACAACTCTGTGGCACGCAGGAAAGTCAAATGGCTCTCGGTCATCGACTTCTGGTACGCGGCGTGCACCTCCGCCGTCTGCCGCTGCATCTCCTGGAACGTCGCCAGCCACCCGGCTTCGGTGGCGCCGGCGAGAACGGCAGGCGCCACCTCGTCCGGATTCGGCGGCGGAAGCCCGGCCGCGCCACGGGCGGGCGGATAGGAACGGCCGTGGTTCGCGCCAGAGATCGACATCGTCATCCTCGGTTTGGGGGCCTGCAGCTCCGGTTCCGGGCCGTAGTCCGCCCACAACGCGGCGAAGTCCATCTCCAGCCCGGTGACGGCGAGACGGCCCAGTGCCTCGTGCAAACTGGTCACGCCGTTGCAGCCCTTGCGATCCAGGCTCACGGCGACGTGCGGACGATCACCGAGAATCTGCCCCACCAAGCGCGACACCGTGGCGCCCGCGCCGACCTCGACGAAAGTTCGCGCACCCGCGTCGTACATCGCGGTGATCTGGTCGACGAACCGCACCTGCGACGTGAGATGGCTCGCGATCCTCCGCCGGATCTCGTCCGGCGCGGCTGGGTACACGGCGGCGTCCGCGTTGCCGTAGACCGGCAACGACGGCGACCGGACGTCGACCGAGCCGAGATACTCCAGCAGCGGCGCATCGGCCGCCGCGACGATCGGGCTGTGGAACGCCGTCACCGTGTTCAGCCGCCGCGTCGTGAAGCCGTGCAACGCGCGCTCGGCTGCGGCCACCCCGCGCATCGTCCCGGAGACGATCACCTGCGTGGGCGAGTTGTGGTTCGCGATCCACCACTCCTCGCCCCCGGCCAGCACCGAGGAAACCTCGTCCCGTGACGCCGTGACCGCCAGCATCGCACCCGGCACCTGGGCGGCATCGCGCATCAGCTCGCCACGTCGGCGCGTCAGCGCCACCAGATCGGATTCGGACAGCACGCCGGCGTAGTGCAACGCCACCAACTCACCCAAGCTGTGGCCGGCGGCGCAAGAGGCCCGCAGGCCCAGCGTGCCCAGCACTTCCAGCAGCGCGAGGCTGACGAGCGCGAGCGCGGGCTGCGCCCGCTCCGTCGCGGTCAACAGCTCTTCCTGCCGAGCGCGCTCCTCATCGGTGAACACCGGAACCGGAAAGGTGGTGCGGTGCAGGCCCGGTTCCGCCAACCGGTCCCACACCGCACCTGACTGAGGGAAGTGCATGGCCACGTCCGCACCCATGCCGACGTACTGGCTCCCCTGACCGGGGAACAAGAACGCGACGGCGCCCGGTCGCGCCGAACCGGAAGCGTGGAACACTCCGGGCAACGAACTCCGGTGCCGGTCAAACCGATCCACTTTGGACTGAAAGTCGGCCAGGTCCTCCGCGACGACGGCAAGCCGCTCGGGGGCGGAGAGATCGAACGCCGACTGCGTGCAACGGGCGATGTCCGAGAGCGAACCGCGCAGCGATCGTGCGGAAGAGATCAGCGCGTCGACCGACGACGCGCTCAACAGGACCAACTCGGACGGCAACGCCCGCACCCGGCACGCCCGGTGCTCGCCGGTGTACTCCTCGAGTGTCAGGTGGAAGTTGCTGCCGCCGAAGCCGAAGCTGGACACCGATGCGCGACGTGGATGTTCCGGGCCGCGCACCCACGGCCGCGCCCGGGTGTTGAGGTAGAGCGGCGAGGTCTCCAACTCCAGTCGCGGGTTGGGCCGGTCCACTTTGATGGTCGGCGGCAGAACCCCGTGGTGCACGGCGAGTACCGCTTTGAGCAGGCCCGCCGCACCGGCAGCGGCCTTGGTGTGCCCGATCTGCGACTTGATCGACCCCAGGGCGCACCACTGATGGTCCCCCCTGCCCGATTCCGCCAGGACCTCACGCAGCGCGTCGAACTCGGCCGCGTCACCGATCGTGGTGCCGGTGCCGTGCGCCTCTACCAGCTCGACGGTGTCCGGGCCGTAGCCGGCGTTCTCGTAGGCCTGCCGGAGAGCTCGCGCCTGCCCCGCGGGCAGTGGCGCGTAGATGGCGGTGCCGTTGCCGTCGGACGACGTGCCGATGCCACGGATCACCGCGTAGATCCGGTCGCCGTCGCGCTCGGCGTCGTCGAGACGCTTCAACGCGAACATCACGAGCCCCTCGCCGAGCATCGTGCCGTCCGCCGCCTCCGCGAACGGCCGGCAGTCGCCGGTGGGCGACAGCGCGGGTGTTTTGGAGAAGCACATGTACATCATGATGTCGTTCAGCGTGTCCACACCACCGGTGATCACCAGGTCACTGGTGCCGAGCGCCAGTTCGGCGACCGCGTTGGCGATCGCGGCGAGCGAGCTCGCGCAGGCGGCGTCGACGGTGTAGTTGGTGCCGTGCAGGTCGAACCGGTTCGCGATCCGCCCCGCGACCACGTTCGACAGCAGACCGGGGAAGGTGCACTCCTGCCACGGGACGTAGTGATCGGCGATCCGGTCACAGATCTCCTGGGCCTTGCGTTCACCGATTCCAGCTTCCCGCAACGATTTCAGCCACACCGGGCGCTGCAGCCGCGACGCCACGTTGTACAACAACTCCAACGGAGCGGAACCGAGGATCACGGAGACACGATCACGGTCGACAGTGCCCGAGCAGTCCCTCAGCACTGCGTCGGCCACCATCAGCGCCAACAGTTGGGTGGTGTCGGTGGCCTGCACGGCGTTGGGCTGCACCCCGAACGCCATCGGATCGAAGTCCACCGGGTCGAGGAACGCGCCGCGTCGCGCGTAGGTCTTGTCGACGGCCTCGGGATCCGGGTCGTAGTGGTCCTCGACCAACCAGCGCGACTCCGGCACGCTTCCCATCAGGTCCCGGCCGGTCAGCACAGTGCGCCAGAAGCCCGCTACATCCGTCGCCCCCGGCGTCAACGCGCCGAGTCCGACGACGGCGACGGGAGTGGTCCGGTTCATCAGGCACCTGCGTTCGGGCTGAGGCGTCGTGGAGCGAAGGAGAACGCGGCGGGAACCGGCACCCCGCAACACCGTGCCTGGTGGGCACGGGTCAGCACCGCGGCCCCCTCGAGCAGGTTGAGCGCGATCTGCACCACCGTGCGGTTCGCCACCTCCGCGAGGAAGCTGCCCCGGACCCAGCGGTTGAACGCGCCCATCGCCGGACCACACCAGATCTGGTAGTCCATCCGTCGGGACGCCTCGCCGTCGATGGCCCACCGCGACGAGTTCCCCAGATACCAGCGAAACACCAGAGCCATGCGGTGTTTGGGATCGTGCTCGGCCCGGCCGATCTCGCGGGGGTCGCGGCGTTGCCAGAAATCCACGGTCTCCCGCCAGATCTGGTCGATCGGCGCGCGCAGGAGGTCGCGTTCCACTCTGCTCCTCGCGGCGGCCGGAATGGCCTCCAGCGACGGGTGATCGCGGTAGAGCTCGTACAACAGCGCGGCGCGACCGGCGAACATCGTGCCGCGGCGCAGCACCTGGAGCTTCACCCCCTGCTCGAACATGTCCGCCGCCGGGGCCATGACCACGTCGGCGATGTCGGCCTGGGCGAGCATGGACTTCGCCTCCTCCGACATCCCCGACTCGACGGCCACCTGGTTGACGGAGCCGGTCACCACGTAGCCGGCGCCCAGAGCGAACGCCGCCGCCACGCCGTCCGGAGTGCCGAGTCCCCCAGCGGCGCCGACGCGGATGTGGCACGCGTCGCCGAACGTCCGCAAGCGGTCGTTGCGCAGCCGGATGATCGTCGGCAGCAGAGACACGAGTGGCCTGTTGTCGGTATGGCCACCGCTGTCCGCTTCGACGGTGATGTCCTCGGCCACCGGAACCAGCGCCGCGAGCGCCCTCTCCTCCTGCGTGATCTGTCCTCGTACGAGCAGTGTTTCCAGCAGATCAGCGGGCGCTGGAGACATGAACCGCGCCGCGACCTCCGGCCGGGAGACTTTGGCGAACAACCTGACCCGCCGCACGATCCGGCCGTCCGGCCCCCGCCTGAGCCCGGAGACGGCGCACCGCACCACCGCGGGCGTGAGGTCCGCGAACGCGGAGGCACAGATCGTCGGTACGCCGGCGCGTAGCAGCAGATCCGCGATCCGGTCCTCCAGCTCCGGCTCGTTCGGCGAGTGAATCAGGTTCGCCCCCCAGTTGGCGTGTCCGCCGAGCTCGCGGCGCAGTTCGTCGACGGCGCGTTCGACGCGCTCGAAGCCGAGACCTCCGGCGCCGAAGAACCCCAGCAGTCCCGCCCTCGCCATCGCGACCACCATGCGCGTCGTGGCGATGCCGTTGGCCATCTCTCCCGCGACGTAGGGAAATCGCACACCGTGCGCGGCGCAGAACGACCGGTCGCCGAGCCACTCCGGGTACAACGCGGGCAGACTGCCGAGCATTCGGTGCGGCCCGCCGGTCCCCTCGCGCACCTCACCGCCCACCGCGACGCCTACTTCACCGCGGTGTCCGGCCAGGACGTGCAGCGGCTCACGGCAGCGTGGCAGAAGCGCGCCGATCCCGGCGGTGTCGAACGCCGGCGACCGACTGCCGGGGATCCAGTTCCCGACCGGCCGTGGCCCCTCTCCGAGGTCATCTTCGGTCGTGTGTTGCGAAGCGATCGGCACGTGCATCACTCCTCGACGTATCTGGCTCATTGACAGAGCCGTGCGGCCTGTGTCCTGCTACCTCACCGCATCGTCGGAAACCACCAGTTCCAGCGACCCAGCAACCGCATCAGCGCGGGTGCGAGCACCAGCCGGATCACAGTGGCGTCGATGATCAGCGCTGCGGCGACGGTGAAGCCGAGGACCTGCAGGCCGGTGATGCGGGCGAACAGAAGGCTGCCGAAGGCCACGGCGAGGATCACCGCCGCGAGGGCGATCGTCCGGGCCGTGTGCCGTAGTCCGGCCGCAACCGCCTCGCTGTTGTCACCACACCGCCGGTACTCCTCCTGGATGCGCCGGACCAGGAACATCTGGTAGTCCATCGACAACGCGAAAACGAACGTGAACGCCAGGATCGGAACCTGCGGCCAGGTGGTGCCACCCATGGCCTCCTGGAACAACCACACGGCCAGCCCGAACGCGGCACCGGTGGCGAGCAGGTTCATCGTGATCGCCTTGAGCGGCAGCAACAGGCTGCGCAGCATCACCACCAGCAGCAGGAACATCAGCGCCAGTACGGCACCGACGACCCACCACGTCGCCACCCACATCTCGGCGACGATGTCCGTCAGCACCGCGGTGGTGCCACCGACCAGCACCGTGTGCCCGGCCGGCGCGGTCCTGGGCACGATGTCCTCGCGGACCCGCTTGCCCAGCTCGACGATGCGGGGCGAGTCGGTCGACTCGCGCGGCACCGCCAGCACGACGGTCGTGTTCCGGCCGTTGTCCAGTTTGGTCGCGAGACTGATCATCGGGTCCGCCCGCAACGCGGCGAGCATCGGGCCCGTGTCGGGTTCGGGCGAGGACAGTGGTCGCTGGACGACGATCTGCAGGGTGCCCGTCACGCCGGGAGCGTCGGGCTCCTGGATGGCCAGTCCCTTGCCGTAGGCGGTGTGTGCGAGCGCGGCCCGTTCCAGGTTGAAGCCGAACTTCAGGTCGTGCACAGGTGCCGCGAGAACCAGCAGGCCAGCGGTCACGCCGATCGCGTACGGCCACGGGCGGCGCATCAGGTGCCGCGTCCACCGGTCGAGCCACCGGCCGCCGGACGTGGCACGGGTGTCCGCCGAGCCCCACGCACGCCACTGCAGCCACGGGGTCAGCGAGACCAGTGCCGCGGGCAGCAACGTGACCGTCGCCGCGAGCACGACCGCGACCACGGTGGCGAGACCGATCGCGGTCTGCTGGAACACCGGCCAGCGCACCGGCAGCAGGGCGCCTGCGGTGAGGCACACGATCAGACCTGAGTAAGCGACCGTGCGCCCGCTGGTGGCCAGTGCCACGGCCACCGCCTGTTCCGGCGGCGCACCCCGCGCCAGCTCCTCCCGGTAACGCCCCACCACGAACAGCGCGTAGTCGATGCCCGCACCCAGCCCGATCGTGCTCACCCCGACGAGCAGCATTCCGTCCACCGGGAACACACCGGCGAACAACCCGAACACGCCGAGCGTGGTGAGCACACCGGCACCCGCGACGCCGACCGGGAGAAGAGCGGTGACCGGAGCGCGCAAACCCAGCAGCAGCACCAGGATCGCCACCGGCACCGCGACGAGCTCGACCCGCAGCAGGTCGGCGATCTCGGCCTCCTGCGCGGCCTGGGCGTAAGCCGACAGACCGACGAAGTACGCGTGTACCGCACCACCCGACGCCCGGCTCGCCGCCTCGTCCGCGGCGGCACGTTGTGCCGGAACGCGGTCCTGGCGTTCCCGGCTGTCACCGGACAGTCCGGCGACCAGGTACGCGGTGTGCTCGTCGGTGAACTCTCCCTGGAACGGTTCCAGCACATTGGCAAGCACCGGAGGCGGTGTCGGGTCCCCTGCCACGGGCAGCCGCAGCACACTGGAGATGCCGGTGTCGGCGGTCAGCGTCGTCTCGATCGCCTGTACAGCCGCCCGGAACGCCGGATCGGTGTTCTTCAGGCTGTCCGAGTGCACCACCGTCAGCAGCATCTCGTTGCCGAGCGACGGCAGCTCGGCGGCCAGCACGTCGGCTGCCCGCTGCGACTCCGAGCCCACGACGTGCGCCGCAGGGGAGGTCAGTGACGAAAGCAGGTGCGGCACGAGGGCCAGCCCCAGGACCATGGCGAGCAGCCAGCTCGCGTACACACCGCGCCGGTGCCGGATCACGGTGGCGCCGAGCCGGGTCAAAGCATCGCTCGGCTGCGGATCTTTGCGGGGCGTACGGCGCGTTGTCGTCGTCATGGTCTCGCTCCTGCCTTGATCGGTCTGCCGAGCCCGGCGAGCAGGTCGTCCAGTCCCAGCGGCACGGCATCCGCGGGATCGAGACCGGCGGCGCGCAAAGCTGTACGGTCGTAGTAGCGGCGGTGGAACGCGTAGGGCATCACCACGCGCATGTGCTGCGCGACGACCGCCTCCTGCTCGGTCAGGTCTTCGGGGGTGGTCGAAACCTGTTCGAGCCGCAGCGGAAACAGCTTTTCGAAGAGAGAGAACAACGTCGCCTGCCCGACCTCGCGCGGATGGGTGACGTGGACGGTGCGCACCCCGGCCGGAGCGGCGGTGGCCGCCGTGTCGACCATCAGCCGCGCCGCGAGGTCGACCGGCATCAGGTTGAGATGTGCGTGAGGATCGGCGGCGACCCGCACCCGTGCCCGCTCGGTGAGTCCCCCCAACGCGTAGCCGGCCAGAGTGGTCAGCGTCGTCAGGGTGTGCGGGACGTCGCCCGGACGCGGCGGCCGAACCGTGACCAGGACACTCGGGCGGAAGATCGTCACCGGTCTGCCGTGGCGGGCCGACCACTCGTGCACGGCGACTTCGGCGAGATATTTCGACTCCTCGTACGGATTCTCGAACCCGTACGAGGGATCGAGATCGTCCTCCCGGACGACACCTGCAGACCGTCTACCCGCCACGAACGCCGTGCTCACGTGGCACAACCGTGCGGTGCCCGCCGCGGCCAGCTCCAGCACGTGCCTGGTGCCGTCGACGTTCGTCCGGCGCACGAGCGTGGTGGATTCGTCCAGTGTGGTCGCCGCGGCGCTGTGCCAGATCTCGGTGACGTGCTCGGCGAGGGCGCGGAACTGCCGCTCCGGCAGGCCGAGCCGCGGACGGCCGACATCGGCGCTCAACACGGTCATCCGGGCCCGTGCCGTGTCCGGTGTGACGGAGGAGCCTTCCAGGTACCGCAGGATCCTGGGGAGTGAGGGAGCGGTGCCAGTGCGGGCCAGCACCACGACCTGTTCACCGCGTTCCAGCAGCAGTGACACCAGCCGCAGGCCGAGGAACCCGGTGGCTCCGGTGATCGCGATCGTCATGTCATCCCTCCGTCACCACGACCCGGTCGTCGTGGCGGTGCACGACCACGCGATGGCGCTCGTCCGCCCGGTCCGCGGTCCAGGCCTGTTGCAGGTCATCGGTCGTCTCGATCCGGCTGGGATGGACTTTCGCCTTGCGGGCCACGTGGTCCATCACCGTGACGCGCGCCAGGTGCTCGACCGGCCGGGCACTCGGCGGCAGGCCGTACACGGCGGCCACGGTGCCGGGCGGCCAGTCCATCGTCGTGAGTTCCTCCGCGGTCAGGACGGTTCGTCCGTCCTCGGTGCGGGAATAGCCGGTGCCGTCGACGTGTTCCCGGTCTCGCAGGAACTGCCGCACCTGATGCGGGGGCAGCGCCGCGAACGGGCCCAGCGGCAAGGGTGCGGTGACCAGGCGGAGGTCGATCAGCACCGTGCCGTCGTCCTGACGAAGCTCGATGTCGAACGTGGGAAGGCCCGTCCCGTCGTATCCGGCGAACCGCACCTCGCACCTCATTTCACCGGTCTCGGGAAGGGGCCGGTGGCATCGCATGACCGGAATTCGATGTGGGAAGCCGATGTGGTCCGCACCCACCCAGCGCGACGACAGCCGTCCGTGGGCGATGGGATGGGTCAGCGCGTCGAGCAGGCCTTGGTGCAGGGTTCCGCGCGGCACCTGCCCACGACCGGCATCGAGCACCGCGGAGGCGCCGTTGCCGCCAACCCACAACCTGGTGACGTGAGCGAGCGCCGGGCCGTGGAACAGGCAACCGGTCCCGTACGGATCCGGAACCTCCACCGCATCGGTCAACGGTGGCGGCGGTGGCGGCGCCAGCATGTCCGCGCGGCCGACCGACACGGTCGCCTCCGCCACGAGGTCGAACCGGGACAGCCGCGGATCGGACGCGTGCCGCCAGACCTCGAGCGCCGCAGCGACACACCCGCCGAGCTGTTTCGCGCTGACGCGCAGCCGGATCGGTCCAGCCACCGGAAGCCATCGCGACAGTCGCACACCGCTGAGCCACACGACCTCCTGTCCGGTGAGGTCGGCCGCTGCTCCGGCGAGCAGGTCGACGGTCGACATCATCGGCACGACCGGAACGGTCCACGTCGGGCAGTGATCGGCGAGCCACGTGTCGACCGCCGGATCGAGCACCAGCTCACGGGAAACGCCGGGCACCGGCACTCCCTCCTCGGACACCGTGCTCAGCCACGAGCATCACCGGCACCGCACCTGGACCGGTGGCCAGTTCGGTAACGAACGCCGCAGCCCCTGCCGCTTCCTGGATCAACGGGATGCCTTCGTGGTGGAAGTGCGCGGCCAAGGCATCGCGGACCATCCCGCCCTGCCACGGCCCCCACAGCAGGGAACGCACCAGGCAACCGGGCCGCCGCGCCGCCTCGGCGGCCAGCACGTGGCCGAGGGTCTCGTTCGCCATGGCGTAGTCACACTGGCCAGCGTTGCCGAACCGGGCGACCACCGAGGAGAACGCACACAGCAGCCGCAACGGATCTGCCGCCGTCGCCGCCAGCAGCGCGCGCAGCCCGGCCACCTTGGTGCCGAAGACCCGATCGAACGCGTCGTCGGTTTTGTCACCGATCCGCTTGTCGGCCAGCACACCGGCGCCGTGCACGATTCCGGTGATCGGCCCCCACTGCCGACGTATCTCGCTGACCGCGCGCGTCACCGCCGCATCGTCGGTGACGTCGAGCGCCTGGTAGGACACCATGGCGCCGGTCTGCTCCAGTTCTGCCAGCGTCCGGCGTACCTCCCGTGCCGCCAGAACCGCCCTCGCCCTCGCCCGTGCCGCCGCCGGCGACACCCCCGGCCGCGCGAAGATCCGCAACAACGCCGCCTCGTCGTGCGCCGCGGCGACGTCCGCGGACTCCTCCGTCAGTTCGGTGCGACCGATCAGCGCGAGCCGCGGCCGGTGTTGCCGCGCGAGCGCCCGGATGGCCGCCGCGGTCACCCCTCGCGCCCCGCCGGTCACCACCAGCACCGCGTCGGGGCCGAGCGCCGTTCCGCCGTCGGACCTCGCCGGAACTTCGGTGTCGGCGAGGATGGTGCGCGTGCCGTCGGCACGCAGTCCGACGTCGAGTGCGGATCCGCCTCCACACAGTTCGGTCACGATGGCTTCGGCCACCTCTGCCGCACTCCGGTCGCCGCGTTCGCAGTCGATCGCCTTCACCGCCGACTGGGGCCACTCCCTGGCCGCGGTCCTGGCCAGCGCCGCCAGGCCACCCAGCCACGCCCGATCGGAATCACCACCTCCCAGCCCGAAGTCACCGCCGGTGTCCTGCACGGTCACGAGCACCGCGCACGAGTCGGCAACCGCGCGGGCGGATCGGAACGCGGCGCGCTGCGCCGCGATCGCGTCGGCCACCGAATCAACCCGGCGCAGGCCTTCCAGCAGGACGACGCGCTTGGCTCCGGACGGCACCTCGCTGACGACGGTCGCGGCGAACCCGCGGGCCTCGAGTCGCGCGACCATTTCATGCGCGACGCCGCCGCCGTCGTCGGTCACCATCACCGGTCCGGCGTCCAGCCCGGGCATCGCCGTGTCCTCCACAGTGGCGGGCACCGTGCGCAGCACCCGGCGGACCAGACCGGGCGCGTCCCCTTCACCGCGCAGGCGTACGGCGAGCTCGCCGATGGTACGAACCTTGATCAGGTCGGTGGCCTGTTCCCGGCCTCCGAGCTGGATCTTCTCCCGCAGAGCGGAGAGCACCTCCACGCGTTTGATGGAGTCGACGCCGAGATCTATCTCCAGATCCATGTCGTCGCCGATGACCTCGAGGGGATAACCGGTCTTCTCGGCGATCACCGTCCGCAACGTGTGCAGGATGTCGGCGTCGGAGCCCCGTTGCTCCGGCATCGACGACGCTCCGGCCGGTGCCGGGGAGGAGGTGTGCGCCTCCGCGGCCCCGCGCACCGGCCTGGCGTCCACAGCGGACCGCTCCGGGTTTGGTGGCGGCAGCTCCTCGACACCGCCGGGCGGCGGGTAGAGCCGCCGGTTACCACCGGAGATCGTGACGGTCGCGCTGCTGTGCCGCGGCTGGACCGCCGATGGGGCGTGGTCCGCCCACAACACGGAGAAGTCCATCGCCAGTCCGTGCACCGCGAGCTGCCCCAGTGCCTGGTGCAGACCGGTGACGCCGTCCAGGCCACGCCGATCGGTGCGCACCGCCAAGTGCTCGCGCCCGGCCAGGATCCGGCCCACCATGCCGGTCAACGTCGTTCCCGGGCCCACCTCGACGAAACAACGCACCCCTGCGGCGTACATCGCCTCCACGGTCTCCGCGAACCGCACCGGGCTCGCGAGTTGTGTGGCGAGCCGGTCGCGAGTCTGCACCGCGTCCGGCGGGTAGCACGCCGCGTCGGCGTTGCCGTACACCGGCAGCGAAGGCTCCACCACGGACACCTCGTCGGCGAACGCGCGTAGTGGCTCGCTGGCCGCGGCCACAAGCGGGCTGTGGAACGCGGCCGCGGTGTTCAACCGCTTGACCGACGCGCCCCGGCCGGACAATTTCCGTTCCAGCACCTCGATCGCTTCAAGCGTGCCGGACAGCACCACCTCCGCCGGCCCGTTGTGGTTGGCCACCCACAGGTCGGACGGGGCGTCGTCCATCAACGCATCGATCACGTCCGCGATACCCTGCACCGCGAGCATCGCGCCTTCCTCGTCGACCGCGTCACGCATCAGTTCGCCCCGCCTGCGGGCGAGTGACAGCAGCGTGGCAGCGTCGATCGAGCCGGCCGCGTGCAGCGCCACCAGCTCCCCGAAGCTGTGCCCGGCCACCGCGTCCGGCCGGACACCCAAGGCGCGCAGCAGTTCCAGCACGATCGTGCTGTGTACCGCCAGGGCGGGCTGGGCCCACTCGGTCGCGGTGAGCCGTGCCTCCTGATCGTCCTTTTCGGACGATGTGAACGCCGGGGGCGGGAACATCACGTCACGCAGCCCCGGCAGCTCCCGTTCGGCGGCCGTCCACACCTCCTGCGCGGCGGGGAGCCGCATCGTCAGGTCGCCGCTCATGCCCACGTACTGCGCGCCCTGTCCTGGGAACAGGAACGCGACGCGACCCGGTGCGGCGGTACCGACACCGCAGTAGATCCCGTCGGGTGTGCTGAACGAACCCTTCTCGAGCAGCTGTGTGGCACGGCCGAGCTTGGCACGAAGGTTTGCGGGATCGGTGGCGACGATCGCGAGCCGGTACGGTGCTGCCGGATCGAAGGTGCTCTGGGATCGGCGGGCGACGTCGGCCAGGCTGCCGTCGAACTCGAGTCCGGCCAGCAGCGCCGCCGCGGTGTCGCCGCTGGCGAGCACCAGCTCGTCCGGCATCGTGCGAACCCGCCGCGCCTGCCCGTCTCCGAGGTGTTCCTCGACGGTGACGTGGAAGTTGGTGCCTCCGAACCCGAAGCTGGACACCGATGCCCGCCGTGGGTGTCCGGACGCGGCGACCCACGGGCGGGCCACCGTGTTGAGGTAGAGCGGGCTGCTGTCCATCTCCAGCTGGGGGTCGGGACGATCGACCTTGATCGTCGGCGGCAGCACCTTGTGGTGCAGCGCGAGTACCGCCTTCAGCAGGCCGACCGCGCCCGCCGCGCACTTCGTGTGTCCCACCTGGGACTTGACCGACCCGAGCGCGCACCACGGCCCACTTGTCCGCCCGGTGGCGGTGAAGACCTCGCTGAGCGCGGCGAACTCCGTGGCGTCGCCGACCTTCGTGCCGGTGCCGTGTGCCTCCACCAGCTCGACGGTGTCCGGCTGGTAGCCGGCGGCCGCGTATGCCCGGCGCAGCGCACGCGCCTGGCCGCCCGGCGTGGGCGCGTAGATCGCACCGGCGTGGCCGTCGGACGACGAGCCGAGCCCGCGGATCACGGCGTAGATCCGGTCGTGATCGGCCTCGGCGTCGGCAAGGCGCTTCAACGCGAACATCACCACGGCTTCACCGAGCACGGTTCCGTCGGCGGCCTCGGCGAACGGGCGGCAGTCGCCGGAGAACGACAACGCCGGGGTCTTGCTGAAGCACAGGTACATGAACGGTTCGTTCATGGTGTCCACGCCGCCGGTGAGCACCAGATCCGCCCGTCCCAGCGACAGCTCGTCGATCGCCATGGACAACGCGGCGAACGAACTCGCGCACGCGGCGTCCACCGTGCAGTTGGTGCCGTGCAGGTCGAACCGATTGGCGATCCGGCCGGCGACCACGTTGCCCAGCAGGCCGGGGAAGGAGTCCTCCTGCCAGGCCGGGTAGTGCCCGGCGATGCGCTCGCACGCGGCGTCCACCTGCGATTCGGGCAGACCGAGCTCGCGCAGCACCTTGCGCCACACCGGCTGTTCCAGGCGGTGCGACATCCGCAACGACATGTCCAGCTGGGCGGCTCCGAGGAGCACGCTGACCCGCTCGGTGTCCAGCCGGTCCAGGCCACCCGCGTCGCCGAGCGTGCGGTCGGCCACCAGCAACGCCAGCAGCTGGCTGGTGTCGGTGGCCGTGAGTGTGTTCGGTGGAACGCCGTATCTGGCAGGGTCGAAGTCCACGCCGGGGAGGAACGCGCCGCGCCGACCGTAGGTCCGGTCGGAAGCGGCGCGGTCGGCGGCATAGTGGTCCTCCGGCAACCAGCGGTCCGGTGGGACGTCAGTGATCAGATCCCGGCCGGTCACCACGGCTCGCCAGAACGCGTCGACCCCGGTGGAACCGGGCAACAGCGCACCCAATCCGACGATCGCGATGGGCGTCTGACCCTTCTTCTCCGACATGTTCGCTCCTGGATGTCAAAGGTTGGACCGGATCCGCCAGTTCACCGTCTGCGGCCGTGTTTCTCATGCCCCAGGCAGCGTCGGGCCCCTTGAGGACAAGGGACCCGACACCGGGGGGAAAATCAGCTGACTCCCGCACCGGTCGCGTCCGCGGTGCCGCCGGACACGTAACCCTGGTTGATGCAGACCACCGCCGCGCCCTTGAACGTGACGGTGACGTTGATACCGACCGCCGTCTGGCCGGTGTTGCTCGTGGCCGTGGCCAGGACGATGCTCACGACGATGTCGTCGCCCTGCTGCACGAGTTTGCCGGTTCCGGTGGAGGTCCAGACCTCGCCGTTGTTGAACGTCAGGGTGACGCTGAAGCTGACGTCCGCGTTCAGGCAGGTGCCAACGACGTCGGCCGTACCGGTGACGGTCACGGCCGTCTTCCCGGGGGTCGAGCTTTCGCACGCCGCGTCACCGGCGACCTTGAACCCGGCCTTGTTGCTCTTGTCGGGGTAGAGTTTTTCGTGTTTTCCGCCGTGGGTGTTGGCCGTGGCCGAACCGGAACCGGAACACTTGGTGGCGGTGCCCGCCGCATTCGCCGTCACGGTCGGCATCACCAGGAATGCGCACGCCAAAGCGAGCGCACCGAGTGCCGCCAGCCACACACGAATTTGTCCTGTAAATCCTCTAACATTGGCCTGAGTAGACATGAACGTCTCCAATGAGCGTGGGACCAGGGCTTGCAGAATTGATCGAATATCACCCCTGTCGCCGCGATGTGGCCCTAGCGGGAGCAGCGAATGAGACATTAGGTCCCCGGTGATTCGACAGGAAGCGGGCGTGCCACGGTGCGGCACCCGAGTTTCAGCCGCTCAGGTTCAGCCGAATAGCTCGGGAGGCGCCATGCACGGCGGTACGTAGACGGGCGGCGGCGTTGCCGACACCGAACCGCCCGGTCGGCCCAGCCACGGAGATCGCGGCGATCCGCCCTCCACGCCGATCACTGATCCCCATGGCCAGGGTCACCACTCCGCCCCGGTCATCGGTGTGCAACTCGTCGGACCGGTCCGCGAGCAACGCCCTGCCGAGCGCCGTCCCGCACGCCAAGGCCGGTCGCGCCAGGCGGCGTACCAGCGCCAGATCAGTCTCCCGGTGCAACGTGCGCAGGCAGATGACCTCGTCGGCCTGGAGCACACCAAGGCAGACGATGCCGTCGGTGGCGCTGTGCAGCGCCAGCAAATGCGGGACGATGAGCTGCACCTGCGAGTCGGGCAACCGGCCTGCCACCTTGCTGCCGAGATCGGCGGCAAGGTGGCCCAGCACATAGCCGGGGTCTGCCGGGCGAGCGAGCCCTTGGGCGCACATCACCAGCAGCAGTCGGCGAACCGTGCTTTTGGGAATTGTCGTTCGTCGCGACAGCTCTGCAAGACTGATCGGTATGTGACCGTCCAGCTGGCGCAGCACCGATATCGACTTGACGACCGCTTGACAAGGTTCCCTTTCGCGAATCTCCTCGCGCGCCCTCGGTAGGTCACTCACAGGTCTTCGACCCCCGTTCACAGGCCACCTCCGCTTCCGGCCGACCGGACGGATGCAGCGTGCTGTTTACCTGAGGCGCGGCGCAATAAAACGAGGTCAATCGTGATCCTATCGGATTATCCGAACTGCTCTCACATTGAACACTGCTCCATTCGTGAATTTACGAAACCGCTTCGAGTGAACTTTGCCGATCGGTGTTTGAACCGCGGCCATGACGGTTCATCATGCTGTTCGCCCGCCACCTGGCCCGACCGCGAAGGGAGATCCCCCAGTACCTCTGGAGACCCACGGCCGACCACTTCAAACATGGTCCGACAGGTCCTGAAGAGAGTCGTCCCTGGCAGCACCGAAGAAGTACCCCGACAAACTGGCGACTGAGGCAGTCCGGCTGTACCGGGATTCGGACCCGCAGCCTCCGCCGGCTGGCCGAGCAGGTCGGGGTACGTCCCGAAGCTCTTCGGGTCTGGATCTGCCAGGCCGAGGTCGACACGTCGAACGCGATGACCGGCCCATGACCAGCGATCCCCAGGAGCTGGGGAGGGCTGTAGCGCGAGAACATGGAGCCTTTTCATCCTGTGGCGACCTCGTAGTTCTGTAGGACGTGGATGGCTTTGGCCAGTCGGCCGGTGCGGCGGGGGCAGCAGCGGAGCTTGCGGAGGATGCGCCAGGTCTTGAGCTGGGCGTTGGCGCCTTCGCCGGGGCCGCGGAGGCGGGCGTGGGCGCGGTTGGCGTCCTTCTGTGACTCGGGTTTGTTCCTGCCCTTGTACGGGGTGATCACGTGTACGCCGGTCTCGTCGTAGCCGTGGTAGCCCTTGTCTCCCAAGGCGATCAGCCCGGTGTCGCGCAGGGCGGCGAGGATGTTCCAGATCCGGGCCGCGGCGGTGTCGTGGGTACTGCCGGGCAGGTCGCCGGAGACCCACAGGATGTCTCCCTCGGGTGTGGCGATCACCTGCAGGTTCACTCCGTGCATCTTGTGCTTGCCGGAGTAGAAGGGGCGGTCGGCGACGATCCGGTCGATCGGGATCAGCGTGCCGTCCAGAACCACGTACGCGCAGCCCCAGCGTTTCGCCGTCCGCAGCGCCTGCCGGAGCTTCGGTGACCGCTTGGCGAGGAGCTCGACGGTCTCGTTGACATACCGCCAGCAGTTGGTGGCCGAGACCCCCGAACCCGGCTCCGGCCTCGGCGAACGGCTCATTCTTGCGCAGGTGAACCAGCACCAGCAGGGCTTGTTGCCCAGCATCGAGCCTGCGCCACCTGGATCCCTGCTCCCGGCGGTGTGTGCGGATCAGCCCGGACACGAACATCAGGGTCCGATGTGACAATGGCAGCGCGGCACGATAGAACAACACGTGAAGCCCCTGGGGAAGCGAAACGATCTTGGTCGATGGCTCTGCTACCAGGGGCTTCGCCATATCTGTGGGACGACACGCCGAGCGCACGTCAACCCGTCGCGACCGCAAACCCTTGCCCGCCAACACATCCAGATCAGGATAAAAATGGCTCATGGAACTCACGCCCGCTAATGAGATTCTCAAGCCAGCTGCAAATAGGTCAGGCCGAACACCGGCTCGTCATCAGCCAGGACTTCGGTTGGTCGGTGGCGACGGATCGCGGACGGTCGATCGGCGAAATGCCGTCCTTGTCCGGCCCACCGGAGGTGGCCGCGTCGGCCAGGGCGTCCAGCGAGGACGGTTCACCGGCAGCGAGCTGTGTGCCGGGCGGCGAGTTGTTCGTGCCGGTCGGCCGCCACAGGGCCACACCCCGGCGACCGCGAGTGCGTCGCCAGCGTGCCGGTGAACATGCCGGTGTGCACGGCCAGCACCGGTTCGTGGATCAGCTCACCCGCGCGATCGGCCACGGTCGTCGCGGCCAGGCCGGCGGCACCGCCTCCGATCACGGTCACGTCGTCCATCTCAAGCAGGCCGCGATGAAGTGTCTGTACCTTGTCACCCGCAGCCTGGACCGGCACAGCCCGCGCCCGATTGACGATGCGCTGCAAGCCCGTGATCAACGCCTTCGCCGCACAGCCGGTGAGTGCTGGCCGGGAGCTCAAACTCACCGATCAATGACGCCGGGGAACACCGACCACGGGATAGACGCCGATGCTGGTGCTCCGCAACGCACTCCTGCTGGTCGCTACCGTCCCGTTTGTCGCGAGGTTTGGCACAGGGGACGGGAATGACAATGCGCGGGAACGACTGTTTCAGCGCGCTTCAGCTGGGCAAGGTAGGCGCGTGCTGGTCACGTTCGGCGGGTTCTCCTGCTCGTTGGACGTGTTGGGTGGTGGCGGTGATGTCCCGGGCGATGCAGTCAGCGCGAGCGGCCAGCACTGGCAGCCCGAACGTGAACAGGTACGCACCATGGGTGATGTCGCCCAGTGCGTGCAGGCGCTTGTGCGCTACCCCCCGCCGGCTGATCAGGCGGCTGGTGGTCCGATCGACGCGCACTCCTCCGAAGGGGTGCGGTACGGCCAGGCCCTGGGACACGAGCGCGGTCACCTGTGGGGCCGCTGCCGGGGCCAGCTGGCGCTTCGCGGGAGTGGAGGCGGCGATCACGACGTCCACGATGACGTCCCGTGCCGCCTGGATGTGGAAGCCCCGGCCGGAAATCGGCTTGATGGACTGTACTTCTGGGCACAGGCCGAGCTGCCCCGTTTCGAACAGCTCGAGCAGTCGCGCCGCGTTGACCGGTGGCATCGGGCAGCACAACCGCATCAAAGTCTGGTGGCGGGCGCGGACCCGGACCTTGTCCTCATCTCTCAGCAGATACCAGGCGTCCTGTCCGCAGGCCACCAGCGTGTCTCGCAGCATCGTCCAGCCCGGATCGCGGTCGCGGACGGCACGGTCCAGCTCGTCACGCAACCGCTGAACCACCGGCGCGGCTTCAGCGACGTCCTCGGCGATGACCGCCGTATCCGCTCCGGCGTCACCGAGCTCGGCCCTGGCCAGCGCGATCACGTCCGTCAGGTCCAGTTCGCCTTTCTCGGCGGCGATGGCCTCCAACCGCGGCACGGTCAGGTGCAGCGGGTCATGCTGTTTCAGCGGGCCGCGCACCGCGGGCAACAACCCGTTGCGGGACACAAGCGCAATAGGCCCTTGATGGTCACGTGCGTGTAGTGCCATCACGATGTCCACGGCTGTCAGTCCCGATCCCACGATGCCCACCTTCGCCTGCGCGGGTACCTCGGCCAGTGACCGGCTCAGCGGGTACGGGACGTGGATGTAGCCGGCCGCTCCGGTCAACCGGTAGGGATCCGAGGGTGGCGGTCCACCTGGGCAGAGCACAGCGTGATCGAACGGCCCGGCACTCCAGTCGTCGCCACGCGCCCACAGCCGGTTTTCGCCCATTACCAACGCTCGAACCGTCTGTGGTTGCACGCGAAGTGCCGAACCCGTCGCCGGGAGTGCGGCGACCGTCCGGCCGGCCGCGTACTGGAAGTAGCGGCCGACCAGCCAGCGCGGCGGAAACACGTCATCCGCCGCGAACTCGTCCAGACCCTGCTCGAGCATCCAATTCACACCGTCGCGGCGGTCCCAGGTCCGCGCCGACATCGCCACCATCGGCACGTTGGCCAGCACCTCGTCGCCGTCGGACTGGAACGCCTGGCCCTGCCACAGATTCGGGCCGGGCTCGAACACCGTGATCTCCACCGGAGTGTCGTGAGTGAGATGCCGAGCAACGGCATCGACAACGCACACCGCGGAAGGCCCACCGCCGACGACAGCGAGTTTTAACATGTCATGCCTCCAGGGATGGACTGCATGCGCGACTAGCGAGTGATGGGCAGGTGCACACGGCTCTTTCGTCGGCTGCGGACTCTCACCGCTCGGTGTTGCGACCGTGATGGATCAGCCGAGCGCTGAACGAGTGCCGCGCCACCAACCGTGAGCGAGGCGCACCGTTCGGGGCGCCACGTCTGCGATCCCCTGTCCAACACCCGTCGCATCTACTGGGTACCGGGGGCAAAGATCGGGCGTCTGTTACCGCCGGTGCTGGTGACGTCCTGCCGATCGAGGTAACGCCACACCGCGCAACGGAGGAAGCCATCTGGGCGAGCGAGGGTGTAAAACCTCCAGTCCTGTTCAACACCGGCGATCCCAGCCGGCACAGGACGACGACCCTTGCTGCGGATCGTTCTCACAGCGGGTCTGCCGAGCACGCGCGGCAAACCGCGACTCCGATCGTTCGCCGTACTCGGTCACTGCCGGCTCGTCATGACGGCGCGGTTTCGCCGTGAGGAGGGCACGCCGGGTGATGGGGCGAACGACGGCCGATCTCCCGCCGATTTCCGGCCTGAGCACCACTGTGCTGCGCTACGGGTCGTGCACTGGCACGGCCTCGGAGCGGAGCCCGCACCGGTGCGTACAGCGGTAGCACACCGAGCGTGCAGCAGCTCCGTGGTCATGCGCCGCCGCACGAGCGAGAGCGGCCCCACGCGAGAGCAGATCGAGCACCTGCTGCTTGAGGATCGCGGAAGCGGACGGTGTCGGCACGAGCCCGACGCTCGCCGTACCGGCGAGGCCGGCGGGCCGGATGGCCGACGTCGTCAATGACGTCGACGAGGCATCACCGTCGCACGCACTCGACCGCGAGCGAGGGGTTGTCCACGGGTGTGTCCTGGGGCTCCACAACATATTGCGTTGTCAACTGAACGGAGTCTTCCGGCTCACCGGCCGTCTCAGGACAATGATTCAGGACGTTTCGCTGTCGGAACGGTGGAAGAGCACGTGCGTGCATGGAGAGTTCCAAACCAGAGGCTTCGGCTTCTGCTGGCGGACTCGGGGTGGACGGGCGAGCAGCTCGCCCGGCGGATCAATGAACTTGGCGCGGAGGCGGGGATCGCCCTGCAATACCAGCGCGCGTCCGTCACGCACTGGCTCGCCGGGATGCGGCCGCGGCCGCCCGTTCCCCAGCTGATGGCGGAGGCCTTCTCACGTCGGCTCGGGCGGGATGTCACCGTCCACGACATCGGAATGGACGTGCCCGCGGCAGAGTCGGTGCCCAGCTCGCTGTGGCAGGCCGACACCCCTGCGGCGTTGCTGGGCGTGTGCGCGGACAGGAAGAAGGCTCCCGTCTACACCATCGCCGGGTTGATCGTGCCCGAGTGGGAAGACGTGCTCAAGGTGCGGCCGCAGAAGCCGGCGACCGGGTCGCCGGTAACCCAGAAGCAGGTCCAGGACGCGTGCCAGATGGTCCGGCTGTTCTCGGACACCGACCTGAGCTCGGGCGGTGGCCGCGTCCGGCACGCGCTCGTTGGATACCTCAGGTCGACGATCGTACCGTGGCTCTCAGCCGCCGCGTCGCCGTCCGTGCGGCGCGACCTCCTGGCGATCGCCGCGCGGCTGAGCTACCTGTGCGGGTTCACGCACTTCGACGACGAACTGCATGGCACTGCACAGCGATACTACCTGGTGAGCCTTCGGCTGGCGGCGGCAGGCGGCGACGCCGCCGGTTACGCCTGCGCACTACGGGCGCTCAGCGGCCAGGCCGCAGTGCTCGGCCACCACGCCGAAGCCGTCGATCTCGCTGAAGCAGCAGTCCGTACCGTGCCGAAGCAGGTACCGTCGCACATGCGGGCATTTCTTCTGGGACAGCTCGCCGTCGCCCAGGCGGCCATGGGCA
>NZ_BAABBE010000050.1:0-33952 GCF_039537795.1 Lentzea roselyniae
ATCCAGTCCTACCAGGACTCCCCGTCCTTCTTCTTCCAGGCCCTGCAACCCGTCGCGACGCACGGCCACGCGCTCCCGCGCACGTCAGGCGTTCAGCGCGAGAATCTCCGTTGGTGAGATCACCTCATTGCCGTGACGACGGCGAGCAAGTGGTCACCGCTGAGCGCGCACAAGCACGCCAGCATGAACCACAGCAACAGCCTCATGTACCAAGGGTAGGAACGGTGTGACCGCCCGCACGGCTCTTTTGGGAGAGGCTTGAGGTTTCGAGGGTGGCGAGGCAGGCCGTGCTTTGGGAGTGGCTACCGCCTGCCGCGCCGGCGTTCCGGTGCTCATCGGGCCTCCTCCGGGAGTGGCGACGTCAGGACCACGGTGTCCGGCACATTGCGCGCCACCATGGTGACGAGCACGGTCACGCCGCCAAGATCGCGATCTCGTCGCCCACCTCGGCGGTGCGACCGAGCTGGTGCAGCAGCTCGTCGCCGCCAAGATCGCCATCAGCAAGTCCGCCACAGGTGCCGACATTGCAACGGCCATCGACGCCGCCGAGCAACGTGTGCGGACCGCAGTCCCGATCGCGCGCGTCATCTGTCTCGAGCCGGATGTGTTCCGCGCCGGGTAGTGGTCCGTCTCGTGACCGCGAAGGTGGATGAACATCGAGCGTAGGCCGACGTCGCGGATCACGCCGAGCCACTCGCCTCGGCTCGATCGTCGCCAGGTACCACCACTTGTGGTCGCGCCTGTTGAGCAGCTTGGAGGCCGCCCGAAGGCGAACGGCGAACGGCCGACGTGCTCGACGGTGGCGTCGAGCACTTTGACCTGTTTCAACGTGTTGCTCGCAGGATCAGCGACGCTGTCGCCTAACGACAAGCGGACTTGACGCAGGCGGCAACGCGGTCGGGGTCGATCTTGTTCCGTTCCAGGAGCCGGCGCACGCCGTCGTTCTCCAGCAGGCAGAGCAGGAACGCGCAGCCGTCCAGATCGTGGCCGGGCCGGGGTCGAGGGTCGATCACCAGCGGAGGCGCTTCGTCACCTCGCGCCCAGACGGCGAAGGTCCGGAGTTCCTCGCGGGTGAACCCCGTGCCGCGCAGATCCGCACCGCTCGCACGGACCAGCACGCGATACACCCCGGACTCGGCGGTGGGAATCGAGACAGCGAAGACCCCGGGCTCCTGCCCGGACAGTGGCATGACCGCCTGACCTCCGCTGGGACCGGTCACCACTGCGCTCACGGCCGCGGAGGACAACGGGATCCCGCTGTCCGTCAACGTCGCCGTCAGCTTTGCCGGGGCGCCCGGCAGCCGGGAGCCCTGGCTCAGCGCCACGCCGAGCCGCAGCGCGCTGCGGGCCTGGACGGACAGCGTGAACGGCACGCCGTTGGCCTTGATCCCCATCACGATCCGCTCGAACAGCTGCCCGCCGCGTTTGCGGTCGGCGAGGCGCTTGCGCAGTTCGGTGATCCAGTTGTCGAGTTGGCGGTCGTCCACGGACATCACGGCCTGCCACTCCCCCGCCTGGCCTGCCACGCGCAGCACGCGGTAGGCCTCATCGACGACCTCCACCGGGCTCGCGGTGGAGCCGTCCGGTGCGATGAGCTCCACGCGAAGGGCCCGCGCCGCCTCACCGAGCACCAGCACGTCGGCGCGGATGTCGGCGGCGGTGAGCAGGAACGGCACGACGACCTTGCCGCCGACCGGTACGAAGCCGTCCGGGTCGACCACGATGGCGGCGTTCGTCGCTCCGGCCAGTACCTGGGCGAAGTACTTCTGCAGCAGGAGCTGGTCGTCCGCGCCGGGGTTGCCGGTGAGCAGCAGGTAACCGCCGGTGCCGTTGGCGATGTCCGACAAGGCGCCGGGGTTGAGCTGGTCGGCGGTGCCGAGGCCGATGGCGAAGACGCGGCTGTGCACGGAAGAAGCCGCAGCGGCGATGGTCTTGTCGGCTGTTTCATGGCCGTCGGTGAACACCACGGTGGCGATGTGGTCGTAGTCCATCGCGATCGGTGCGAGCTGGGCGGCGGCGCTCTCCAGGCCGTCGCCGATGGCGGTGAGCCCGTTCGGGTTGGTCAGCGTCCCAGTGACCGCGGTGGAGGCCGCGAGACGGCCGGCTCCGCCGATCATGGGGCCGGCGTCTGTGACAGGTGCGGCTTCGGCGGCATCGGTGTCGAAACGAACGACGCCGATGGCGTCGTTGTCGTCGAGCAGCGCGACGAACAGCGGCGCGGAATCGTGCAGCACGTCCATGCGGGTCTTGCCGAGCAGGCCGGAGGTGGCGCTCATGCTGCCAGAGCGGTCCAGAACCAGCGAGGTGGCGACGGTCGGGTTGGCAACTACCGTCGCGGTCACCGGGACCGTGAAGACATCACCGGTCTCGGTGATGGTGACGGTCAGCGTGCCGGAGTCCGACGAACCGGCGGCGCCCGGCGTGTACAGGACCCAGACCAGCAACTCCGTGGTCTCGAAGCCGGCGGGGTGCGGCGAGGTGACGGAGGCGGACAGGACGGTGAACGGGGCGGTCACCGAAGCGGTGGCGGTCACCTCGGTGCAGCCGCGCACCCGCAGCCGGAGCGCGCGAGCGGTCGGCAGGTGCTCGATCACGTCGAGGAACCGGATCGGGTCACCGACCGCCGGCGAGACCTGTTCCACAGTCAGCGGGAGGGTGTCGTAACAGGGCGGCCGAACCACCGAAGGGTGGCGGCAGTTCTTGCTCTCGATGCTGGGTGACGCGCCGACCCACGGGTCGATCGGTGAACCGAACTGGACGGTGCCGTTCCACGGCTGCATCGGATCCAGGATGCTGCCCTGCCCTGTGGTGCCGGACTGGTCGCCGTACACCTGGTCCGGATCGAGCCGCCACTCCTGCCCCGGCTGCGCCTGCCACATCGCGAACAACCGGTCGACGTTGCTGTGCAACAGGAACACGAACGGATCTTCGAAAGCCTGGTGCTGGCCACCGATGTCACCGCCGACGTAGCCGTGCGCACTGCCGTGCCATCCCTCCAGCTCGTTTCGGAACGCTTCCCACTGCTGAGCTCGGGGCAGGGCGTCGGCACTGCCGATGATCGACGCGTCGGAGCTGATCCCCGGTGCTCCGGCGCCCGCGTTGCGCTGGACGGATTGCGGTGGATCGGCCGGGTTTCCGGTCTGCTCGCGGCTGCCCGCGAGCACGCCGCCGTTGTGCAGCGCCGCCAACGGTCCGTCGACCATTCCGTTCATCGTGCCGAAGAGGGTGCTGGACGAGAGGTCGACGGTGCCGCCTTGGCCGTCTGACGCGGCGCGCGGGTCCTGTGTCCAGTCCCAGTAGTGCAGGGCGACATCGGGGTTCGACTGCTGCAGCAGTGCCTCGAAGCGGTTGCAGAGCTCCCGGTGCCACGGCAGGAAGGAGTTGCCGCCGTGGTTGTGGGTCGACTGGTGGATCTCGTCCTGCTTGTCCCAGTAGGACACTCCTCCGGGGAAGGCGTGCAGGTCGGCTTGCAGCAGGGCATCGATGAACGCCTGCCGCTCGGCTGGCGTGAGGTGGGCGATGTTCCGTCTGACCGGTCCAGCCATCGTGGGCCCCCTTTGTGCGGATACCTCGAAGAGGGCGGATGGCACGCGCAAATACACCACATGCCGCGGTATTTGCACCCCGAATGGGTGAGGCCCTGCCACTGAAAGCGCCAGGGCGTCGGTGATCGCTGCCTACTGGCCGGTGGCCGGCCCCAAGGTGAGGGTCGTTCCGTCGACGAAGCCGATCTCGACCCGCAGCGGTCCCGCAGTGCCAGGCACCGTGTTCAGACCACGAGGCTCTCCTCCGCACCAGCGTCGAATGTCATCGGCCGGACCTGCCACATCAATGCGGGTGATACCAATGGGTTCGTGCCGGTGTGCGGCACTGAGTGCAGGCGGGCCTTCCGGCCAGTGGATGAGGCACGGCAGCCATCGCCGGTCGAAGTTCGCACCGAAGCCCGCGAGCGTGTACGGCGGGAAACCGGGACCTTCAGCCGGCACCTCGAGCACGGACATGTCGTTCGCGGCGGCGAGCTCGCGCAGGCGCCGCTCGTCCTGCATCAACACCAGCCACGCCATCGGGACCAACGGTGCCGATGGGTTCGCGGCGAGAGCCTCCTTGTCGAAGTCGAGCAGCGGCGGGGATGCCGGCGCGGGAGGCTCACCGTTCGGGTAGTGAATCTCCAGCAGGCCCTGCCCCAGCGGTACGACGAGGTTGGACAGTCCGAGGCCCGGAATGACTCGGCCGCGGGCGATACCCAGTCCGGCCTGGCTGAGCACCTCCTCGGCATCGGCCTTCGTCCGGGCGGCGAGCACCACGTGATCGATCTCCATCGATTGCCTCAGCTCTCCGAACGGGACCGGCGGGACCGGCGGGACCGGGACAGCAACAGCACGACGACTCCGCCGGTGAAGAGCAGCATGCCGGTGCCGACCACCAGGCCGAGTGGTCCGGCACCGGTGCTGGCGAGCCCGGAGGCGACCGCTCGCGGTGAGGTGGTGATGGTGGGCGGGGTGTGTGTCGTGCCGGTGGTTGTCGCCGTTGTGGGAGTGGGTGATGTGCATTGGCGGCCGGATGCGGACTTCGGGTCCACCGCCCCGACCGCGATCGTGAACACGTCGGTGTCCACAGCGGACTGCCCGTCGGCGCGGGTAGCGGCCACCTCAACCGTCAGCTTGTAGATTCCCTCGTGGGTGAACGCCCAGTTGGCGTGGGCGTGGGTCCCGGGAGCCACCGACAGGGTGTCGGGCAACCCGTCGCCGGTGTGGATCAGCACGGTCGGGGCGAGGCCGGTGAGGAACACGGCGACCTGTCCGGGGCCGTCCACCGCGGTGAGCTTGATGGCGATGTCGCCGGACACGTCTTGCGGGCGCAGTGATTCGGTGTTCCAGCCTGCCCAGACGATGCCGGGGATCTGGGTTTGGGGGATGAGCCACACCGGTTGGCCGCTCGTGCCGAGGAACGCGAAAGCGGGGTCCGCGGGGATGGTGTTGCGGGCTTGTGGCACGACGTGGATCACGGCGTCCGCGGGCTCACGCCAGACCGCCTTGTCGGGCCCTGCGGTGCCGTCCTTGATCCTGGTGCGCAGTGCGCCGTCGACCAACGCGGGGGCGATGAGGTCGACGTGTCCGTCGGCGAGCACCGCGCACGGCGTCGGCGTCGTGCTGGTGGACGTGGTCGTCGAACTGGTCGTCGATGTCGTGGTGGTCGTTGTGACGGTTGTCGTCGTGGTGGTGGCTGTTGTCGTGCTCGAGGACGGTGGGTTGCCCTCGCCGGGGATCACCGTGGTGGGGTCGATCGCGCCGACGGCAATGGCGTAAGTGGCCGTGTCCTTGAGGGGCTGGCCCGATGTGGTTGTGGCTTGCAGGGAGAACGTCAGCCGGTAGACGCCCTCGGCGGAGAAGGTCCAGTTGGCGTGGGCGTGGATGCCGAGGTCCAGCTGGTGAGTCTGCGGCAGTGGCAGGGCGGTGTCGAAGATCCTGGGCAGCGGTGCGCCGAAGGAGTCGGTCTGGAAGACGGTGACGTTGCCGGGTGCTTTGGTGCCCGGTGTGGTGCCGCCGACCGCGTCGAGGCTCCATTTCACCGAGCCGGGCGTGATCTCCGTGGCCAGCAGCGACTCGGAGTTCCAGCCGGCCCAGACGAGGTTGGGGTCCTGCACCTCGGGGCTGACCCAGATGTCGCTGCCGGCGGGTCCGAGGAAGGCGTACTCGGGCAGGTCGGGGATCTGCAGCCGGGCTTCCGGCTTGAGGTGCGTGACCACCGTTTCGGGGTCGCGCAGCACAGGTGGTTCGACGCTGCCGTCCTTGAACCGCATGGAGAGCTGGCCGTCGACGAGCACGCCGGACATCAGATCGACGTGCCCGTGGTCGACCACCGTGGTCGAGTTCTCGGCCACCGCGGGTGCGAACGACGCGACGGCGAGCCCGGCCAGCACGGTGACGGCGGCCAGCGCGAGGCCGCTGCGGTACGAGCTCACGACGTCTCCTTGGCGGTGCGGCGGCGGGTGAGGACCATGACCGCTGTTCCGGTGACGATCAGCCCTAGTGCCAGCGCGGTGGCAGCAGCCGGGGAGCCCGCGGGCCCAGTCGAGGCGAGGGTGGTGTTTCGCCTGCCATCGCGCGTGGTGTTGTTGTCCGGGGTGGCGGTCGAGGTGGTGTCGCCGACGAGGAAGGTGTAGCTCTCCTTGTCCTGGACCGTGCTGCCGTCCGTCTTGGTGGCCGACACGGCGAAGTCCAGCTTGTAGCGGCCGGGTTTGCCGAACGCCCAGTTGGCGTGTGCGTGCGTGCCGAGTGCGACGGAGTGCGTGTCGGGCAGGCCGTCGGTGCTGTTGAAGATGACCGAGTGCGCGCCGAACGAGCCCGTGGTGAACAGCCCGAAGGGTCCGGGCCCGGCGACGGACGTGAGCGACCACGTGACCGGTCCGGTGATGTCGGCGGGCTTGAGTTCCTCTGTCGACCAGCCGATCCACAGGACGCCGGGCTGTTCCTGTTGCGGCAGCAGGTGGATCTGCCCGCCCGCGGCGCCGAGGAACGACAGCGCGGGCGCGTCCGGCAAGGCCACACGCGCAGCATCGGTGACCTTGAACTCGACATCGATCGGCTCGCGCCAGACCACGGTGCCGACAGCGCTGCCGTCCTTGACGTGGACCCGAAGCCCGCCGTCGATCAGCCGGGGCGCGAGGGCGTCGACGTGGCCGCGTTCGACGGTGACCTTGCCGGTCGCCACGGGAGGCTGTGCCGCGGCGGCGACCGCAGGGGCCTCCAACGCGGCGGGAGGCGCTTCGGCCGCCGCAAGTGGTGCGGTGGCAACGTCGGGCAGTTGCATTGGTTGTTGTCGAGCGGCTTGAACTTCCACCTTCTGGTGCCACTGCGCTTGCACCGGGGTGCCGTCGAGCAGGTATGCCTCTACGTCCAGGCGGACGGTGTGCGTTCCCTCGGTGGCGAACACCCATTCCGTGGTCGCGCCGCCCGAAGCGGGCACGGATGTGGGTTCGGTTCCCGCCGCGGCGCCATCCACCCCGGTCGCGCGCATGCGCACCACGTCGCCGAACAGCGTCCCAGGCGGGATCGCCTTGGTGTCCAGCCGAAGGCGGACGGGCTCGCCGGCCAAGGCGGTCAGCGGCTGTTCCAGAGGCGTCACCTGCAGCGCGCGATCGCGAACAGCCAGCTCAACTGACACCACCTCCGGCTCGGCCACGGCCGCCGGTACGGCCACGAGCAGCAGAGAAAGGGCCACACCGGCCATCGCGCCGGATCGCAGGCGGATCACGACTTCACCTCCACGAGATCGCCGACCGGACCGTCCGATGTGGACTGCGGTCGGCGTGGGCGCCGCACCAGGCCGTGGCGGGGCGCGAACAGCCAGCACAGGACGAAGATCCCGGTCAGGCTGAGCACGATGAGCCCACCCGCGGCCAGGTCGAAGGCGTAGGACAGGTACAGGCCCAGCACGCTGCCGCCCGCGCCGATGGCCGGGGCGAGCAGCATCATGACGCCGAGCCGGTCGGTGAGCAGTCGCGCCGCGGCGGCGGGAGTGACCAGCAGCGCGAGCACCAGCACGTTGCCCACCGCCTGCAGGGAGATCACGATCGCCAGCGTCACCATCACGTAGAGCGCGAGGTCGAGCCAGAACACCGGCAGGCCGACGGCGCGGGCCTGTTCGCGGTCCAGGGTCGCGGCGACCAGCCTGCCGTTGAGCAAGCCGGTGGTCAGCAGGAGGATCGCGCCGATCACCGCGACCGACACCACGTCCCCGTCGCTGATGCCGAGGATGGAACCGAAGAGGAACGACTCCAGCGAGCCGCCGTAGCCCGGAGCGGCGCTGAGGATGACGATGCCGAGGCCGAACGCCGCGGCGAAGAAGATCCCGATGACGGAGTCCTCCTTGAGCCTGCGGTTCTGCGCGACCACGGCGATCAGCAGCGCGGTGACCACACCGGCGACCGCTCCGCCGATCACGAGATTCGTACCGAGCACGAAGGCCGTGGCGATGCCGGGGAACACCGCGTGGGCCACCGCGTCGCCGATGAACGCCATGCCGCGCAGCACGACATGTGTCCCGACGACTCCGCACACCAGGCCCGACAGCAGCGCGACGAGCAGTGCTCGCCGCCAGAAGTCGTACTCCCACGGCCCGGCCAGCAGGTCGACGACCGCGTTCATGAAGTCACTCCCAGGGATCGCAGCAGCTGCTCGGCGCGGTCGAGGCCGAAGGTGCGCAGCCAGATGTCGGTGTCGGCCAGCGCCGCCGGTTCACCGTCGGCCACGACCGTGCGGTTGAGCAGGCACAGCCGCGAACACAACGTGGTCGCGGCGGCGAGGTCGTGCGTGGTCATCAGCACGGCCACGCCCTCGTCGCGCAGCTCGCTGAGCAGACCGCTGAGCAGTTCCTGCGTTGGTGCGTCGATGCCGGTGAACGGCTCGTCCAACAACAGCAGCCGTGGCCGCAGCGCGAGCGCTCGGGCGACGAGGACGCGTTGCCGCTGCCCGCCGGACAGCTCGCCCACCGGTCGCGTGCGCAGCTCGTCCATGCCCACGCGGGCGATCGCGGCGTCGACGGCAGCGCGGTCCTGTTCGGTGCGCCTGCGGAGCAGACCTGTCAGGTGCGTGCGGCCGGTGGCCACGGCTTTGGCGACCGAGATCGGGAAGTCCCAGGCGAACTCGTGGCGTTGCGGCACAGAGCCGACAGTGCCTTGCGCCTGCCTCGCCGCGCGGCCGTGAACGCTCACCGTGCCGAGCCGCGACGGGATCAAGCCCAATGCCGTGCGCAGCAACGTGGTCTTGCCCGCTCCGTTGGGACCGATCAGGCCCACGAGCTCACCCGGCCGGAGCTGAAGGTCCACTTCGGACAGCACCTCGCGGCCGCCCAGGTCGACGGTGAGGCCGCGGATGTCGAGGACCGGCTCGTTCATCGCTCTCCCCTGCGTCGGCGCAGCACGACCACAACGACGGTGACCACCAGCACCAAGCCGCCCAGCCCGGCCCACTGCCACGGGAATCCGGCGGGCTGTGCCTTCGGCTGCTCGGGCTGGGCCGCTGGAACGTCGAACGCGGCACGGGGATCGGTGTTGCCGACGTGGATGCGCAGCGCCTGCCGATCGGTGAGCTCTCGGCGGTCCTTGGTGCGGGTGCTCATCTCGATGTCGAGCAGGTACGTGCCGGGCGCGCCGAACACCCAGTTGCCGTGCACGTGCGTGCCGACCTCGACACCGGTCTCCTGTGGTGCGGGCGTGGTGCTGGTGAAGATCTGCTGGGGAGCGCCGAAGTTGCCGGTGAGGAAGAGCGCGAACCGGCCTGGACCGCGCACACCGTGCAGCCGCCAGGTGACCTCGCGATCGACGGCCTTCGCCACCTCAGGGTCCTGGGTGTTCCAGCCAGGCCACACAACGCCGTTCTGCTCCACCTGCGGGAGCACCCACACGGCGCTGCCGCGGTCGCCGAGGAAGGCGTAAGCCTGGTCGTCCGGCACGGTGGTCCTGGCGGCGTCGGGTACGTGCAGCACGACGTCGGAAAGATCCCGCCACTGCGGTGCGCCACCGGTGTCGTCGCGCAGTTGTACGGTCCACCGTCCGTCGACGAATCGTGGTCCGAGGTCGACGTGACCGTGCTCGATCACGACCCGTTCGGCTGCTTGCGCGACGGCGGCAGGCTGCGTGATCAGCAGCAGCGCGAGCACGGGTACCAGCATCAGACGAGACAACGGTGCACCTCATCGGCGTTGTGCCGCATCATGTCCACATAGGACCGGACTCGGTCGTCGAAGGAATCGCCGTACAGCACGCAGACATCGACCGACTGGTCCTTGGCGACCTGGTTGAGCACCGAGGCGCGTTGCGCGAGGTTCGGCTCCATGAACACCGCGGGGACTTTGAGGTTGCGCACCGTCTCGCTGAGCTTGCGCACGTCCTCGACGCTGGGTTCCTGAGCGGGGTTGGGCACCACGAACCCCGCGACGGTCATCTCGTAGGCGGCGGCGAAGTAGCCGAAGCCGTCGTGCGTTGTGATCAGCTGACGACGCTCGCGCGGGATGCGGGCGACCGTCTCGCGCACGTGCGCGTCCAGCTCGTCGAGCCGGTCGAGGTAGGCACGCGCGTTGCGGTCGTAGATCTCGGCGCCGGACGGGTCCGCGCCGCGGATCGTGTCCCGGATCAACTCGACGTAGGCGCGGGCGTTGCGCACGTTCTGCCACAGGTGCGGGTCGATCTCGCCGTGGACGTGCTTGCCGAGCACCGCCTGCGGGAGCTGGTGCACCGTGCCGCCCGCCTGTCCCAGGAAGGAGAAGCGCGGATCGTCCGGGACGGTGACGATGGCCTTGTTGGGCACTTCGATCACCGCGTCGGCCGCGGCGACGACGTTCTGCTTCCCTCCACCCGGTATGTCGTTGAGCGTGTACAGCTCACCGGAGTCCAGGTCGATCGTGAGGTCGGTGTGGCCGTCTGCCAGCACGGTCTTCGCGACACCGGCGGGATTGACACCGACGGCGAAGGTGAACGTGCTCGTACCCAGCGGCGTAGGTGCGACCCCCTCACCGCGGATGAGGGATGCCGCCAGCGTCAGCTTGTACACGCCCGGTTTGGTGAACGCCCAGTTGATGTGGGTGTGAGCGGCCGGCGGCAAGGTCGTGGCATCGGTGTCGGACAAACCGTCCTGTGAGTTGAAGTACACGACCGGCTTGCCGAGCGTCTCGGTGAGGTAGGCGACCAGCGCGCCAGGTCCTTCCACCGCAGTCGCCGTCAGCCGGATGTCGGACGTGCGCGTGGCGCCCTTCTCCTTGCCGTCACCCCGCACCCGCAGACCCAGCCACAGCACGTCCAGGCCGATGTTCTCCACCAGCGGGATCACGTGCGCCCCGTAGGTTTCCGACGCCTCGGCCAGCGACGCGTTCGGCGTACCGGGACGGATGTTGGCGTCGATGGCCTTGATCAGGCGCTGCTCCTCGAGCAGCAGGTGATTGGTGAAGGTGACATCAGCCTTGGCGACCTTCTTGGCGTCAGCCGGAACAGGCTCGTAGGAGTGCGGGTCGCCGCCGGGCGGCACCAGCGAGTCCACCCGGACCCGCTCACCCCCGACGTTGCGCACGAGATCCGCCAGGATCTCCGTGGTCGTCACCACCGCTACACCATCCGACGCGCCGCCATCCGCGGCGCCGCAGCCGGCCAGCAGGACGACGAGCACCGCCCCGATCGCGCGCGAGAACGCACGCACCTGCATGGGATCCCCCTTCAGACACCCGCCGACCGGCGAGGCACAGCGACCCTAACCGGAACGACAATCATTTCCAACAACCGAACGGAGCAGCGCCCCGGCGGCCGTTCGGTCGCTATTGAACATGATTGTCATGTGCGACGCTCATCGCGGCCCGCTCGGGCCTTCAGTCCTCACGAAACGGAGCACCACACCGTGCGCACCAGAGCACGTCTCGCCCTCCTGCCGCTGGCAGCGGCAATGCTGATCGGCGGCGCGGGCCCCGCCACCGCGGCCACCACCATCACGCTCGACAGCGGGCACGTGGACGTCATCGGCATCGCCTTTGAGGACAACCAGTTCCACGTCCACGTCCACGACGAGGGCACCGACACCGAATACGAGCCGTCGCAGGTACGGTTCGCGGTGAAGCCCGCGGCACGTACCGAGGTGCCCAACGACCCGGCGTACGCGTTCCTCGGCGCCCCCGGCAAGCCGGTCTGGGTACTTCCCCAGGTGGAGGACCCGCAGCTGCTGTGGCCGGGCATCGCCAGCGAGGAAGTGCAATCGGGCGTCTTCGCCAACGACTCGCTGACCGTCAAGATCGAGTGCGTCTCCGGTCCGGCGGACTTCAGCATCTTCACCACCGACCCGGTCGGCGCTCCCACCGTGCTCGTCGACAGCGGCAACGGCCTGCCCGACTCGGTCACCCTGCCCGCCGCGAGCCACCTGCACGCCAACTGGGCGTTCGAAGCCGCCGGCAACTACGCCATCACCGTCCGGGTCAGCGGCACCCTCGCCGCCACCGGCAAGAAGGTCACCTCGGCACCCGCCACCTACCGGTTCAAGGTGATCGCATGAGATTCCGCGCTCTCGCCGCCGCGGCGCTCGCCACCGGCCTGACCCTGTTCGCCACCGGCACCGCCCAGGCTGCCGTGACCATCTCCCACGGCCACGTCGACGCCCTCGACATCGACTGGACCGGCAGCGCGCTGACGCTGGACATCCGCGACCACACCGTGTCGCCGGCCGTCGACCGCGACCCCTCCACCGTGACGCTGGAGGCGGTGTCCGCGAGCAAGACGACCGTGCCGGCAAGCTCCGCCTACTCGTTCCTCGGCTCCCCCGGCTCGCCGGTCTGGATCCTGCCGCAGAGCCAGGCCAGCGGAATCCTGTGGCCAGGCTTCAGCACCGAGGGCGTGCCCACCGGAGTCCTGCAGGGCAACAGCGTGACGGCCAAGCTGATCTCCATCACCGGCCCCGCCGACTTCAGCACATACACCACCAACGCCTTCGGCACCCCCACCGTGTGGTTCGACAGCGGTAACGGCCTGCCTGACAGCCGCGCCGTCGCCGTCAACACCCACTCCCACGCGAACTGGGCGTTCGAAGCGGCCGGCACCTACACGCTGGTCTTCGAGGTGACCGCGACCACGAGCGCCGGCACGGCCGTCTCAACAGGACAGAAGTCCTACACCCTCACCGTCCAACCCTGACAACACGCCGTGGCGCCGCCTACTGCTCGGTGGCGCCACGGTTTCACCGGTCGCCTGCCACGGAGTTCCCCGGATGGACCAGGACCTGCCGCGCGGCCGCACGCGGCTCGTGCTGGCCTTTCTCGCACGCGAAAGCGTGTTCATCACGGCGCACGACCTGCATCAGCGGATCACCCGCCTCGAGCACCCGATCGGGATCTCCACCGTGTACCGAGCACTCAGGAACCTCCGGAACCGAGACCTCGTCGACGTCATGGTGGACGAGCACGGCCAGCGGTGGTACCGCCACTGCTCCAGCCGACCTCACCACCACCTCGTCTGCTCGGCCTGCCACTCAACGGTCGAGGTCCCGGCGCACTCGTCGCCCCTACCGGCGTGGACACCCGAGAAAGCACTGGGCTTCACCGACGTGCTCGTCCGCGTCACCATCACGGGAACCTGTGCCGAATGCGCGCAACCCCGTTCCCGCTGCGGCTGACGGCCAGCCAGTACCGGCGACGTCATCCGTGACGTCGAGGCCGATGTGTTCGATGTGGTGCACGGCTTCGTCGAGCAGACCGCGGACTGCTCCATCTCCACGGCCTCCGCGAGCTCGCCGACCGAGGTCGCACTCAACGGCATGCAGCTGCTGATCAAGCGAGCGTGCACGCGGAGGTCATGAGCACGTTTTGCCGCGTTCAGTGCTCGTCGTAGTGGTCCTCGTGGGCGGCGTGCCGGTGACCGTCGTGCACGTAGTCGGTGTGGTCGCCGTGCGGTACCGCACATGGCCGCACCCGTCACCGTGGGTGTGGTCGTGCGTGTCGTGGGCCGAGTGCCCAGTCGGCTCACACTCGTCGTAATGACCATCGTGCACGCGATGCAGGTGACCATCGTGCAGGTAGTCGGTGTGGTCGCCGTGCGGCACGGCGACGTGACCACAGCTGTCGCCGTGGGTGTGCTCGTGCGCGGGGTGTTCAACGTGAGCGGTCGTCATGGCAATCGCCTCCTGAGCCCTGACGCTGCGTGCCGATCGGGTCGACACAACCGCCAGCCTAGTGGCTACCACGCGCGAACGCATGAAATGCCAACGCCTGCAACGGTAACCGTTCCCAGATAGCCGAATCGACGCGAGTGCCGCTGTGCGATCCGGTCCGAAGTGGACCCGGCTTCACAGCTCTTCCCGATGCTCACGCCAGTCCTCGAACGAGTCGACGAACTCGAGTTCGTCCATCAGCGCGAGTTCCTCGTCGCTCACCACCGCGCCGCGCAGCGCGGCAGTGATCGTCTCGGGCGATGCGGACCTCGTGATCACCACCAGCTCGTGCAACCGCACGGGGGTGAAACGGCCCGCTCGGCGAAGTGGACGACGGACACGCCGTGCGCGGGTTCGAGTGGCGGCTGTCCGTACAACAGCGATCCGAAACCGTCGTCGAGCTCACCTCGCCTGCCATTGCCCGGAATGGCGGCGGGCACCTGACAGCGGCCCCATCGCCCCGGCAGAGGTCGCACAGCACGTCGAGCCATGGAGTCTCTACGGGGATCGGCACGAGGTCGCGCCGGACCAACCCCCGACCGCAGTTGGACACCGACCCCGCCCAGTACGCGGCCAGCTACCACCGAGACCCAGCAGCGCCCTGCCGCGGTACACGACAGCAGGTCCAGCACCTCATGGTCAAGCGGTACGTCACAACGCCCGAGATGGAGGAACTTCCCGCCCCCCGCGCAGCAGGTCGCCGAACTCGCAGCATGAGATTCAACGTCCACAAAGGAATGTGCCCTCGTTGCCACGCAGCTGTTCGATACGCGCTGACGCCGACACCGGGTTCGAGATCGCCGCCGACCTGGCCAACATCGCGTGGTTGCCGTCAGGAGTCGATACCGAGGTGTCGGGACCGCGGCTGCTGCGCCTGCGGTTCCGCGACCGAGACGTCGAGATGCCGATCGCGATCGACTGGGTGCGGCTGTGCGCCGAGTGGGGCGCTGACAGGGGTGCCGATTACTCGGGCTGGCTGCGGGTACTCCGGCTCGGCGACAACGCGAGCGTGGTGTCGGTGCCCCTGCACGGACCACCTGGGGTGTCCAGGACACGTGTCGATGCATGGATGGATGAGGCGTTGGTGGTATCGGCGTCCGAGGTCCACGCTGAACTCACTAGCGCCTGACTCCACGGAGGTCACATGGCCAGGAGATCGACCGGCCCACCGCCGAACGAGATGCCTGCGGGTGTTCCGGTGTTCGTCCAGGCGCTCCGGGACATCAGCCAGGCGAAGAGGCCGCTTTCGGCCAAGGAACGGCGCGACCTGCACGACGCGGGCGCAGACGCCGCGGAACGCGGTGTGCCACTCCGCGAGCTGATCAAAGAGCATCTCGGGGTGATGGGGCGAACCTGGGCGACTTTGCCCGGTGTGGACGCCGCTGCGAACACCGACGCCCTGAAACGAATCGCTGAAGCCGTGTTCCAGGCGGCCGAGGACGCAGTCGGCGAACTGACCAAGGGATACGAGGAAAACCAGCGCTGGACCATCCGCAGGGCCGAATCGCTGCGTCGCGAGTTCATCGACGACCTGCTCACCGGACGCGACCTCGGCCAGCTCGCGGAACGCGCCGAACGGTACGGGTTGCAGCTCGCCGGCACGAACGTCGTCGCGGCGGCGTCGGCGTCCCGGCCGTTCCTCGAATCGGGTGCGGCCACGACGAGCGTTCAGGCCGCGATGAGCCTGCGGTTCAGCTCCCGTCACGTCCTCGTGGCCGCGCGTGAAGGCCTCCTGGTGTGTGTCGTCCCGCACGACCTCGGCGGCGCACCCGAGGAGTTCGCGCGTCAGGTCGGCGAGGTCGTGGGACGCAACACCGTCTGGCGGGTCGGCCTGGGCCAGCCTCAGTCCGGCCCCGGTGGCGCGGTCCGTTCCTTCGAGCAGGCGCGCAACGCCCTCGACATGGCAGAACGCCTCAATCTGGACGAACGACTCGTCAAAGCGGCGGATCTCCTGGTCTACCAAGTACTTCTGCGTGACAGCGCGGCACTCGGCGAACTCGTCACCGCCGTGCTGGAGCCGTTGCGCGGAGCACGTGGAGGAGCTCAGCGCCTGGTGGACACGCTGGATTCATACTTCGCTTCCGGTCGAGTCACGACCACTACCGCACAGGCCCTCGGCATCGGCGTGCGCACAGTCACCTACCGCCTCGACCGCGTCCGAGAGCTGACCGGCTATCGCGCCGACAACCCAGCCCAGGCGTTCACGCTCCAGGTAGCGGTGCTCGGCGCGCGCCTGCTCGGATGGCCACGTGCTGGACCCTGGGCGTGATTGCCGGGCACCGGCAGACAACGGCAGTCCAACCGGCCGGGCGGACGCCTGTCGGCCGGACGGAATCAGGCCGACGATGGTGAGGAGACGTCGAGTGTTCGAGGCGTACCTCCACGTAGGGAGGGTCGCACGGTGGATCCCTGGCTCATCTGGCTGATCATCGCGTTGGTGCTGGCCATCGCCGAGATCTTCACACTCACCGCGGCACTGGGCATGCTCGCGGTCGCGGCAGTGGTGACAGCGGGGACGGCGGCGATCGGTCTGCCGGTCCCAGGCCAGCTCGTCGTGTTCAGCGTTGTGTCCGCCGCCGGTGTCGTGCTCGCCAGGCCGTGGGCGCGGCGAATGATGCTGCAGCCGCGGCTTGAGCGGTTCGGCGTCGAGGCGTTGGTCGGGGCGTCCGGCTACGTGCTGCGCGAGGTGAACAACCACGACGGTCTGGTGCGCATCCGCGGTGAGGACTGGACGGCTCGTCCGTACGACGAGTCCCTCGTGATCCCTGCCGGGCGCACGGTCGACGTATTGCACATCGACGGCAGCACTGCCGTCGTCTATCCACGGGAGTGAGCCATGTCCACACTGCTTCTCGCCGGACTCGTGCTCGCGATCTTCGCGGCGTTCACCGTCCTGCGCGCCGTACGCATCGTGCCGCAAGCCCGCGCCCGCAACGTCGAACGTCTGGGCCGGTACCAACGCACCCTCACACCCGGTCTCAACTTCGTCATCCCCTACGTCGACCGCGTATACCCGGCGATCGACCTGCGTGAGCAGGTCGTCTCGTTCCAGCCGCAGCCGGTGATCACCGAGGACAACCTGGTCGTGCAGATCGACACGGTGCTGTACTTCCAGGTCACCGATCCTCGCTCCGCCGCCTACGAGATCGCCAGCTTCCTGCAGGCGGTCGAGCAGCTCACGGTCACCACCCTGCGCAACGTCGTGGGATCGATGGATCTCGAGAAGACCCTCACCTCGCGCGACACGATCAACAACCAGTTGCGCGGCGTGCTCGACGACGCGACCGGCAAGTGGGGTCTGCGGGTCAACCGGGTCGAGATCAAGGCCATCGACCCGCCACAGAGCATCAAGGAGGCGATGGAGAAGCAGATGCGGGCCGAACGTGACAAGCGGGCCGCGATCCTGACCGCAGAAGGGCAGCGTCAGTCGCAGATCCTCACGGCTGAGGGTGACAAGCAGGCTGCTGTGTTGCGCGCCGAAGGGCACCGGGCCGCCACCATCCTCGAGGCGGAGGGCCAGTCCCGCGCGATCGACCAGGTCTTCCAGGCCGTGCATCGCAACGATCCGGACCCCAAGCTGCTCGCCTACCAGTACCTGCAGATGCTGCCCCAGCTCGCGCAGGGTCCCGGCAACACGTTCTGGGTGATTCCGAGCGAGGTCACCACCGCGCTGCACGACGTCTCAAAAGCGTTCTCCGAAGCGCTGCCGCGATCGGCCGCCGCCGAGCCCGACAACTCAGTCGAGGCCGCCACCGCACAGGCCGAGAAGGACGTCGCCCAAGCGAGCGAGGCAGCCGCTCTGGCGGTCGCGGACGCGGCAGACGCCGCCGAACCGGTGGCCGCGCGGTCCGCACTGCAATCGGAGCTGGCAGGTCGCTGAGCGGACGCGGATAGTTCGGTGTGGCGAGTTCGGGAGGTGCTGACAGTGGGGTTGCCGGAGGACGAGCAGCGCGAGCTGGACGACATCGAGCATCGCCTCGCCGAGGACGACCCCACCTTCGCGGCCAAACTCGCCACAACGCCGCCGCTGTATCGCCAACTGACGCCACGCGTGCTGAGGTTGATCAGCCTTCTGCTGATCTACGTGGTCGGGTTGGTGGTGGTCATCACGGGCGTGTCGCTGTCGTCGATCGTGGTGATCGCGCTCGGTGCGGCCGTGGCCGCGTTCGGCCCGGCAGCCACCGTCGTCCAGGCTTGGCGAACCCGCGGAAACGACGAGTCACCAGGCTGATCCGCGCTTCGGACAAGATCACATCAACCGTCCTCAGTGTCTGGTCGTCAGGTACGGTCGGACCGTTGCCGTGACGAGCGGCATGGTGTGCCGGGAAGTCTGGTCGGCGATGCGGCCGACGACACCTGGAGTCAGTTTTGGAACCCGTGAAGACCCGGCTGTTCAGTCGCGGTTCGTGGCCTGAGACCCGGCGGATCGCCGACCTCCTCCGCCTCGAAACCGTCGGCGGCGTCATCATGCTGATCGCGGCGCTGGTCGGCCTGGTCTGGGCGAACTCACCGTGGGCGCCGGTCTACGAGATGTTGCGGTCGGTGGAAATCGGCCCCGAGTCACTGCACCTGCGCCTCAGCCTCGCCGAATGGGCCTCCGACGGCCTGCTGGTGATCTTCTTCTTCGTCGCGGGCCTGGAGCTCAAACGCGAGTTCGTCGCCGGCGACCTCCGCGATCCCCGCCGCGCCGCAGTCCCGATCGCGGCAGCCTTCGGCGGCGTCCTCGTCCCGGCGTTGATCTACACCGCGATCAACCTCGGCGGCGGCCCCGAATTGTCCGGCTGGGCCATCCCCACCGCTACCGACATCGCCTTCGCGCTCGCGGTGCTCGCAGTGATCGGCCGGTGCCTCCCCTCCGCGCTGCGGACGTTTCTGCTGACCCTCGCCGTCGTGGACGACCTGATCGCCATCGTGATCATCGCCCTCTTCTACACCGATGACCTGGCGCTGCTGCCGTTGCTGCTGATGTTCGTCCCACTGGCGTTGTTCACCGTGCTCGTCCAGCGACGCGTCCGGTCGTGGTGGCTGCTCATCCCTCTGGCGGTGGCCACATGGGCGCTGATGCACGCCTCCGGCGTCCACGCGACCGTGGCGGGCGTCCTGCTCGGGTTCGCCGTGCCGGTGATCCGCAAGTCCGGCGAGGGCCCTGGTCTGGCCGAGATCTTCCAGCACCGGTGGCAGCCGCTGTCCACCGGTGTCGCTGTGCCGATCTTCGCCTTCTTCGCCGCCGGCGTCTCGATCGGAGGCCTGAGCGGTTTCGTCACCTCCCTCACGGACAGCGTGACCCTCGGCATCGTGCTCGGTCTGCTGCTGGGCAAACCGATCGGCATCACCGCGGCCACCTGGCTGATCGCACGGTTCACCAAGGCCGATCTGGACGACGACCTGTCGTGGATCGACGTCGTCGGCCTGTCCATCCTCGCCGGCATCGGTTTCACCGTCTCGCTCCTGGTCAGCGAGTTGTCGTTCGGCGAAGGCAGCGCGGACTACAGCAACGCCAAGGTGGCCGTGCTGCTGGGTTCCGTGCTGTCCGCGCTCGTTGCGACCGTGATCCTTCGGATGCGCAACACGGTGTACCGCCGGATCCACGAGGAAGAAACCCGCGACGCGGACAACGACGGCATCCCGGACGTGCATCAGCAAACAGCACCCACCGCCAGCGGTGCGACCACGGAGAACCGCGGGCCCACGGACAGCTAGCGACACCTAGACCTGCGCCCCGGAACCACCGTTCGCACTGGTTGAAGACCTGCCGGACCACGTGTCCTTTGTGGATCTCAGTGACTACTTCTGCACAGGGGAGCAGAGCTGACCGCCCAGCTCGCCGAGCAGTCAGCGGCGTAGACAGCGGGCGCCGAGAGCCCACAGCGCTTTGCGGCGGTCGATTCCCTTGATGCTGCTGTCGATCTGGAGCCGCACGTGGATCGGCTGGTGGAGTCTCTTGCCCGTTGGCGCCGTCGTCGCCTGGTTGTTCGTCAACCCCAGGGTGTTCCCACCGGTGCGCGAACCGCGCAGCTGGGCGGCACGTGGCATCTACGGCGAACGGGCCTGGGTACAGGACCGCGACCTCGTACCACCCGACCACCGGAAGGTGTTGCGCCTGCTGGTCGCCCTCGGCGTCATCGGCTTCGGCATGATCTTCTGGGGTCTGATCGCCCTGGAGGTGTGGCCGACGGTATTCGGTGCGACCGTGGTCGTGGTGGCGCAGCTGTGGCGGATCGACCGCTTCGGGTGGCTGTGGGAACGCCGCCGGGCTCCCGGTCCTGATCGGCGTTGCGGCAGAGGTTGCCAACCAGGTATCTCCCGTGCTCGACCACCAGAACCACCGCAACCGATCACGAATCGGCTGGCGGGATCCCTTCCACGCGGACTGTTCCCGCCGCGCCGTCGACGGTGATGAGCTGCCCGGTCCTGATCTCACGGGTGGCGTTGCGAACGCAGATCACCGCGGGAATCCCGTACTCACGAGCCACCGTGGGTCCGTGCGCGACCGGCGACCCGGTCTCTGTCACCAGTCCAGCGGCGGTCAGGAACAGCGGTGTCCAACCGGGATCCGTGGTGGGCGCCACGAGAATCTCGCCCGGCTCGATGTGCGCTCCGGAGGGATCGTGGATCACGCGTGCCCGGCCGGTTGCACGTCCTGCTGCGCCTGACATGCCGACCAGCACACCGTTGTCCGCGGGTACCGCAGGGGCGAGCGCCTCGAGGTCCGTCCCGTCGGACAACAGCGCGCCGGGGACTGTGGGCCGCCGTTGTTCTCGCTCGTGTGCTGCGCGGCGCAGTGTGACGAGCTCACGATGGTCGGTACCGCCGTGCACGGCCGCGTGTACCTGTTCGAGGTCCAGGAACATGATGTCGTCGGCACGTTCCAACAGCTCCCGTGCGACCAGATCTTCACCGATGAGGAGCAGCTGGCGGCGCGACGCCTGGATCGCGGGCAACCAGGCGAACTTCCCGATCTCGCGCGGACCGGTGAGCTGACGTGACCGGCGCATGAAGAACACTGCGACACGCCCGCGGATCGGCCGCTGACTCCGCACCCGGCGGGACAGCGTCTCGATCATTTCCTCCGCCTTGGCCGCCGCGGCTGCGAACCGCCGATCGGGTGCCTGTTCCGGGTTGTCGACGCGGAGGTAGTTGGCGATCGTGGCGAACAACGGCGCGGGGTCCTCTGCCCAGCGGGGTACGCCGACATCGACCTCGGCGGCCGCGCGCATGCCGTACCTGTCCAGGAAAGCGGCCATCCCGATGTCCGGCAGCTCCCCGGCGAAGTACCTGGCGGTGAGCTGCTCAGGTGGAGTGCTCGAGAACAGGTCGCCATGCGCTCGTGCGTTCACGGCCAAGTCCCACAGCGCCAGGTCCATCTCCGTGGTGACGTTGTGCGGCATCCCGCCCAGGACGGTGTCGAGCTCCTCCGGCGAGGCGACTTCGTCGAGCAATCCTGCCGGGTCGTCCCGGCGACGATGCCGGCCATCAGCGGCCACAGGATTCCCTTCATGTCCGGGCTCATCACCGTTTTGTGCGAGTCCTCGACGACCCAGCGCAGCCGCTCGGCGGCGGTGGCGGACTCCGGCGGCGGTGTCAGCGTGGATTTGATCTCCTCGACGCCGCGGTACGCCCTCGCGCGCGCGGCGGCGGGACGGGCCAGGCTGGACACGAACCCGGCGATCGCGGGCAGCATGAGCCGTGCTGCAGCTTTGAGGGCGGTGCCAGGTCGGAATGGCAAGCCCCGTCGTGGCGCGAATCTCGGGTCGTCAATCGCGCGGTTGACGGCGCTTCGAACCCGTGGCCCGTATATCTCCAGCGATGTCGGGAGCTGTTTGCGCATCGCCTTGTTGCGCACGAAATCCGTCAGGTCGAGGTAGAGGCGCCCGCCGATCGGCACCAGCCGAGGCAGCGGGTCTCGCGGATCGACCTTCGCTCCCAAGGACTTGAACCACATCGCCGCGCCCGTCTTCAGCAGCGCCACACCCATCGGCGTGCACGGTCGCAGCATTCCCTGGATGTGACCGATCTCCAGGTACAGCCGGGTGTCGCCGGTGTCAGGTGGCAGCGGGAACAACGTCGTGATCGGCCGCGACTGGAGCAACCACAGCCGACCCTCGCCGTCGAACGCCCACTCGATGTCCTGCGGGACACCGAAATGCCGCTGCAGCCGCCTCCCCGCCTCCCGCAGCTGTTCGAGCTGGGACCCGTCGAGGCACCCGTCCGGGTTCGGGGTGGCGGGCGCGTTGCGGGACAACACGTAGTGGTCTGGGACGACCGAGCCGTCCACCACGGCCGTGCCCAGACCGGGAGCGGCGTCGATGACCGTTTCGGTGCGGCACCCGGTGATCGGATTGGCGGTGAACGTGACTCCGGCGACAACCGGATCGACCATGCGCTGGATCACGACAGCCATTGCGGCGTCGTCGATTCCCGCGGCAGCTCGGTAGGCGACCGCGCGTTCGGAATGCAGGGAGACCCAGCACCTGCGGACCGCGTCGAAGAGTTCGTCCGCCCCTTCGATGTTCAGGTGGGTGTCCTGCTGGCCGGCGAAGCTGGCGTCCGGCAGGTCCTCAGCCGTGGCGCTGGACCGGACCGCGACACGTCCTCCACCGAGCCGCTCGTAGGCGTCGAGCAGATCGGCTTCGGGAAGATCCCGCGCGAGGTACGACTCGACAGTCAGGCAGAAGCCGTCCGGGACCCGCTCACCCGCCTTGACCATCTCACCGAGACCGGCGGCCTTGCCACCCACTAGATCGACCATGGAACGGTCGGTCTCCGACAACCGGATCAGACCCATCTCGCCTCCCCTCTACCGATCCTGGTCAGCCCGCGTCCACCAGGAGGCGGTCGCCCACGCGCCACCGACCCCCACCAGGAGCACGAGTGCGTAGCCGAGCACGCCGGGCTGCTCGCGCTCCGGGCCCGCCAGACCGCTGAACAGGGCCGGAACCGACCACGGGAACACATGTCCGTAACCGAGCGCGGCGACGATCTGCGCCAGGAACACCGCCGCGATCATGAACCCCACACCGGGCAGGTAACCGCGACCGGCACTGGCAGCCAGCGCGACCGGCGCGACCAACAACGTCGTCATCACCGAGGTGGTCATCAGCTTTCCCAACCCGGCCACCGCCAGGACACCCGACCAGCCGGGCAGCCCGAGGGCGGCACCAATGGCAAGGCCCAGCAGGTAGACGTAGCCGCCGAGGACCAGGAACCACACCGCGCCCACCACGAACTTGGCCGACACGATCACGCCGCGTCCGGTCGGCAGGGCGAGCAGATCCTTGGCCGTACCTTGGCTGAACTCCCGGCCGAACAGCCACGTCACGGCCAAACCGAAGACGACCATGCCGCCGACCGCGTTCGCCTGGGCCAGGAACCCGAAGTAGGCCGCCCAATCCGCCTCGTTCGCCACCAAGCTCGCCTTCGCGCCCAGCAACCCCATGGCCCGCGCCCGTTGCTGATCCGCGAGGATGAACATGAACAGCCCGCCGACCAGCGCGACAACGCTGAACGCCAGCACCGTCAGCCAAGGCAGCCTCGAGCGCCGCATCTTCAGCGCTTCCACCGCGACCGCAGCCCTCATCGCGCTCACCGCGGCTCGACCAGCTTCAGGAAGTAGGTCTCCAGGTCGTCCTGTGTCACGACGAGCCTCGTCGGCGGACAACCCGCTGCCACGAGCAACGCGGCGACGTCATCGGGACGCCGCACGGCACGTTCGTCCTCGATCACGTACCCGTCGCCGTCGGCGCTCGCGACCAGCCCAGCCACACGCAGCGCTTCCGCGACTCGGTCGCCGTCGCGTGCGGCCACGCTCAACCGGGGCCGCGCGAGCGACGCCAGGTCTTCGGTGGCGATCTCCTTCAGCAGCAGGCCGTGATCGATCACTCCGATCCTGGTGGCCAGCCGTGCCACCTCGGTCAGGATGTGGCTGGACAGCAGCACGGAGACCCCGTGCTCGCGCGCGAGATCGAAGAGCAGCGCGCGGATCTCGGCCACTCCGGCAGGATCCAGGCCGTTGGCCGGCTCGTCGAGGATCACCAGGTCAGGGCGGTGGATCAGCGCCTTGGCGAGGCCAAGTCGTTGCGCGTTGCCCAGCGACAGGGTCCCCGCACGGTTGCCGGCGTAGGCGCTCAACCCGAGCCGCTCGACGACGGCACCGACGGCGCGCGGGTCGGTCAAGCCTCGCAAACGTGCGACGACCGCGAGGTTCTCGACGACCGTCAGCTCCGGATAGGCCGTCGGGGTCTCGACGAGGTACCCGACGCGCGACCACATCTCGTTGTGGCCGCGCCGCACACGCTCACCCAGCAGCGTCACCTGACCGCTGGTAGGGCGCACCATGCCCAGCAGCATCCGGATCATCGTCGTCTTGCCCGCGCCGTTCAGGCCGAGCAGCGCGTAGATCTCCCCCGGCTCCACCCGCAGGGAAACCGCGTCCACGGCAGCGAGATCGCCGTAGCGTTTGGTCAGCTCAGAGGCATCGATCACCGGAGCCGTGGTGGCCATGCGTGGTCCTCGTCTGCGCGAACGACAACAACGCCGACCAGGCTTCCCGGCACTCCGCCGATCACCTTACTCCTGTTGTTCTCCGCCAGGCCAGTGGAACTCGCGTCGTCGGGGTCGTGGCGCGTGAGATGGGGCATGCCAAGTCCAATTAGGACAGCAGAGTCCAGGCTTGCGTCTGCGTTTCGTTCACCGATCTGACCGCGTGCGGGCAATGATGCCGAGACGTGCGCCGTCCGGCGGTGCGCCGACCTCACGACGGAGGTACCTGGACTCGACGCCGGCCAGATCGAGATACGCGCAAGGCGATTCCGACTCCGCGTCTTTCCGGTAGGGGTCTCATCACCTGTCCCGGACAGCGGTGTGCCGGGAAGCCTGGTCGGCGTGACAGCCTTCCGTTCGAAGGGACGGTCATGCCCGCCAGGAGAGCATTCGTCATGGGCGCCGGTGTCAGTGGCCTCGCGGCCGCCTACCGTCTGCTGCGCAGTGACTGGGACGTCGTCGTGCCGGCTGCCGCAACGCCCGCACGGCCCGGAGGAATTCCCGCAGCCCTCACCGACTTCGGCCTCAACGCCGCGCGGCGGCTGGGACTGCTGCCGGCGCTCGTCGAACGACGCCAGCCCCGCTGCGACCTCGTCGCGGTCGACGCCGCCGGGGTGCCGCTCGCTGTACACCCCGAGCCTCCCCCGCACCGCCCGGTGCTGGGCCAGGACGAGATGCTCGCGGTGCTGAGCGACGCTCTCGGTGGCGAGGTCGATCGCCGTGGTGCGGAGCTGCCTGTCCTCGTCGCCGACGACTGCGGTGTCACGGCCATCTTCGCAAACGGCGACGAGGACTGGTTCGACCTCGTCGTGGGTGCCGACGGCGCGTGTTCCGCTGTCAGAGCCGCGGTACTCGGATCGTCGAACTGACCGAGGAAGGCACCCGTGTAGTACGTGGCGTGACGCGCCGGCGCCGCGCGGCGATCAGCCGGATCGTGGCGAAGATGTCCGAAGACGAACGACGCGGCCTCGTCGAGGCGCTCACCGCGTTCACCAAGGCCGGCGGCGAACCCGCGGTGACTTCAGCCGATCTCGGCTGGATCTGACGCACTCAGCCCAACCACCTGCCCGCGTCGATGGCGACCACCAGCGACACCGGTGCGATCGCCGCTCCGACCACGATCGGGTTGATCTGCACCACCGAGCTGACGTCGGAGCGTACGAGGAACCCAGCCGCGACAAGCGCTGCTGCGAGCCCGATGCTCACCGTGCGCAGCCACGGAGCGTCCAATGGCGCCAATGCGCGCAGCATTCCGGCCAGCATGATCACCACAGCGAGCGCCAGCGAACCCTATAGGGCCGGAACGCCTCCAGTGCAGCGTCGAAGTCCAGCAGCAGCGGTGCCGCGATCAGCCACACGCCAGCGAGAAACGTGAGGGTACCTGTTCTGGCTTCCGATCTCCGCCGTCGTTCATCACGGACAGTGCAATCTTTGCACTGAGCAATCGAACTTCCGCCAGGCCTGTGGGATCGTAGGGAGGTCGTAAGCACACGTGGGAAAACGAACGCCGGTCGCGTTGTGGCCGGGTCTACGGGTCGGACACCAGCGCTGCGGCGATCGACTTCGCGTTCGACTTCGCCCGGCGCCGCGATTGCGATCTGCTCGCGGTTCACGCGTGGTCCGACATCCCGATGAGGCGCTCGCTGAGCCGAACACTGTGGCTACAACTGGGACCAGGTCGGCACCGAGTCTGGAACCGTGATCGCGCCATGACCGGAGCGCTGTACGGCGGGCAGTGCTCGGTTCCATCAGCCACGCCGTGCTCCGCCACGCCCCGTGCCCGGTAGCCGTTGTTCACCGGACGACTGATCTGCCAGCTGTCTGCCGGCCAGTCACTCGACCGCAACGGTGATTGACGCAGTGTGCAGCCGTCCGCCGTGCGAGAACTCGAGGAAGAGCCGGTACTCACCGCGCTCGGCGAACACCGACCGGAAGGTCAGCTCGCCGTTGATCACCGGTGCACCGAGCGGCTCGACGGGGTGCAAGTGCGTCGCGGAGAGCAGCATCGTGTGGAATCCGGTCATGTGACCGTTGGCACCGAGATGCGGTTCCAGGGTCTCGACCGGTGCGCCGTCCGGGGTCCGGATGGCGAATCGCAGCTTGCGTTCGTTCAGCAACGGGAGTGCGGCCGGTTCATCCACCCGTGTGACCGAGTAACCCGTTGCGGTTCGACTGTTCGCGTCCGGTGCGGGGACCGGCATCAGCGCGGTGTCACCCGCGAGACTGAACGGGACGCCCAGCACCACGGGGTGCCGCGGGTCCTTGGTGTCCAACGGGATGAACTCGGCGAACATGCGATATGCGCCGCCATCGGGCAGGTCGATCGTGATCCGCCACGTGTCGCCGTCAAGCGTGGGATGCACGTGCCGGAACACGTGCATGTCATCGCGAACGACGAAGAAGTGCATCTGCTTGGTCTGGTTGTCCAGGAACCTGGTCACGGGCTTGCCGTCGCCGCCGAGGATGCGGAACGCCACCGGTACCGCGCTTCCCCGGCTCTCCGGCACAACAACGCGTTCGAAGCGGTATCCACCCTCCACCTCGGACAGACCGTCGCTGTGGCTCGCCGGTACGACGTCCTGAGTCGCTTGCTGGTGCACCGAGTGCGGCGAAGCGGCCGATGGACGGAACAGCATGATCCCGCCGCCGGCCACGATCGCCACGGCCAGCAGTGCGAACACCCAGTCGATGAAACCCAGCTTGCGCATGATCCACCCCCCCAAGCGGGGATGCCCCGGCCGAGGCCGGGGCACCTCACCTCAGAACTGCAGGCTCCAGGCGTCGATGTAGCCGACGTCGGAGCGGTAGACGTCCTGCACCTTGAGCAGCCAAGTGCCCACGGCATCCTCGGCGGAGGCGTTCACGTCGTAGGTGGCGATCACGTTGTCGCCACCGTCGTTGCTCGAACCCTTGAGCCGGTAGGCCGTGCCGTCGGGCGCCACCAGGTCGATCACCAGGTCACCTCGGTAGGGGTGCTTGATGTCGACGTTCACCTTGAGCGTCGCCGGTGCCTTGCCGCCCAGCCCGGACACGGCCACCGAGGACGTCACCGCCGCGCCCGCATCCGGAATGGACACGTCGGTGGTGTTCTCGAACTTCCCTCCCGGCGGTGGTTCCACCGCGCCGAGGTTGGGCTTGACCACGACCAGGCCCTGCTCGATGCCGTTGACCAGGACGATGCCGCTCGCGAAGTACGGGTAGTTGCTCCACGCCCCGTTGAACTTCGCTTCGTCGGCGGCCGGGTAGATGTCGAAGAACCCGGCCTCGGTCAGCTGCGCCGCGGCGACGTTGCTGACGTCCAGGATGCGCAGGCCTGCCTGGTAGTTGGCCTGGTAGGAGTACTTGCCCTTGATGTACTGGTTGTGGTCGATCGCCGTCGCGGGCGAGTTGTAGACGCCCGTGTGGACCGGGTTGGCGAGGCTCGCGAGGTCCCAGATGTAGGTCTTGGTGCGCTTGTCGGTGCCGCGCGACTCGTCCAACTCGTCGTCGAGCAGGAAGTACCGCTGGTCCTCGGTGAGCCAGCCCTGGTGCGAGTACTGCGCGCCCGAGTAGCCCTTGCGCGAGATCTGGACCGGGTTCGCCTTGTCGGTCACGTCGACGATCGTCAGCGTGTCCTCGTTGGAGTTGAAGCAGATCTCCTTGCCCCGGTAGGCCGCGTCGGGCCCGCGGTAGATCACGCACTGGTTGTCGTGCGTGTAGCCGTCCTGCGATACGCAGCCCGCGTTCTTCGGCGACTTCGGCGTGCGGATGTCGACCATGTGGGGGCCGCCGCGGCAGGTGTTGGAGCCGATCGCGTAGGCGTAGCCGGTTTCCTCGTTGATGGCGATGTTGTGCGCCGGGCCGAACTCCTTGTAGAGCGCGTCCGCGGTCAGCGTCTGCGGCGTGGTGATGGTGCGCAGTCGGGTCAGGTCGAACACCTGCATCCCGTGGCCGCTGATGAAGTCCGCGACGATGAACGCGTGGTCCTTGTAGACCTTCATGTCGCGCCACGTGCTGCTGCCGCCGTTGGACGGCAGGTTGCCCAGGTACTTCGGCGCGGTGGGAGTGCTGACGTCGACGAACGCGGTGCCATTGGTGCGCCCGACGATCGCGTACTCCTTGCCGGAGGACGGGTCGGTCCAGCCCCAGATGTCGTTGCCGTTGCCGCCACCCATCTGGGCCAGCGGCAAGACGCTGAGCAGATCGACGTTCTTGCAGGGGTAGATGTCGGCCTTGCCGTTGACGCACGGCACACCGGCCGCGGTGCCGGTGACGGCGTGCCGTTCGGCCGGCCGGTAGTCGGCCATGAACGCTCTGGCCGCCGCCTGTCCTTCAGGGGTGTCGGGATCGTGCGCGGACGCGCCCGACATCGTGAGGGCGACCGCCGATGCGGTGAGCACGGCGAGCACCCCCACGCGCAGGGGTTTCATCAAGTTGGGCTCCTCACGGAATCCCGTCCGCCGGGGCGGACGGGTGCAGGGGTTTCCGATCAGTTACCGAAGGTAGGAGGAGAGGACGCCTCGTGTGAACCGTCGTTCGTCTGAACTCAGCGGTGATGCTCCGGCGGACCTGCGGGGCCGTCAGTGGCGTGGCCCCACGTCCGGAACGCGTCCAGCAGCCGTTCGCGCGTCTCGTCCGGCAGCGACTCCGGCGGCAGCTCGCCGAGCTCGGCGATGGTCGCACCGAACTGGTCGAGGTAGCGCTCGCAGCCTTGGCACTCGGCGAGGTGCTCGACGAAAGCGCGTTCGGCCGCCTCGTCCAGTGCTCCCTCCAGGAACGCCGTCACGAGTTCGACGAACTCCTCGCACGTCATGCCGTTCCTCCTGACGTCGCGAAATAGGTCTCCAGGCAAGCCCGGACCGCCGCACGACCGCGGTGCAGCAGCACCCGCTGGTTCGCCGGTGAGATCTCCAGCATCGCGCACACCTCCTCGGACGTGCGGCCCTCCACGTCACGCAGCACAACAACCACGCGCTGCCGTTCCGGCAGGTCGTCGAGCGCCCGTCCCACCACCTGCCGGAGCTCGCCGTCGAGCACCCACGGCTCTGGGAACTCGCGCCAATGGCCGGGGAAACCCTCGTCCGCGCCCCGGAACCGGGACGGGTCCACCGTCGGCCCGCCATCGGGATCGACGCTCGTCCACGGAACCGTGCGTTTTTCTTTGACGCCGCGTTTCTTCGCTGTGTTGACCAGGATCCGGTACACCCACGTGCGCAGCGACGCAGTGCCGCGGAAGCCGTCGATGCCGCGGACGACGGCAAGCCAGGTGTCCTGCACGACCTCCTCGGCCGAGGCATGGCGCAGGATCTGGCTGCGGACGCGGGGCGGGGTCGCAGCCCAGCTCGGCTGGGCCGCGACCGCCGCTTCGACGGCGCGCCTGCCGTCGGAGGGAGAGGCGTCGGCGACCCGGCACAGCTGCTCGCCGGTGGCCGGGTCGTCGACGGCCAGAGTGCGGCCGGACTCCGCGTCCTGCCAGGCACCGGCGATGAACAGCTGCTTGGGGACGTCGTTGATCACGGTCGGGCTCATGAGTTTCTTCCTCAGGAGTTCGGTGGTCGGCTTTACCGGAATCGGGCGACGACGTCGGCCAGGGGCACGGAGAGGGCCCGCTCGACGTTGGTCCAGTCGTCCTTGGCGTGGGCGAGGAGGTACTCACGCCGTTGTGGGACAACCTGCGCGCGCCAATTCGTGATCAGCGCGCGCAACGTGAGCCGGGCCAGCGCGGCCACCGGCAGCAGCGGCAGTTCCGCGTCCACGATCGGCCGCGCCCGCTCGTAGCCCACGAGGAAGGCGGCGGCCTCCCGCCACGGGTCCTCCGGCGTGCGGCCGAGCAGGTTCGCCATCGGCACGGCGGGGTCGAAGATCACAGCGCTGCGCACCGTGTCGCCGAAGTCGATCACGCCGGTCACGAACGGATCGCCGTGCGGGTTCACGACCACGTTGTACGGGCTGTAGTCACCGTGGATCACCTGTGTTTCCAGGCCGTTCAGGCGCGGCACCACAGCCTCGCTGAACAGCCGGGCGACTTCTCCTGCCAGCCGGCGGTGCGCGGCGTCCGGCGTGTGCGTGACCAGCCCGGCCAGGTGGTGGAAGTGCTTGATGTCCCACGCCAGCCCGCGCCCGTCGGCGGGGTGCGCGAATCCCGCGAGTGCCACGTCGACGCGGCCCAGCATCTCGCCCGCCCCGGCGAGCTGCCGCGCGTCCCGGTCCGCATCGGCCCAGACCGGACCGGCGACGAAGCCGAACACCCGCAGGATTCGCGTTCCGCGATCATCCTCGCCGACGACCACGCTGTCGCTCCCGTCGATGGTCAGCCGCACGCGCTGGACCGGCAGCTCGGGAGCTGTGTCCTCGAGATGACGCATCGCGGCGGTCTGCAGGTCGACGACGCTCTCGTCCTCGCCCGGCGGCGACACCTTCACGAGGTGCTCACCCGAGCCGGTCGTGAGCCGGAACGTGTCGTCCTTCTCCGTCGCCAGCCGCTCGAGCCGCCGGCGCAGCAGGTAGTGCTGCTCCAGAAGCGTCTCCACCAGCGTCACGTCGACGGGCTCGCAGGCCGACGCCAGTCCGCTTTCGACCATGAGGCGCCTGCCGGGGCCCTCCAGCGGTGAGATGGTCACGGTGCCGTCCCTTCGGTCAGCCGCTACAGCCGGTCCTGAGCGACCCGGGCGAAGGTCTCCAGGAACCGGGTCACGTCGGCGGCGTCGAAAGCCAGCGGAGGTCGGATCTTCAACACGTTCGCCCCGCGCGCGGTGCCGCTGATGAGCACCCGCCGGTCACGCAGGTCGTTGATGACGTCGTCGGCGAGCGCACGGTCTGGTTCCCGCGTATCCCTGTCCTTCACCAGCTCGATCCCGACGTAGAGACCGTTGCCGCGGACTTCGGCGACGAACGGCGACTCGCGCGTGATCTCTTCGAGCCCGGCGCGCAGAGCCCTGCCGTTTTCAAGAACGCGCTGCTGCACGTTCTCCTGCTCGAAGACGTCCAGCACCGCGGCCGCCGCCGCCACGGGGATCGAGCTGCCACCGAAAGTGTTGAAGTACCGCACGTTCCGCCCGAACTCGTCGGAGACCTCCGGGCGGAAGACCACACCGGAGACCGGCAACCCGTTGCCCATCGGCTTGCCCATGGTCACAATGTCCGGCACCACGTCGTGGCGCGCGAAGCCCCACATGGACTCCCCGAGCCTGGCGAATCCGGACTGCACCTCGTCGGCGATGTAGACACCGCCGGCCGCGTGCACCTCCTCGACCATCGCCTTCAGGTAGCCGACCGGGTCGGTGAAGATCCCGTCGCTGCTGTACGCCCCGTCCGTGACCAGGGCGGCGAGCCGGTAACCGTGACGCTCCAGGTCGTCGATCGCGCCACGCACCTGCGGTCGGCCAGCGTTGACCCCGGCGCGACGAGCCGCGGGTCGGGCGGGTCGATCAGCCGGACGTTCGGCCCCAGCGGAGATCCCGTGCCCAGGGTCGGCGAGAAGCTCGCGACCTCACGCGTGATGCCGTGGTAGGCCCAGCGGGTCACGATGATGCCCTCAGCGCCGGTGTGGAACCTGGCCACGCGCATCGCGAGATCGTTGGCCTCGGAGCCGCTGCACGCCACGCTCAGCTTCGACAACTCGGAGGGAAAGGTCGCGAGCAGTCGCTCCGCGTAGTCCACCAGCGAGTCCTGGACGTAGCGCGTGTTGATGTTGACCGCCGACATCTGCCGGGTGACGGCCTCCACCACGTGTGGGTGCGCGTGCCCAACGCACGGGACGTTGTTGTAGGCGTCGAGGTAGTCGTTGCCGTCGCGGTCGATCAGGTGAGCGCCGTGACCGGAGACGAACTCGACCGGCGTGCGGTAGATGAGGGTGTAGCCGGGTCCCAGGACCTCGCTCCGGCGCCTGATCGTGTCCTGGAGACGTCCGGGGAGCGCGTCCAGCACGGCCGGGTCGAAGCGGTTCGGGTAGCTGGCGAGCGCCCGGCTCAGTGTCGAAGTCATCGGCCGTCACTTTCCGGCTGGTTCCGCCGGAGTCTCCCCCGCTGGTGATCTCACCGAACCATCCTTCGTTCCAGTTCCTAACTGAAACTTTATAATCCTGCAACACCCCTGCGCGAGGTGTGATGTCACAGCTGACTCAGAACGCGGGCGCGGGCTGCTCCACCCGCGGTGCCTGGCGACGTGCGTCGAGCAGGGCTTCCCGCAACCGAGCATGAGCCAGCATCAGGCACGAGTACACGGCACCACGCGCGGTCGACAGTCCGAGCACCTGCGTGACGACCGTGAGTCGCGGAACTGCCGGAAGGCGCTCCTCGAGGCGTGTGCGCACCTCCGGCAGGACTTCCTCGACGAGCGTACGCAGCCTGCCCACGAAGTAGATCGACTCCGGGTCCAGGGTCACGACGACGGCGCTCACGGCCGTCACCATCGCCGTGGTGAACGCCTCCACCACCGCCGCGCGCACGTCGTCGTGGTGCGTCTCCACCCAGAGGTCGTCGATGCGCTCCAAGTCCAGCCCCTGCTCACGTGCGAACGCGAGCAGGCCTCCCGCGCTCATCAGCCCGTCGAGAGTCTTGTCGTGCACCCCGGAACAGAGCACGCCGACGTCGCCGAACGAGGGCGTGCTCCCCCGGGCCAGCTCGTGATCGGTGCAGCAGGCGAAGTTGAGGATGCTGCTGAGGCTGAAGAGCGCGGCGTCTCTGATCGTGCCGTCATCGGCGAGAACTCCCAGCAACGACGCGTTCGCGTCGCTGTCGAGCAGCACCTGAGCGCCGACCAGATCCGCCAGCGCGCGTTGCAGACGGGAGCCCTCGATGTACTTCATCGACGCCGCCGGGCCGAAGATCTCGGCACCGCCGCGGACTCTGGCGGGCACCGCCACGACCACCTGGCGCAGCGGACCCTCCGCGTGCTGGCTGACACCGGCGATCAGGCCGGCCAGCCAGGCGGCGGCCTTGCCGACGTCGTCGTGTGTCGCCGTGGGCACGATCACGTGCTGGATCTCGCGCCCCCTCAGGTCGGTCGCGAGGACACCGGTGGTCTGCGCACCGAAGCTCACGCCGACGACGTACCCGGTCGTGCCGGGGATGTCCAGGTAGGTGGACGGCCGCCCGCGACCGGCGACCGCGTCGACCCCGCGGTCCACCACGAAGCCATCGGCCCGGAGCTCCTCCACCGCCCGCGACACCGTGGCCTTGCTCAGGCCGGTCAGCTCGATGACCTTGTTGCGTGTCAAGGGCGCCTGGGCGAGAACGGCGTCGAGGACCGATGCTTTGTTGTAGTCGCGTGTGGTCGGGTTGATCGTCACACCAACACCCTACCAAGGTTTCAGTTTGGAACTGGGACAAATTGTGTCAGGATCTGCCGAGCCGCGAGGAACTCCGACGTGCAGGGCGGATGGCCCCAGATCGGTTGCGTTTGAGTCGGTTGATCCCGCACTCCACGGCGTGGCGCTGCTTGTAGAGCTGCGGGTCGAAGGCTGGTGGTCGGCCACCGGCACGTCCTTTGGTCTTGACGAACCACGGTGCGGGTGGCGACGATTCCGCTCATCGAAACGACCGAGCCCGGCCGAGCCCGCCTGCGTGACGTGCTGGCCTGGATCAAAGATCAACCTGCCGATCCGACCCGCAAACCGACAAATCAACCGGCCACTTAGACCGCATCTCGTTTGGGTGTGTTGCAAGGTAGGCTATATCGTTGATCAGCGATGAACGATGTGGAGAAGTGGTGCCCGGAGCCGTTGTGGCTGCTGGCGCAGCCGTTGCTGCCCGATGCGC
>NZ_BAABBE010000051.1:0-33394 GCF_039537795.1 Lentzea roselyniae
CTACGAACGCAAGGCCGCCCACTTCACGGCATTCGCCCAGCTGGCCTGCGCGGTGATCTGCTACCGCCGAGCCATCAAGCTGGACCTGCTCACCCACGACAACCCCAAATGAGATGTGGTCTTAACCACTGGACGCTTCTGGTTCCTGCCATTTGTCACAACGTCAAGTCCGGCGGGTCCGCGCCTTCCTCGTGCTGGGTCAGGGTGCGGCCAACGGAAGGTCCATGATGCCGGTGGCTTGCGACCAGACACAACGCCACGTGCCGCTGGCATTGGTGTAGACGTCGGTGTGCCAGGCCTCGTGCCGCGGGATGTCCGCGCCGTCGACGGTGAGTTCGATAACGCACCGGTAGCGGAGGACGACGACGTCGGTGCCGACGATCGCGTCCACGTCGCCGGCCAGCCCCAGTTCCCGGTAGGCGACCCGCCCGGTGGTGAGGAGATCAAGGTATTCGGCCTTCGTCCACACGGTGCCGGTCGGGTTGCACAACCGGTACTCCGCGGCGTGCAAGCGGTCGTAGGTGCCGCGATCCACGTCGAGGAGACATTGGATCCGATCCTGCTCAGCCCTGATCACCTGGCTGGCCACGTCGTCGGTCACACCCGCTCCTGTCCACTCGTTCGGTTCTGGTCGGCGCTGGCCGCGCACTTACCCACCTGCTCCCCACTGAACGCCTCTACGTCCTATCCCTCGGCAGCCAACAAGCCAACAGGCACGTCCACTGGCACCTCGCACCCCTACCACCCGGAGTGCCCTACGACCAGCTCGACGTCTTCCGCGACGAGGACCTGGCCTACGCGACGAAGCTCAGCCGCGCTGGCGTACCGGTCGAGTTCCACCTGCACCCCGGCGCACCGCACGAGTTCGACTCGATCGCCTTCGACTCCGACGTGGCCAGGCGCGCCATCGCCGACCGCGTCCGAGTCCTCAGGTCGATCTAGTAGTGCTTTGTCAGGTGCGACCAGGACGAATCTGCACACACTCGGCCACACCAGGAAGCAGACCAGCACTTCGCGGCCTCACTGACACGCCGGGCAGCCTGAATGATCAACGTCGTGCGATGCCCTGATTCCGCAGAACGCGAGCCGAAGTGCGCCGAGCGACATCTCCCATGCGTACGCGAAATACCCGCGCTCATCCGGTCGATTGTTCCGCGGCGCTCGCCAGGGCGCGGTTGTTCAGCACGGGATAGAAGACCAATGCCACCAGGATCAGGAAAACACCGGCGGCGACGTACGAGACCTGGACGGCGAAAACGGTCGCGAGAACACCGCCGAGTGCCGCTCCGATCGGGCCCCCGATCATCACCACCAGCCTGCTCGAGGAAAGCACCCTCCCCAAGAGCTCATCGGGCACTATCTGCTGACGCAATGTGCTGACAACGACTTTCTCAGCGGTCATCAATGCACCGGTCACCATCATCATCGCGGCCGCCACCCACGAATTCGCGACGAGTCCCAGAACCAGGATGGCCGCACCCACGCCGCTCTTGCCCACGAGCATCACCGTGCCGGGACCGAACCGCCTGCTGGCGGCCGCGGCGGTCAGTCCCCCGGCCGTCGCACCGACCGCGGTGGCCGTCAGCAGCAGCCCGAAACCGAAGTCCGGAAGTCCGAGGACCTCCTTGGCCAGCAGCGCCAGCATCGCGAACTGGGCGGTGGCGGCCACGTTGCCGAGGCAGGAGACCGTGGCCAGCGCCCGCAGCGTCCGGTTCCCGAACAACCACCGGATGCCCTCGACGATCTCGCTCCGCACGCTCTTGCGCGGCGCTTCGGACGTCTTCTCCGGCTTGGCGTCCGTCTTGATCGAGAGGATCAGCAGGCCGCTCGCGGCGAACGAAAGGGCGTTGCCGGCGAACGGCAGGAAGTTCCACACGCCGAACAGAGCGGAACCGACCGGGGGCCCCACGAAGTCCTCGCCGTTACTCTCCGCGGCGACGATCCGCCCGTTCGCCGTGGCCAGGTTCCGCGGGTCCCGCGACACGAAGTCCGGGATGGCCGACTGGGCGGCGATGTCGAAGAAGACCTGGCCGACCCCCAGCAGGAACGCCGCGACCACCAGCCACACCAGGTTCACCTGCGCGGTCAGGATCAGCGCCGCGAGACCGACCAGGACGGCGAACCGGGCGAGGTCGGCCCACACCATCACCCACCGGCGGTCCAGCCGGTCCACCACGACACCGGCGTGCAGCGAGAGCAGCACCCAGGGAATCTCGGCCGCCATGACGACGGCGCTCAACGCCAGCGGACTGCTGGTGGCCTGCAGGGCCAGCAACGGCAACGCGCCGGCGTGCATACCGGTGCCGATGGACGACACCAGCGTGGCGCCGAAGAGCCTGTGGAAGCGACTTCCCAGTCTGACCTTGGCGTCGTCAGATTCCTTCGTGGGCACTTCCGGGATTCCTTCGGCTAGGCTTTCGGAACAGAGGACTCCAGCGCGGATTCCCGCGCTGAACCGAAACGCGCGAACACGTCGGCGACGATTCTGCCGATGCTCAGCACCGGCTCCACGTTCATCATCTCCTCGTGCACACAGTCGATCGAGTGGGTCTCGACACCTCCTTGGGCGAGACCGGCCCACCACGGTCGCCGCAGATCGTCGGCAACACCGTGCCTGGAGACACCAATCGGTGCTCCCGCAACCAGACGGGCCGTCCATCAGGAACTTCGGCAACACGCACGTGGCGGTGCCACAGCATCCTCGGCATCACTGTGTGCGACCGGTCCGAGGTGCAGGCCGACGCCGTCGGCGGCTGCCTGGTCCCGCGGCCACTGCCTGGAGTGGCACCCAGCGAGGTGACGGTCAGCGCGGCAACCGTGTCCGCAGGACGGATCACGATCAGCGCCTACATCACCCATGGCCCCTCGCCGGCGACACCGCAGACGCCTGTCCGGTGGTTCACCCCAACACCGACTGCGCCACCCACGACCTGGCTCAGCTGACATCCGAGGCACTCCGAGTGTTCTGGGAGTGATGCCACCCGCCCATCGAGTCCACTGTGGAGAGACGACGCCGATGAGGTCCTTCGGTTGCTCGACCGCGCGCCGATCTCCATGCCGATGCTCTTCCTGCGCGCGGGCGACCTGACCTTCTCCGTGGTCGAGCCACTCCCCGACCCCGACCCGGCCTGATCGCGCCGCTCAGACCGGGTCGGTGCGGCCCAGCTTCGCCGCCAGCACTGTGAAGTAGGGCAAGGTGGACCACGCCTTGTGGTCGCCGATGACGTACAGGCGGTGCTTTGCCCGGCTGACCGCCACGTTGAGCAGGTTGGGTTTGGACGCCGCCCACCTCCGGGCGCCGGGTCGGTCGGGCCCGCCGCCCAGCACCAGGACGACGACGTCCGCTTGCTTCCCCTGGACGGCGTGCACCGTGCCGGCCACCAGGCCCCGGTGGCTCTCGGTTCGGGTCGCCACCCGGCGGGCGATGTCGCGGAACGGGCCGATCACCAGGACGTCGGACATGTCGAAGTCCAGTTTCGCGAGCGTGTCGAGAACGCGGTCGAGCTGAACGCCTTCGCCGGGGATCCAGTGGCCCTGGGCGGCGGCGCCCGGCACGTCGATCCACTTCGACTCCGGCAGCTTCGGATACTTCTCGGCGAACCGCCTGCCCGGCGCCGGTGCGGTGCCGTCGATCATCAGGCCGTCGTAGGCGACGGTGTTGACGATCTCGAACATCGGCTGGTCACAGCGCCGGTGCACGGTCAGCGGAATCCCGACCCAGGTGGGGGCGTCGTCACCGGGCAGCTCGGTGCCGAGCGGGGTGAGCCGATCGGCCAGGCGCTGCACGGAGGTGTGGCTGGTCAGCCACTGCTCGTCAACGCCGAACTCCAGCCGGATGGCCTGTTCCGCGCGGAACGGGAGGGCGTTGATCGGCTCCAGCTGGAGGGGGTCGCCTACGACGACGGCCCGGCGCGTCCGCCACAACGCGCCCGCGGTGTTCTGCGGCGCTGCCTGGCCCGCCTCGTCGATCAGCAGCCACCCCAGCGCCTCTCGGCCGAGGTGGCCGAACAGCCGGGCGTAGGAGGCGAACGTCGTCGACACGACCGGCACCACGAAGAAGAGACTCTGCCACGCGGCGAGCACCGCGTCGGGGTCGATGTCGCGGGGTGCCTCACCGCTGACCAGGTCCACGGCCGCCTGGAGGCTCTGCCGCATCTCTGTGGGCCTGTGACGCAAGAACGCCTTGTGCAGAGCCAAAGCCGCGATGAACAGGGCGCTTCGCGCGGTGTTCCACTCGGTATCGGTCCACAGGGCGGCGAGCTCCCGGCGGTCGCGGTCCTGCCACCACGTGGTGTCGGGGTAGTGCCGGCCGAGTGCCGCGGCGGCGTCGGTGAGCCGGCCGCCGAGAACGCCGAGTTCTTCTTCCAGTGCCTGGAGTTTCGCCCTGGCGTGAGCCTGAGCGTGCTCGGCCGAGGTCAGTTCCCGGTTGGCGGCCGCGACCGCGCGCCGTGCCGTCTCGAACGGCTCGTGGTGGACCTTCGGCACGGGTATCCCAGCGGCCAGTGACTTTGCACGGATTCCGCGTCGTGCGCAGCGGCGTCGAGGTCCCGTCGGGCGGCGTCGATCTCCCACTGGACCGCCGCCAGCTCCTCGTGTGCGGAGGCTAAGTCGTGTTTGGCGGCAGCGACCTGCTGCGCCAGCCAGTTGTCCTTTGTGGACCACTTCCGCTTCGCGGCGCCCAACGTGCACAGGGTCACCAGCCACCCCGGCCGGGTGTCCTGGTGGGCACCGTGTGCGTTCCAGCGCTCGGTCGTTTCGCCCTCGTGCGACTGGACTTTGCGTTCCGCGGCGACACGGCGTCCGGAGCTGAGCCGCTCGATGACGCCCCTTCGGTCGCGGATGACGCCCTCGGCGGCGGCCAGGCGGTCACGCGCCGACTGTTCGTCCTTCGCCTGCTGGGCCAACGCGATGCGGTCGGTCTCCGCTTTGTGGACGCGTTCGGCGTCGGCCGCTTCCGCACACCGCGCCCGCGCCGCATCGACACGCCGCCCGGCTTCAGCGACCGCTTCCCGTTGGTCCGCCACCCCGGCCACCAGAACGCTGTGGCGTTCGAGCGCCTGGTGAACGGCGCGTCGCTCGGTTCGCAGTTCCTCGACTCGCGCCACAGCGGTCCTGAACTCCTCGACGGCGGCCGCCCACGTGGTGTCCGGCGCCTCCAGCTCGTACTTCTTCAGCAGCAGCATCATTCCGCACCAGTCGTCAGGCTTCTGGTCGTCCGGCTTGTGGAACCAGAAGCTGTCGACGAACCGGCCGCGGTTCTTCTTGTTTCCCAGCTTGGCCGCGACCAGTGCCCAGCCCTCAGGGTCCTGGCCGGCGACTGACGTCCCCTTCGGCTCGGTCTCCGGGTCTGGCGCGAGCAACGCGGTGGCGATGTCCGCGAAGTAGTCCACCTCGGCGGCGCGCTCCCGCCAGGACTCGTCGATGGCGTCCGCAGAGGGGATCTCGTCGGTCACGTTCTCCACGGCGACGTTGTTCGTCGACGCCAGGACCATCTCGAACCCGATCAGCTCCGGATTCCACTGGTGGATCACGCGTTTGAATTCGCCGGTGCGCCAGTTGAACCGCCGGCCGGTGAAGGCCTTCCCCGGTTCCGGCAGGGCCGCGAGACGCTGCGCCCTCGTCACGACCAGGTCCGCGACGAGATCGCGGAGCATGGTGGTCTTGCCCGTTCCCGGCGGCCCGTTGACCCCGATGAGCCCTTCCTCGTCCTGCAAACCGGAGGCGGTGATCACGGCCAACTGCTGGCTCAACGCCAGCGCGTGCGCCGCGTTGCTCGGCCATCGACCGCCCGGGACCAGTTGCGGCGCGGTCCTCGCCAGCACGTGGTCCAGCCGCTCGCGCACGTCGATCCGGCGGCCGATGGGGATGTCGGCCTCGGGTCGCAGGTACTCCCGCAGCGCCGCGCCGGCATCGCCCTTCTCCGCCTGCTTGGCAACCAGGGCCAGGTCGCTCATGACGAAGCTGTTGAGGAAGTCGTGACCGCCTGGGTTTTCTGCCTTGCGGCGGGCCACGATCTGGCTGCTGATCCGGATGTCCGCGGCCGTGAGGACCCCGGACGTGCCCGTCGCGCCGACGGCGATCTTCAGGCAGTGTGCGAGGTCGGCGAAGTCCAGAACGCGGAGCACGTACTGCGGCGGCGTCTCCTCGTCCCCCAGGAGCACCGCATCGGTGACGAAGTCCCGCCATTCCGCGGTGAAGTCGAGCACGGCGTCCTGGAACTGCGACAGCCAGTCGGGTTCGCAGCCCTGGGACCGGTGCACCTCGCCGGTGGCCCAGGCACAACTGGACAACACCTCGGAGTTGAGCAGCGCCCGGCCGTCCTCGCCGACCAGGAACGCGGCGACCGCGCTGTCCCCGCCGGGACGTTCGTCGTAGCTCTCCTGGTCCGGTTCGAAGACCTGCGACAGCACGTCGAACACCTCGGTGCGGCGGTAGATGCCGAGGTACACGGTGTGGCGCCAGGCCTGCTCCGGCTCGAGCTGCCACTGAGCGAGCTCGTGCTCCGGGTCCCACGGCAGCGGCTGCCCCGGCCGCGCCACGAACATCCGCTGTTCCCGGTCGGGCTTGTCGACCTTCTGCGGACTGAACATCTCCACCGTCCGCCAGAACTCGACCACCCGTGCCCGCGTGACGTCCGCTTTCAGCCCCAACACCTGCTCCGATCGTCGCCGTCCAAACGAAGGCGATCAGCCTAGCGGTCCTGATCATGTTGGTCTCGCCACTCAAAGAAGTCCGGCTGGAGTGGAAACCTCGGGAACTCCGAACGCTGAAACGTGTCGACCCTGTTAGCGCCACCAGGGCCCTGTGGCCAGTCGTCGGGCCTTTACGGGCACATCCAACGCGACCGCATCGAACCCCACGCGGCTGCGATCGCCGACTCGCCGCCGCACGAACCGCCAGCCCTCAGGGGACCATCCGGCTTCTTGACCCCCGCATCAGCCAATCATACATTTGAAGCAACTTTGTATGATCGAGAGAGGTGGCCGGCATGCGGCTCGGCACCACCGCCGTCGTCCTCGGCGGCAGCGCAGCAGGGCTGTGCGCTGCGGGAGCGCTCTCCCCTCACTTCGACCAGGTGGTGGTGCTGGAACGCGACGAGCTGCCGGCCAACGCCGAGCACCGGCGCGGCGTGCCGCAGAGCAAGCACCCGCACTTCCTGCTGAACTCGGGGCGTCGTGCGATCGGGGAGCTGTTCCCCGGTTTCGAGGACGAGCTCATCGCCGCGGGCGGGTTGCATCTGATGCCGTCCATGGACGCCGCCTACCTCGACGGGGAGGGCTGGTCGGCGCGCAAGCGCGGCTCGATGACGATGATCTACGGCTCGCGGCTGCTCATCGAGCGGGTGCTGCGCGACCACGTGCGGAAGCTGGCCAACGTGGTCGTCCGCGAAGGCGTGTCGGTCAACGGCCTGTGCGCTCGTGACGGCGAGATCAACGGTGTCAACTTCACCTCAGCCACCGGCGACGAGCACGTCGAGGCCGACCTCGTCGTCGACGCGATGGGGAGGGGCTCACCGGTCGCCAGCTGGCTGGTGGCCGCAGGATGGCCAGAGCCGCAGGTGCAGACGCTCGACGCCAAGGTCACGTACACCTCGCGCTGGTACGAACTTCCCGAGAAACCACCGGCGTCGTGGTGGTGGCGGCACCTGGTGATCATGCCGACGCAGCACAAGGGCGAGCATCCCGCCGAGCACGAGTTCCTGGTCAACTTCTTCCCCATCGAGGGCAACCGCGCCATCGCCTGCATGGGCTCGTGGGGGCACGAGATGCCGCGCACCGCCGAGACGTTCGCCAGATCGGCCCGCCGGGTGCGGACACCGTTGTTCGCGGCGGCGATGGACCGATGCACTCCCGTCTCCGAGGTGCACCTGACCCGGTCGACCGGCAACAAGTGGCGGCGCTACGACCGGTGGGCGACACCACCACGGCGGCTGGTGTTCGTCGGTGACTCGATCTGCGCGTTCAACCCGTTCTACGCACAGGGCATCAGTTCCGCCGCGAGCTCGGCGTTGTTGCTGCGCGAGCACCTCTCCCGTGCCGAGCGGGTCGACGCGGCCTTCTCCGCGCAGTTCCTTGCGGCGCAACGGAAGTTGCTGACCGTGCCGTGGCGCCTGGCACTGGCCAGGGATCGAGGCTACGCGTGCGCCGGAGGCACCGAGAAGGTGAGCGAGTGGAAACGCCGCCTCGTCGCGGCGGTGTCCGGCCCGGCGTTCAGCTTCATCGTTGGTGCAGCTCGTGAGTACCCGGTGGTCGACGAGCACTTCGCCAAGGTGTTCAACCTGGACGAGTCGCTGGGCGACATGATGACCAACCCTCGTGTGCTCGCAGGACTTCTGCGCTACCGCATCCGCACCGCGCTGGGACGTCATCGCATCCCGTTCGGGTTCGACCCTCTGGCCGAACCGCCGGCAACGGACTACTCGACCGCATCGGCGGCGTCACGATGACCACCACCTGCGGGCCGGAGGCCGAAGCCGTCACCCGCGACCTCGGCTTCGACTGTCACGACGTCTCCCCCGTCGTCTCGGTCCGCGCACCCTGGGACCTCGCCCACCCGACGATGCCGCTGCTCGAGGCGCTCGTCGTCGGCGGCGCCGTTTTCGCTCTGGTGCACGCCGTTCGCCGCCACCGCGCGGGGGACTCGGTCAATCTCGCGTTGTGGTGGGCGTCGCTGGTCTACCTCCTCGTGATCGAGCCACCGCTGTACTTCCCGGAGTGGTTCGGCCTGGACGAGATCTACGGCTTCATCTTCGCCCACAACCAGTTCACCGTGCAGTTCATGTGGGACCGCTTGCCGCTGTACATCGTGGCGTTCTACCCGATGATCAGCCAGCTCGCCTACGAGGTCGTACGCTGCCTCGGGATCTTCCGCCGGCGTGGAGCGCTGGCCGGATCGGTGGCGGTCGCCTTCGTGTGCCAGGTGTTCTACGAGGTCTTCGATCACTTGGGACCGCAGCTGAAGTGGTGGGCGTGGAACCCGGACAACCACATCGTCAACCAACCCGCGATGGCGTCGGTGCCGTTGCAGAGCGCCCTGCTGTTCGCCTCCGTCTCACTGGGAGCCATGACCTATCTGGTCGTGCGCCTGACTGCCGGAGGGCGGTGGCTGGTGGCCCGCACCGCGCTGGCCGGAGTCCTCACGCCACTGGCGATGGTGATCGCCGGCATCCCGTCGAGCCTCTTCGGCGTGAACCCCACCGCACGGGCGTGGGTGCTCGGAATCGAACTGGCCCTGGTCTGGCTGGCGGGCACGTGGATCATCGCGTCCTCCCGACAACCCCTGGACGAGCCGTTGCCCGCCTTCACCCGCTTCTACCCCGCGGGCTACCTGGGTCTGATGGCGCTGCTCTGGATCAGCGCTCTGCCTGCCCACCTCGCCGCGGAGAACGGCATCACCGCCGACGGCACTCCGACCGGAAACGGCCTGTACGTGCTGGCCTGCTTCGCCGGAGCCGGTGTGGTGCTGGCTGCGCTTCATCGCGTGCGCCGCGACGCACCTGCCTCCGCCTGAGGAACCCTCCTCCGGAAAGATGGTGTACATGGGGCACCACGGATGGCAGGGCAACCCACCCGGCACCGAGAACGAGGCACGCCGCCGGATCGTCAAGGCTGCGACGGCGTGCATCGACCGTGCCGGACTGGCCAAGACCAGTCTCTCCGACGTGGCCCAGGAGGCCGGAGTCACCCGGCAGACCGTCTACCGCTACTTCCCGCGCCTGACAGATGTCCTCAGCGCTGTCGCCATCGCCGGCGCCGAGGAGTTCGCCGGAAGGATGGAGCAGCACCTGGCGGCCTTCACCAGCGCCACCGAGGTCGCCGTGGAGTCCGTCGTGTTCGGCGTGCGGACCGTCCCCCGCGAGCCCTACCTGGGCCTGCTCCTGCGAGCCGGCGAAGGTGACTTCTTCACAGATGCGGTCACGTCGGCCCAGTGGTTCGCCCTCGGCGCACGAATCCTCCGCAACGTGCCGGTCGACTGGGCCTCCGCAGGCGTCACCACCGACGACGACTTCGCCGGACTCGCCGAGGTCCTGATGCGACTCTTCCTGTCGTTCCTGCAGCATCCCTCGGCGCCGACGGTCACCGATGACCAACTGCGGACTCTGGTCCGTCGCTGGATCGGACCTGCTCTGCGCGGCCCCATCGACCGCGTCTAGCCGGTCGTGTCGCATCAAGCCCTGGTAGGGCCACCACTTCTGACCGGTCTGACCCCAGCGTGGAGATCGGGTCGTAGTACGCGTAGCGGCGCTCCAGCGCTTCCGGGTCCTTCAGCGCGATCCCGGTCCGGTAGATCTTGGTGCAGTGGATGCGATCCGGAAGTCGCCGACACCGTAGCGATTCCTGCTGTGCCGAGGATCTTGTCGATCAACGCGGGGTACCTGGCGTCGCGGTCACTGTTGACGGCACTGAGCGACGAGGTATTGCCATCAAGGGATGACGAAGTCATGTTGCCGGATCAGACGAAGACCCCTCGAGCACGGTCCTGATGTGTCCAGCTGGGAAGATTCGGCCGCTCATGGCGATGTGGACGCCGTAGGACAGGGTCTGCAGGGCTGCCACGGCGAGTCCGAGGTTGAACGGTGCGTCGCTGTCGGTCATGCGGGCCGGTTGCGTTGCCCGGTCACCACGATGACCTTGCCCGTGATGGCGCGCAGGTGCTCGGCGGTGTTGGTCATGGTGTCGGTGCCGTGAGTGATGAGGACATACTCGGCGTCGGTCTTCTGGACGCGGTGGCGGATCAGGTCCCGGTCGGTGTCGTCCAGGGTGACGCTGTCCTTGCGGCACAGGCTTTCGATGGTGATCTCGTGCCGGGTGCGGGCGCGTTAGAGGAGGGACGCCACCACAGGCGGCCCAATGGCGAAGGTGCCTTGCAGGAGGTACTCGACGTCGAGGGAACCACCGGTCGTGATGACGTGGATGCGCATGGGAGTCCTTCGACGGTCAGACCGGGGGCTTGGACTTCAGACCGCTGCCGCACAGCGGTGCCACGACGGCGGGAAGCCCATCGGGTCGCGGTGTGGTGGCGACGAGCTCGGCTCGGATGGCTGCCCAGCACACCGCGGAGGTGGGTTCGACGTAGAAGCCGACCCGGGCCAGCGCGGCGTGGGCGGCGTGGACCTGCTCGTCGGTGACGGTGACGATGGTGCCGCCGGTGGCGCGCACGGCGGCGAGGATCTGGCGGCCGCGGGCTGGTGCGGCGATGGCGATGCCCTCGGCGACGGTGCCGTGCGTGGTGATGTCGGCGGGTTCTGGTCGGCCGTCAGCGAACGCGGTGGCCAGCGGGGCGCACCCGGAGGCCTGGACCGCGACGATGCGGGGGAACCGGTCGATGAGTCCCTGGTCGAGCAGTTCGGTGCAGCCGAGGTGGGCCCCGAGCACGAGAGTGCCGTTGCCGACGGGCAGCACCAGGGTCTCGGGCAGCCGGCCACCGAGCTGCTCCCACAGTTCCAGCACGTAGGTCTTGGTGCCGTGCAAGAAGAACGGGTGGTAGACGTGGCTGGCGTAGAAGACGCCCGGTTCACCGGCGGCGCGGGCCGCGGCGCGCGCGGTGTCCTCCCGGGTGCCGGGAATCTGGTGCACGGTGGCGCCGTAAGCGCGCAGTTGTGCGACCTTGCCCTCTGAGGTGCTTTCCGGAACGTAGACGTCGCAGGAGATGCCGGCGCGGGCGGCGTAGGCGGCGACGGAGGTGCCGGCGTTGCCGCTGCTGTCGGTCATGAGCCGGGTGACGCCGAGGCGGGCGGCCAGGGCGGCCAGCATGACCGCGCCCCTGTCCTTGAAAGACCCGGTCGGCATGAGGTGGTCGATCTTCAGTCCGACACCGGGCTGCCCCGGTGTGGTGACCAGTGGAGTCATGCCTTCGCCCATGGTGATGCCGGGAGGTTCGAAGATCGGCAGGGCTTCGGCGTAGCGCCACAGGCCGGGCCGGCGGGTAGCGAGGTCCGCGGCCTTCGGCATGGCCGGCGTGAACCCTGTCAGATCCAGCACGCCGTGGCAGTCGGCGCACCGCCAGGCCAGCTCGTCCAGGGCGTGGGTGCGGCCGCACCCGGCGCACCGCAGCGCCATCGTTTCCGGGTTGTTCATGAGATGGCTTCCCTCTCGGTCGCAGCCGCCTGCAGGAGGGCATCGGCGATGAAGAGGTCTTGCAGGGCAATGCCGGAGCTGTCGAAAACGGTGATCTCGTCGTTGCGGCGGCGGCCTTCGGCCTGGCCGGTGAGGACGTCTCCGATGGCGGTGAGCGTCAGGGTGCCGTCACCGACGAGACCGGCGACGTGCTGCAGTTCCCCGATCCGGACGGCTTGGGCGGGCAGGTCGCAGAACAGCCGCGCCGTGGTGAGCAGCTCGACCGGGAGTTCCTGTTTGCCGTGGGCGTCGGCGCCCATGGCGGCGACGTGGGTACCCGGACGCACCCAGGCCGCGTCGAACGGCGGTGCGGTGGCGGTGGTGGCGGTCACGATGACGTCCGCGTCGCGGCACGCCTGCTCGGCGGGGGTGAGCCATCCGGTGAGGCCTCGTTCGGCGAGCCGGGTCAGGAAGTCCTCGCCTCGCTGCCGGTCGCGGGCGACGACGTGCACGGCCGTGAGGGGCAGCACGCGGGCGAGCGCGGCGCATTCGTACAGCGCTTGGTGCCCGGTGCCGAAGACGGTCAGCGTGGTGGCATCGGGGCGGGCCAGGACGCTCGCGGCGACGGCGTCGGCGGCTGCCGTGCGGTAGGCGTTGACGACACCGGCTTCGACCACCGCGCCGATGCGACCGTTGTCCTGGTCGAACAGCAGCACCACGGAGTTGTGCCGAGGCAGGCCCCGGTCGGCGTTGCCCGGCCAATAACTGCCGATCTTGACACCGGCGAGCTCCGCCGACGCACCCGACTTCACGGTGAACCTGTTCCGTTGCTCGGACCCGTGACCGAGGACCGCGGGGAACACCTCGGCCTGCCCGTCGGCGGCGGCGATCAGGGCGTCGCGCGCGGCGGTGAAGGCCAGTTCCTCGGTGACGAGGACGGCGGAAAGGTGCTCTGGCAGGAAACGCACGACGGTGGTCACCATCCCTGAACGCGCGGCCACACGGCCACGACGGCGGTCGAATCCGGTTCGGTCACGTGGTACCGGTCGTGCTGTGCTGCGGTGGCGCAGGCGTGGTTGGGCAGGATCCGCACGCGGGCGCCGACGGGCAGGTCCGGCAGGGCGGCGGTGCTACCGGGGCGAAGTGACAGGACGCCGTGCTCCTGGCTCGCGTCGCTCATCAGCAGGTCCGGGTAGAGTTCGCCGTCGAGGTCGGCGACGAGGCCGTATCCCTGGTCCACCCGCTGACGTGCGGTACCGCGGTCGCGGGAGGTCGCCATCCAGCCGCCGTCGGTGAGGATCCATCCCTTGTCCAGGCGGTGCCCGATCACCGTCGTGACCACCGTCATCGCCAGGTCGGCGGTGGAGCAGACGCCGATGCCGGCCATCACCAGATCGAAGAAGACGAAGTTGCCCGCCCGGACCTCGGTGACACCGGTGAGGTCGGCCGCGAAGTGCGCGGTCGGTGTGGAGCCCACGCTCACCACCGGAGCCTCGTGCCCGGCCGCCCGCAACACCTCGGCGGCCTGCACCGCGCACCGTCGCTCGTTCTCGGCGGCCGCGCGCAACCGGTCGGCGCCATCGGCGTAGTAGGACTCGCCGGCGTGCACCAGCACGCCCCGGACCTCCGCGCCGCCGTCGGCGAGCGTGCGGGCGATGACGGGCAGCACAGGGTCGTCGGGACGCACCCCGCCGCGGTGACCGTCGCAGTCGATCTCGATCAACGCCGGGATGCCCGTCATCCCGGTGCGGGCGGTGGCGAGCGCGGCGGCCTGCTCCACGCTGTCGAGCAACACCACGAGGTCCACGCCGCGCCGCCGCAACATCGTCACCCTGGCAAGCTTGTGCGGCGTGATCCCGACCGCGTACACGATGTCGCGGTAGCCGGCGTCGGCGAACGCCTCGGCCTCCGCCAGCGTCGACACCGTGATCGGCCCCGGCCGCCCGTCGTGCAGCAGCGCGGCCACGTCGAGGGACTTGGCCGTCTTGACATGCGCGCGCAGCGGCACACCCAGCTCGTCGAGGTGCTTGCGGAGCCGATCGATGTTCGCGGCCACCGTCGCCGGATTCACCGCCAGGAAAGGGGTTTCCAGATCGTTCAGCGTGCTCCGGGCGATCATCGGCTTCCCTCACCGCTCGCGATTTCGTCCTGCGTCCGGCGGCACTCGGCCAGATCCGCGTACACCGCGGAACGCGACATGCCGAGTCGTTCGGCGACACGGGGCACGGCGTTGCGGACGGCGAAGACACCGCGCCGGTCCAGAACGCGCAACAGTGCCAGCCGTTCCACCCGAGTCAGTCCGGCGACGGACTTGCCGCGCGCGACCTCCTCCGCCCGAATCAGCGCGTCGACCACGTCGTCGAAGTCGTCGCTGAACGTGGTGGCCGGGACCTGAGCCGGCGGCGTGCCAGCCAGCGCGGTCAACAGGTCGCCCGCCTGCCGCAGTGCCGTGACATCGATGTTGACGCACAGCGCCCCGAACACGTGGCCGGCGCCATCGCGCAGCGGCATCGTGGACGACTTGATCAGCCGCCCGTCCGGAGTGCGGGTCATGTAGTTGATGTCGTTCATCGCCGCGTCGCCTTGGGCGAGCACGGCCAAACCGATCTCGCTCAGCGCACCACCGGCCTTGCGCCCGGTCACCGACCCCGCCACCGCCACGACGGACTGCTCACCCCGCCTGTAGTCGTGCAGCACGACTACGCACGTGGGGCCGAACGTCGCGGCCAGCCCGTCGATCACCGGCCGCAACGCCGCCAGGATCGCATCCGCACCACCGTCCGCCACCGCGTCCGCCTCTCGATCACCTACCGCTCAGGACGGAACCAATAGTAACAGTCCAGATTCTGGACAAACAGTCCAGATATTCCTGTGCGCGTCAACTGACGTGCTGACGACGTCACCGGAACGAGCTGACCGGCGAGCACGACGGCGGTGGCTGCGAGGCCCACGGCTACAGACGTTGGCCTGACCTGCCCCAGCGTGGCCGGCCTGACGACGCCCCGTAACCGCCGGTCTGCTGGTCGCGCGGTCGCAACGTGTCCTGGTCGCCGTTCGTCGTCACGGGTTGGGATGGAAGAGGCGAATCGTCTCGATTCGCTCGTCGCCCAGGGTCATCAGCCACAGCACAGCCGGGGGGCAGTGCTGGGGGTCCCACGGCGGGCTGAGCAGGTCGCACTCGAGAATGGTGATGCGGCGGCCGGCCGCGACACCGTTCAGCCGCTGACTGACTCCGGCGGCGAGATCGCTGTCCATGATATCGGTCAGGGTGTCGCGGCCGCGTCCTCGTTGCCCCTGCGGCCCGACGAGGCGCACATCAGGGACGGTTGCCGCCGCCAGCGTGGATCGGAACCGACCGTTCGCCGCCGAGGACAGCATGTCTTCGGCCTCGCGTCGGCGTTGATCGGTGAGGGCGGCGGTGTCGACGTGGGCGCTGGCCGCGGAGGCCCGCAAGGCGTCGCCGAGTTTCCTGCGCGCCTGGTTCAGCCGGCTGCGTATCGTTCCGACGGGCACCTCGCACAGCGCCGCGATCTGGTCGTACGACGTCGCCGTGGAGAAGTACCGGGCCAGCACGACCGTCTGCAGTGGCTCGGAGAGGGCCTCCAGAGCGGTCCAGACCCAGTCTCGCAACGCGTGGTCGTCGAGGGCCTCCTGAGGTGTCGGCTCCCGCGCCGGCAGGTCGTCGGCTCGCCGGGAGATCGGGGTTTCCCGATCGGCCGAACGCAGCCGCATCCGCGCGGCATTGCGGGTGATGGCGCGTAGCCACGGGCCGACAGCGGCAGGGTCACGCAGTTCGCCGAGCCGGCTGAGTCCGACGAGGATCGCGTCTTGAACAACGTCTTCGGCGTCGGGGCTCCAGCCGAGCATGCTCAGCGCGACCGCGCGCATTCCGGGCCGATGCCTCTCGAGCAGGACGCCGAGGCCGGCCGCATCCCCGCCTCGAGCGGCCATCACCAGCTCAATGTCGGTCGGCGCGTCGTCGGAGCCCACGGCACTCATCATCCGCGCTGCGAAAGTCGTGACACAAGACGTCGAACTTTCCGTCTCCTTTTGCATCTTGCGGACAGGACGGCCGCCGGTCGTGGCGGCCCGTGCCGAGGAGGCGAGAATGAAGATCCGCGTGAACGACACCGAGTTGTACGTCGACGTCGAGGGGCCCCAGCTGCACGTCGACGGGGACCGGTGGGCAGAGCGCCAGACGATTCTGGTGCTACACGGTGGTCCCGGCTTCGATCAGGGTTACCTGCGGCCGGGGCTGGGCGCGTTGAGCCGCGACGCACAGCTGGTGTTCGTCGACCTGCGTGGCCAGGGCAGGTCCGGCCGCCCGCCGGTGCCGACCTGCACTCTCGAGCAGATGGCCGAGGACGTGGCGGCGTTGTGCGAGCAGCTGGGCATCGAACGGCCTGTGTTGTTCGGTCATTCAGCCGGAGGGTTCGTCGCGCTGCATCTGGCTTTGCGGCACCCCGACCTGGTCGGCGGGCTCATCCTGTGCAACACGGCCCCCACCCTGGCCCCGATGCACGACGAGAACCCCCCTCCCGCCCTCGCTGAGCGGGCTCCCGCCGAAGCCGTCGAGGTCGCCGCGCGGCTGTTCGGCGGCGACTTCTCCCCCGGTACCGTCGACGCGTTCAACCGGTCGGTCGCTCCCTACTACGCGGGCCCTCAGCACATGGCGCTGCCCGGTCGTCTCCTGGCGCTCAGCGACTTCACCACCGACGTCGCCCAGTACTTCTTCGGTGTGCTGGCGGCTGGGTACGACCTGCGGCCGCAGCTGTCGGACATCTCCGCGCCGACCCTCGTGATCGTGGGCCGCCACGACTGGGTGTGCCCACCGGTCGCCGGCCGGACTCTGGCCGCCGGGATCCCCGGCGCCCGACTCACAGAGATCCCCGAGGCCGGGCACTTCGTCTTCTCCGAGGAGCCGTCGGCCTTCCTGCACGCGGTCCGCGACTTCCTCGATCGGCTGCGCACGACGCCGGTCCACAACCGAAGTGGGCACGTTGGAGAGCGCGCAGTTCATCGTTGAGAACGTCAGAATCGCCACGGCGCATTCCAGGCGGTCATGCCGTGATCGCCTGGGATGCGGATCCTCGCACGGCGTGTGCTGCGTTGGGGTGTCGCGACCGCCGTCACCGCCGGGCTTGCCCAGCGGTGAAGTACTGGTTCGAGGCCGGCAAGAACAGCAGTACCACCGCCACTATCGCCACGACCGTGGAGAGGACGGCGGCGATCGAGATTCCACCTATCACCAACGCCAGCACGCCGAGCGCGGTGAGAACCGCGAGAACGATTCGTGCCCAGTTGCGCCCCGCCCGTGCCTTGAACGCGAACAGCACGTACAGGCCGGCGAAGAGGAGAGCGATGACGACACCGACGACGAGACCGATCGTCACCAGCGTGTCGAGCTCCGCCTCGCTGAATCCTCCGGCATCCGGCCGATTGCGAGCCTCTTCCAACAACCTGTCACGCTGAGTGAACGCGAACAGCGCACCGATGACGGACAGCGCCGCTCCCACGATCCACAGCCAGAACGACAGCTGGACTTCCCTCGGTGCGGTACCGCTCGGCTCGGCCCCACCACGGAGTTCCGACTCGGAGAGCGGCGGTGGCGCCGGGATCTGCGACTCCTGATCACCTGGTTCATATGGAGTGGTCACATTTCGGAACTTAGGACCTGCGACCAGTCTCAGCCACTCGAGCACAGAACCGACGGCGGCGAAGGGTGATCGTGCCCGCCCACGAGCCGCTCGCGAGCTCACCACAGGCCACTGCCCGAGGCTCCATCCCGCCAGGACGGTGGGTACGGGAGCCGTGCCTGGCGAGACCTGACGGGCGGAACCCGGAAGGACCGGCCTGTGATCTCACGGCGGCCTGGTTCCACCGACCGACCACTTCGGACAGCCGGCGGCTGGATCCGTTCGTCGAACCCGATTCCGGTTGGTCGCCCGTTCGTGTCACGGACGGCGGTGGCGGACTGCGGCCGCGCGCAGCACGCCTTACGGTCAGCGTTCGGTAGCCGGTTTCAGGAGGGTGCCCGCGTGGAGATGATCGTTCTGGTGATCGCCGCAAGCACCGCGTTGAGCGCGTTCGTCGCCATCGGAGTCGGCCGGTACCGCGCGGGCAAGAGCAGCTCCGACCACAACTCCGTGCTGGGCTACTTCTTCAGCTCGGTGGGAGCCTTCTACTCGTTCTTGCTCGCGTTCGTGGTGGTGAACACCTGGAGCAGCCTCACCAGCGCGCAGACGAACATCTACGAGGAGTCGTCGAACCTGCCCGGCATGTACTACAACGTCTCGGTCTTCCCCGACGAGCACCGGATCGCGCTGCAGACGACGCTCAAGGCGTACGCCCACGCGGTGATCGACCACGAGTGGCCCGCGATGGACCGTGGCGAGGCCAGCCCGGAGGTCAACCGGCTGCTCGAAGACCTGCGCCGCCAGGTGCTGGCGATCCAGCCGCAGAACCCTCAGCAGTCCGCCCTGTACGGCGCGATGCTCGGGCACATGGGCAAACTGGCCGCGACCCGGCGCGTTCGGCTCAACCAGGCACATCCGTCGATCCCGACACCGTTCTGGATCGGCCTGATCGGTGGTGGCGTGATGCTGATCGGTGTCGGGATGGGGTTCCACGCGCCGAAGATCTGGATGCACGTGGTGCTGATGGCCGTGCTGGCTCTCGTGGTGTCGTCGTCGCTGTGTCTCGCCCGCACCATGGACCACCCGTTCCACGGCGGGATCAAGGTTCCGCCCACCGCGTTCCACATCGCCATCAGACAGATGGGTGAGTCACCATGACACCGTTGGGAGATCGTCATGCGTAACCGGATCGCTCACTTCACGAGCGGCGCAGTCGCGGCGGTGCTGGCCCTGTCCGCACTCCCCGCCGCGTCGGTGCGGCAGCCGCCGGCGGACGAAGTGGTGCTCAAACTGATAGCGAAGCGCGAGAGTTCGATGAACCTCGGTGCGATCCCGACGACGATCCTGACGTTCGTGGTGGCCGGCTCGCTGCTCGACGCGGCGGACCCGAGCAAGAAGATGGGCACCGGCAAGACCGTGTGCACGTTCACCGACTTCAGCCCGCTCGAGTTCAAGGCCAGCGCCGACTGCCGTTCCGTCTACACGATCGACGGCAAGGGCGAGATCCACATGTCCAGTTCACGCGACTACACCTTGGATCCTGTGGGCATCCACTACAACGAGACCAGGCTCGCCGTCACCGGCGGCACGGGCGACTACCGCACGGCCCGGGGCGACGCCTCCGGCACGTTCCGCAAGTCCGCGGAGGGCATCTCCTACGCCGTCGACATCCGGCTGACCACCGACGCACAGGCTGACGCCCCGAGCTGACGGTCATCCGATCGGGCGCTTTTTCCGCGTCGATACACGTCACCGGGCGGACCGAGCACCAGTCTGACGCGCAACAGCCGTGCGGTCCTGCGGAGGCGAGCTCGATGGGTGAGGTGACCGTAGGCGTCGTCCTACCGCGCACCGGGCGGCTGCGCGAGCTTTCGGACCCGCTGGAGTTCGCACTCGATTCGCTCCGGCAACACACCGAGTTCGAGGTCGTGGCGGCGGACAGCCGCTCGAACCCCGCCGCCGCACAGGCGGCGGTGCGGGAGCTCGGTCGGCAAGGTGTGAGCCTGGTGCTCACCCTCGGCGGCACCCACACCTTGCCCGCGGTTGCGGCGGCGTGCGAGGCGTTCGCCGTGCCGGGACTGTCCACGACGTTGCCGTGGCAGGTTTACCGGGCCCGTCGCGACGTCGCCGACCCGGTGTGGTCGTTCCACTTCTGCTGGGGACTCGACGACATCGCCGGCGCGTTCGCGGACATGTGGGACGGTGTGACCGAGCACGCGACCGTGGGGTGCCTCTGGAACGACGGCGTGCAGGGCACCGCGTTGCGCGATCCGGCGAACGGGTTCGGGCCGACCGCGGCCGGGCGCGGTCACCGGCTGGTCGATCCCGGCGGGTACGTGGAGCTGAACTCCGCGTTCGACCGGCACGTGGACCGCTTCCTGGCCGAACGCGTGCAGGTCGTCACCGCCGCGGCCGACGCGCGCGACCTCGCTGCGTTCGCGGCGACGGCCGGGCAGCGAGGTCTGCGGCCGCGGCTCATCACCTGCTCCCGATGGCTGAGCTACCCGTTCGGAGCGGAGCGTGCCGGGTTGGACGGCGTGGGCACGATCGTCGCCTGGACGCCTCGCCATCCGCACCGCTCGTCGCTGGACGGCAGGTCGGCGGCTGAGCTGGCTGCCGCATACGAAAGAGCGACCAGCAAGCCGTGGCTCCAGCCACTCGGTCTTGCCCACGCCCTCGTCGAAGTGGCCGTGCACGCGTTGCGCTCGGCGGACGATCCGCGCGATCGGCACGCGGTCGCGGCGGCGTTGAGGCGGGTCCGGCTCGACACGATCTGCGGCACCCTGGACTGGACCGCGGGCCCCGCGCCGTCGATCGCGCGCGTCCCTCTCACCGGCGGCCGCTGGATCCGCGACCACGGTCGCATGCGTCTGGAAACGTAGCGCCTCACCAGGCCGCCAGCCGTGACCCTTCAGCCCAGCGACAGCAGAACCAGGCACGCCGAGCGGGGCCCGATCAGCACTGGGTGGAGCACGCGGATTGATGGGTTCTGGCGAGGCCACCGGTCACGTGACGCGCTGCGCGAACTCCGAGAGCGCGGCCGCGTACGGAGCGGGCTCGTGCAGCCACGGCAGATCGCCTTCGCCGCATTCGACAAGGCGGGCGTTGGGCATTGCGGAGACAGCGCGCCTGCCGAGGTGTGCTCGCCGATGAAGTCCCTTGCGCCCCACAGGAAGAGTGAGGGCTGGGTGATCCGCGCGGGGTCGCGTTCGTCGAGCCACAGGTTGCGGTGCGCGAATCGGCCGGGAATCGGACGAACCGCTGCATCAGGCGCGCGCAGCCGCGGTCGAAGGTGGGCAGCCGTATGCCGCAGGTGAGCGCGTCGACCATCGCCTCGCTCGCCTGGGTTGCCCATGAGCCCGAGCATGCGGCGGGCGGACGCGTGGGAAGGTCGAGGCGGCTCATCACCTCGTCCATCAGCTCGGTCTTGGCGACGACGACCCGGTCACGATTGCGGATCAGGTGCAGCAGCAACGAGAACACCTGTGGTTCGAGATGCACGACATCACCGCCGCGCCGGAGTTCCACCCGACGGGGCGACACAACGCAGTCCGCGAACCGGTACACGTTCTCCCTTCAGTCCGAACCGTGCGGGTCTGCGTCCGACGGGTACACACGTCCGAACTCGCGCAACACCGAAGTGGCGACGCCGCTGGGCCGCCGGACCCGGACGAACTCGGGGAAGAACCGCATGACCAAACCGCTCTCGACGGCATCCGCCCGCTGCTGGCCGGCAGCGGGCGGTGCGCGTTTACACAACGCACAGCCGAGCTGCCAAACCTGTAGTCGTAGTGTCGGATGGACGCGTTACGACGGGGCCGAGAAGAGCGAAGCGTTCACCCGTGTGGAGCGCAAGAGACCCCCACGGCCTGGTGATCTTGGACGACGGGTGCGACCTTGTCACCGGCGGCTGTCGATGGTTCTGCGTAGTCCCGTTACAGTGCTAACCGGATTACAATGGGAGGACCATGCGGCTCAACCGTGCACAGGCCCGGCAGCGCAACCACGACGCTCTGGTCGCCGCAGCCGTGGCGGAGATGGCGGACAAGGGTTACGTGGCGGCACGGCTGGAAGACATCGCCGAGCGAGCCGAGGTCACCACCGGCGCCATCTACTCGATCTTCGGCAGCAAGCAGAACCTGATGGCCGCGGCGGTCCGCAAGCTCGCCAGCGGCCTCGACGCCGAGCTCGCCCCGTTGGAGGAGCTGGAACTGACCCTCGACGAGACACTGCGGGGCATCGCCACGGCTTACCACCGGGCAGCCGCCGGGCCACTTGCGCGGCAGCGACTGGCGTTCGACCTCGAGCTCCTCAGCCTGGTGCTGCGTGATCCCGCGGCAGGCCAGAAGCTCGTCGACGCGATGCCCCAGCGGACCGAGGACCTGATCGCCCGGCTGCTGACCGGCCGCCGGACCACGAAGCGCCTCAGGACGACCGCCGAGCAGGCGCGGCAGTTGGCCCCTGCTGTCGCAGCCCTGCTCGGTGGCCTGTTGCAGCGCGCCACGGTCGATCCGGCGTCGGTCGACGAGGACTACTGCGCTGCCGCGGCCGTCGCGCTCGCCTCTCTCGTGGGCTGAGCGAGCCGCGACACCACCGCCAGCGCCGCAGCCATCTGGAGCGACACCAGTTGGCGCAACGGAAAAGTCTTCTCGGACAAGGTGTTCTCCGCCTGCTCGCACCACTGGTCGAACAACACGTCCACCTCGTCCAGTGCGTCGCGCAACGGCAGCGGCGCGGCACGTTTCTCGCATTCCGCGAGCAGTTGCCTGCGCAGCACGCCTGCTGTGCGCAGCCGCAGCATCTCCACGACGCTCTCCGCGGCGAACACCTCGGCGACGGTCGCCGTTCGCGTGCCCACTGTCGCGGCGATCGTCTCGTGTGCCGCCGCCAGGGACACCGCTGTGTCGGCGAAGTCGGCGGCCGCTGCCGGCATGGGTGACGCGACCCGCAGGTGGGGACGGATTCGCTGGTGCAGACCGGTGAGCGTGGCCGCGTCCTGTCGCAACTGCCGAGCGGACGCGCGCAACACCTCGGCGTAGGGCCGGTCGGAGCTGCTGTCGTCGGACGCGCGTTCGTCGTGCCAGAACGGTACTTCGGTGATCAGTGTGATGGCGCCGTGCTTGTCGGCGTGGTGTGCGCTGGATCCGCCGTGCCGGGCCGCGGCGCCTTGGGCGTTGGCAGCGATGAGGGCCTCCGCAGGCGGCATCAGGTAGACAGCGGGCCCTGCCGCTTACCATCCCAGCGTGTCGACCGGTCCCAGGGACAACGGGACTCCCAGTCGTGCCGCCGCGGCGGCGAGGTCGTCCGGCAGTCCTGGCACGTCTTTGCCGAGGATGAAGAAAACGCCGCCGAAGTCCGCGTTGTGCAGGGAGTACTGGAAGTCCGGCCGCAGGTCGTCGATGACCCTGGCCAGCGCCTCCGTCTCAGGCAGCGTCCTGTCGAAGCAGGCCCGCTCGTCCAGCACCGGGAAGGTCCACTCCGGCTGGTCGCGCAGGGCCGGCCGGTAGAACTGGCTGTGGTACTCGCGAATGGTGTGAGGACCGGCGAACCACCCCTCGTTCAGCCGGGTCCCGTCCGGGTCGATGCACGGGATGAAGTGCCACACGAAGTCGATGCCGTCACGCAGGTCCGGCGTACTGGCGATCAGCCGTGCGAGGTGCGTGACGGTGAGCAGGCCGATCGGTTCGTTCGGATGCGGGCACCCGATCACCAGCGCGTTGCGAGCGCCGTGACCGACCGACAGCAACCGCAGCGGCTCGCCCTGCCGGGAGGTGCCGATCCTGCGCACGCGGCAGACCGACGGCGCCTCGGCGACCAGCTCGTCCACTGCCGAGTTCGCCTCGTCGACGGTGCACACGCGGTCGATCTCCGGCACACAGGTCAGGTGGTGGTCCATGGCGGCCCCAGTCGTAATCTTATTACTAGCATAATCAAATTATCAACCTGCGAGATCGTGGTCCTCAGCCGGCTCGCCGGGCGGCGTGTACGGCACCCGCCGGTAGGCACGGACAACGTCGACGACGGTCTGCCGGCGGTGGGATGCAGGGCGCGAACAGCCTCCGCCTCCGACGACGATGACGGAGGAGCGCTTCACCGCCTCGATCCGCACCCACGTTTCCCCTCCGCGTCGGTGGACGCCCGACCGCCGATCCATCGCCTGGACCACCAGCACGGCCAGGCCACAACGACGGCAAGCACTGCGAGCGGCGCACCGATGAACGGCCGGCTGCGGTACCGATCAGGGCGTACCGGCGTTGTTGACCACCACATCCAGCCGGCCGAACCGCTGCCCGAGGGCACCTTTCCCGTGTGTCTCGGCAACCGCGATCAGGTGAAGCCCGCGCCCGCGCGGCGCCCCTCACCGCGGTGGGAAAGGTTCGGTGTCGTAGCGGCTCATCAACTCCAGGTATGCGGACTCGTGCAGGCCATCAACACCGCAGTCGAGCCTCGCCATGTCCCGGAAGTACCCGATGTAGCGATCAGGGGTGTAGGTCACCAGCAGAACCGCTCCCCGCTCGGTGTCCGGGTTCGCGAACGTGTGCGGCACTCCGATCGGTGCGGTGACCAGGCCGCCCGCCGTCAGGTCCGCGTGGCGCTGTCCGGAGGTGAATCGAACCCGTCCCGAAACGACGTAGAAGGTCTCCTCGTGACTGCGGTGCAGGTGCTGCGGTGGGCCCGCCGCAGCCGGGCCGAGCCGCACCTCCGTGATACCCAGGCGGTGTCCGGTGTTGCTGCCGTCCTCGATGATCCGGATCTGCAACGGGCCGTTGTCGATGAGCTCACCATCGGCAGCAGTCACCAGTTCGATGTCCACGCCTTTGTCACCTCGCGCAGCGCCTTGCGGCGGGTGGTGGTCGGCCCGGTCTTGTCCACCAGCACTCCGAGGCGAAGCGGTGCTTCGCTTCGTGTTTGTTCCACTCGCGACACCGGCGCTGAGGCAGTGGAGTCGCGACAGCGCCCCGACCACCTGCGATGGCGACGAAACGGGGACAAAGGAATCACGGACATGACATCGATGGTGTGGCAAGCACCCGTCATCCGCGGCCTGTGCCACTCGTCCGGGTGACATCGCGGCTGCATCAGGGGGCAATTGGTCCGTCTGATGCAGGATCCGTTGTACCGCGAAAGCTTTATGCCACGCGGTGAATCGAATGCAGCGGGACGGTCACGGCAAGTGAGAGACCGGCGCCGATGACGCACGCGAGGGTGAGAACCTCGGCGATCGGTTTCCCGGCTCCCAGACCGAGGAATACAGTCGCAGACCGCTGTTTTGACTACGGCCCCGGAGAAATGCGAATGACGTAGCAAATGCCGTCACCGCACCATCGCCCACATCGGATCGGTCCTTACTGGACCTTCCGTCCAAGGGCGCAGACGTGTGGTGAAGACAGCCGCCTGTACCGACGATCGGCGTTGCGGCGCATCACGACCGCGCATGTCGGCGGAACGCCAGCCTCGACACACCGGTGATCTCACCGCGTAGCGGCGGATCCGCGCCAGCTTTTCCGGCGCCGAACCGACAGTGTCGCCACGGTGCGCTTGGTGCCTGACACGCCTCTGCACCGCACATCTTCAACACCGTCTTGACGATCAAGCGGGCTCCGCGTGGCCTGCGGCCCCGCCACGTCCTGTGACGACCGAATCCACACCGTGCACCGGTGGGGCACGTCCGCGCCCCGGCAAGGAGTCCTGCGATGAGCGACCTGATGCCGCCGATCACCGCACCAGACACGGTCTCGCACGTCCTGGCCGACGAGTCGGCTACAGCTCGCTGCGCAGCCCTCGCCGAGTTGAAGGAGACACGCAGGCGCACATCCGACGATCGGGCGACGCGCCGCCAGCACGAACGCGGCAAGCTGACCGTCCACGAACGCCTCGAGCTGCTCCTCGACGAAGGTTCGTTCCGGGAGCTGCAGGGACTGCGCAGGCACCAGGCCACCGGGTTCGGACTGGAGACCAACCGCCCGCACTCCGACGGCGTCGTCACAGGCTGGGGCACCGTCGATGGACGCACGGTGTGCGTGTACGCGCACGACTTTCGCATCATGGGCGGCTCCCTCGGTGCAGCACACGCGGCGAAGGTCCATCGCCTGATGGACATGGCCGAGACCGCAGGCGTTCCCTTGATCAGCCTCAACGACAGTGCGGGGGCACGCATCCAGGAGGGCGTGGCGGCGCTGAACGGCTACGGCGGGATCTTCGTGCGCAACGTCCGCTCCTCGGGCGTGATCCCACAGATCAGCGTGATCCTCGGCCCGTGCGCGGGGGGCGCCGCCTACTCTCCGGCACTCACCGACCTGGTCTTCATGGTCCGCCGCGTCGGGCAGATGTTCTTGACCGGGCCCGATGTCGTCAGCGCGGTGACCGGTGAACGGGTCACGACCGACGAGCTGGGCGGCGCGGACACGCACGGCACCTTTTCCGGGGTCGCCCAGTTCGTCCACGACGACGAGGCAACCTGCCTGCAGGAGGTCCGCCGGCTCATAACCTTCCTGCCGGACAACAACCAGACCCCCGCGCCCGCGTACCACTGCACCGACCCGATCGACCGGCCGAACGGCCGGCTGGTCGAGCTGGTCCCCACAGACCCGAGCCGCTGCTACGACATGCTCGAGGTCGTCGAAGAGATCGTCGACGACGCGGACTTCCTGCAGGTCCACGAGGACTGGGCGAGGAACGTGCTGTGCGGGTTCGCTCGCATCGGTGGACAAACTGTCGGGATCGTCGCCAACCAACCCCTGCACCTCGCCGGTGTCCTGGACATCCACGCCTCGGAGAAGGCGGCCCGGTTCGTGTGCCTGTGCGACGCGTTCAACATCCCGCTGCTCACCCTGGTCGACGTCCCCGGCTTCCTGCCCGGCGTCGACCAGGAGCGCGGCGGGATCATCCGCCACGGCGCCAAGCTCCTGCACGCCTACTGCGCGGCAACGGTCCCTCGCATCCAACTCATCATCCGCAAGGCGTACGGCGGCGCCTACATCGTCATGGATTCGCCGGCGATCGGCAGCGACCTCGCTCTCGCCTGGCCCACCAACGAAATCGCCGTCATGGGTCCGGAGGGCGCGGCAAGGGTCATCTTCCGCCGAGACATCACCGACGCCCACGACCCCGAGGCCGCCCTCGCGCACTTCACCAAGTTGTACCGCGACGAACTCGTCCACCCCCTGCGGGCAGCCGAGCTCGGCTATGTCGACGACGTCATCGACCCTCGTGCCACGCGCTGCGTCGTCGCTGATGCGCTCTCGGTGCTCCGCACGAAGAAGACGTCGCTTCCGTACCGCAAACACAGCATCACACCACTGTGATCGGAAAGGAGCACGAATGATCAGGTCATGTCGTGGCGACCGGGTTCGACTGGGGGTGCCGCCGGCAGTCAGCGCGGCCTCGCTCCGGGCCCGTCTCGAACAGGAGCTCGTCATCAGTCCTTCAGCAGCGCCCGAGGAACGCGAAGCTGTCCTCGTCGCGCTGTGTCAACACCTCGCCTCAGCACCCGAGCCCGCGGCACCGTGCCTCCTCTTCCCCGATGCGCCTTACCAGGCACCCACGTCCTGGAGGCTCCAGCCTCGCCGGACACGAGCGAGATGACCAGGCCCACCACGAAGGGGAAACGCCATGCCCGTCTTGTGCCGACCAGCCGTGTGGGTGCCGGAGAACACCATCTCGATGGACGAGACGCTGTCGATGTGCCGACGGTTGCACCCGCGCCACGAGAAGCTGCCCCTCGTTCTGCGCATGATCGAGAACACGGGTGTCGCCAGGCGGCATCTGATCCAGCCGCTCGAGCAGACGCTTCGTCACCACGGTTTCGAGGCGCGTAACGAGCTCTACGTCCGTGAGGCCCAGGCGCGCATCCCGGCAGTGGTGAGGCAAGCGCTGGCGTCGGCCGGTGTGTCCGAACGCGACATCGACGCGATCGTGTTCGTCTCCTGCACCGGCTTCACGATGCCTCCGCTCACTGCTTGGATGATCAACGAACTTGGATTCCAGCACGACACCAGGCAGATACCGATCGCTCAACTCGGTTGCGCGGCGGGCGGAGCAGCGATCAACCGGGCCCACGACTTCTGCGTCGCCCACCCGGACGCCAACGCACTGATCGTCACCTGCGAGTTCTGCTCCCTGTGCTACCAGCCAACCGACACCGACGTCGGCGCGCTGTTGTCCGACGGACTGTTCGGCGACGCGATCGCCGCCGCCGTGGTGCTCGGCGGACCAGGCGACGGGATGCGGTTGGAACGCAACGCCGCGCACCTGGTGCCCGGGACCGAGGACTGGATCGCGTACGACGTGCGGGCGACCGGTTTCCACTTCCGGCTGGACAAGCGGGTACCGGGCACGATGTCCATGCTGGCGCCCGCGCTGCACGCGCTGGCGGACGCCCACGGCTGGGATTCTTCCAATTTGGACTTCTACATCATCCACGCCGGTGGCCCGCGCATCCTGGACGACCTCAGCCACTACCTGGGCGTGCCACGGGGCGCCTTCCGGCACAGCCGGGCAACCCTCACCGAGTACGGCAACATCGCCTCCGCGGTCGTGCTCGACGCGCTGCGCCGGCAGTTCGACGAAGGCCTCCCCGCAGGCGCCCGCGGCATGCTCGCCGGGTTCGGGCCGGGCATCACCGCCGAAGCCTCTCTCGGCATCTGGACCACCGCCGACACCGACGGTGTCAGCGGCGCGAACGGCCGAGCCACCGACCACTTCCCCATCCCCGCCCCACGTCGGCAATGCACGTCACATCCACGAGAGAAGCCGAGGAACGCCATGACCACGTCCGTAGCGAACCCGCCCAAGACCTTCGCTCTCGGTGGTGACCGGGTCGTCAACCGCCTCGGTTACGGCGCCATGCACCTCACCGGCCCCGGATTCTGGGGTCCGCCGCAAGACCCGCAACAAGCCATCCGCCTCCTGCGCCGTGCCGTCCACGAGTTCGGCGTGAACTTCATCGACACCGCGGACTCATACGGCCCCGGCTACAACGAGCAAATCATCAGGGAGGCCCTGCACCCCTACCCCGGAGACTTGGTCATCGCCACCAAGGGCGGCATGCTGCGCAGCGGACCGGACGATTGGGTGCGTGCGGAGGGGCGCAGTCCCTACATCGTCGCGCTTGGACGCCCCGACTACCTCCGGCAGCAGGTCGAGTTGAGCCTGCATCGGCTGGGCCTGGACCGCATCGACCTCTACCAGTTGCACCGCATCGACCCCTCCGTGCCGCTCGAGGACCAGCTCGGCGTGCTCGCCGAGCTCCAGCAACAGGGCAAGATCCGCCACATCGGCCTGTCCGGCCAGCCCGAGGTCACCTTCGAGCAGCTCGACGAGGCGAGGAGAATCGTCGACATCGTCGCGGTCGAGAACCTGTACAACATCGCCGACCGCACCGGCGAGCCGATGCTGCGCCACACCGAGGAGCAGGGCATCGCGTTCATACCGTGGTTCCCGCTCGGGCACGGCGACCTGGTCGGCCCCACCGGAGTGCTGACGAGGGCCGCCGCGAAGTACGGTGTGACCGGGGCTCAGCTGGGGCTTGCCTGGCTGCTCCGACGCTCCCCCAACGTGCTCCTCATCCCCGGCACCACCTCGATCCGCCACCTGGCGGAGAACCTCGAAGCCGCTGACGTCCAGCTCGACGAGAGCCAGTGGGCGAACGTCGAGGAACTCTGCTCCCGAGCCACCGTCTGGCGACCTGAGGCCGCGGTACCGACGCAGCAAGGAGCCGCGCGGTGAGGGCCACAGCCTCGCGGACATCGCACCCGCACACCGAGATTCTGCGCGCCATCTATGCGGACCTGCCCACACTCGCCGACTACGCCGACGACGACGTCGTCCTGCACCGCGCGGACCGCACCGCCGAGGACCCCGGCCTGTGCCGAGGCGTGCAAGCAGTCGTCGCCCACGAACGTGCTCTTCTACGAGCGACTGGGAACACGCTCGTCATGGACGTGGAGCACATCACCGCCAACGACCACTTCGGCGCAGTTCTCGGGGTTCTGCGCACCAGCCGTCCTCGCGAGATCGCCATGCCGTTCTGCGGCCTGTGGCGCTTCGCCGACGGTCGCATCGTGGAGCACTGGGAGAACGCCTACGACGTCGCCGAACTGCGGGCATTGTTCACCACGAACGGGGACGGTCATGATTGACACCGGTGTCAACCGCACAGTCGTCGCTGCTCGTGCACTCGACGAGACGTTGCGCGCCCAGCTGGTCATCGAGCTCTCGTCCGGTTTCAAGGGCCCGTTGATCCACCCGGACAGCGCCGGCTACGACGTGGCACGCGCCGTCTGGAACGGGATGATCGACAAGCACCCCGGCCTGATCGCACGATGCGTCGACACCAAGGACGTGGTCATCGCCGTCAACGCGGCACGCCGACTGGGCGTCGCCGTCGCGGTCCGTGGCGGCGGTCATTCGGTGGCGGGAAAATCTCACGTGGACGGCGGTCTGACCATTGACCTGAGCCTGATGCGCCGCGTGCAGGTCGACGTGGCACAGCATGTGGTGCACGCCGAGGGCGGCTGTCTGCTCAAAGACCTGGACGAAGCCACCGAACCGCACGGCCTCGCCGTTCCGCTGGGCACCGTCTCCGAGACGGGACTCGGTGGCCTCGCACTGGGTGGTGGTGCCGGATGGCTCACCCGCAAACACGGACTGACGTGCGACAACTTCCACTCGGTCGAAGTCGTCACGGCCAACGGTGAGATCGTCGAAGCCTCCCCGGAGCGGCACCCGAGCCTGTTCTGGGCGCTGCGCGGCGGAAGCGGCAACTTCGGCATCGTCACCCGGTTCACCCTTCGAGCCCACCGTCTCGGCCCGCCCATGCGGATCGGCGTGAGCCTGTACCGCCCCGAGGACGCCGCACAGGCGCTGGGCGAGTACGCGGCCCTGGCGCCCACGCTGCCGCGCATCGTCGGGTGGCACGGCGCGCTCAAACGCCACATGCCGCCGCTGCCGTTCGTGCCTGACCACCTCGTCGGAGAGCGGCTGCTGATGCTGTTCTCCATGTGGCTTGCCGACGCCGGCGATCCCGAGAGCGTCAAGTACGCCGAACGCCTGTGCCGAACGGGCAATCCCTGTCTGACCACCATGACCGTGCTGCCGTTCGGCACCGGCATGCAGAAGGCCCTCGACCCGGAGTTCGCCGACGGCCACCGCTACTACACCAAACAGTTCCACCTCGGGGCCCTCAGCACCGAGATCGTCCGCCTCCTGGTCGACTTCTGGGCCACCATGCCCATGCGTGGTGAAGCCCAGATCATCCAGCTCGGCGGCGCGATGACCGACGTGCCGGAAGACGGATCCGCGTTCGCCAACCGCGCCGTCCCCTGGTGGCTCAACGTCGTCCTGCACTGGGACGACGCGGCCTGCGATGACGCGTACTTCGACCAGACCCGCGAATTCGCGGTGAAGCTCACTCCCCACGTGGCCCCCGGCGCGTACATCAACAGCCTCAACGCCGACGAGGCCGACCGCGTCGTCGATGCCTACGGCGGGCCGCAGAAGTACACCCGGCTCGGCCGGCTCAAAGCCCGCTATGACCCGCACAACCTGTTCCGCATCAACCACAACATCGAACCCGTGCACCTGAGCACCGCAGCCGGCTCGCGGTGAGGTGGTCCTCGTCGCCCGGGGGTCCAGCTGCCCGTCGCGGCAGTCTCCATCGACTGCGGACCGGGTCAGAGTCGTTGCGCCACAAGGGATACATCGCTGCGACACCATTGTATACAGTCGTCAGACAGTCTGGTACCCCAAGAAGGCGACCTGTCGACGGTTGCCACCGTACGCACCACTCGATCAGGTGATCACCGGTTCAGTTGGCGCTCTGGCGTCCTCTGCAGAGTGACGATCGCGTGCGGGCTTCGGCCTGGCGTGCATGATGCGTGCATGGCCGACACCCGACTGTCCCGGCGCGCGGCTCTCGGCAGTGGGCTCGCCGCCGCCGTGAGCCCACTGTTCGGCGCTACCTCCGGCGCGGCGGAGGAGAAGCCTCTGAAGATCGGCGTCCTGGTCGACACCAGCGGCCCGGCGTCGATCCACGGCGAACGACAGCTGCTCGGTGTGCGGTACCAGGCGGAGCTGATCGGGCGGGGCGTACAGCTCGACGTGCGCGACACCAAGGGCGACGTCGAGACGACCCGAGCCGAGGCCGTCGCGTTGCTGCGCGACGGGGTGGACGGGCTGATCGGGACATCGATGCCGGCAACGGCCGCGGTCGTCGCGGAGGAGGCGCAGACGGCGGGCGTGCCCCTGGTCGTGCCGACCACCGTCCTGCCACCGTTGCCCCCGTTCGCGTTCTCCAGCGCCGCCACGCCGCTGCAGGCGCGGCGCCAATGCATGCGCGCTGTCCGTGGGGCTTCGGCGCGCCGGACGGCACTGTTGATCGCCGACACGCTCGCCACAGACCAGGCGCTCAAGGTGTACGCGGAACAGGCCGCGGCGGAGGGTGTCGAGCTCGTGACCGTCACGAAGTTCACCACGTCGGCCACCACGCTGACTGAGCCCGTGACCACGTTGCTGGAGCAGAAACCCGAGGCCGTCATCGTCGCGGCGCCGCCACCGTTCAACGGACTGGCGGCGCGGACCTTGCGCGAGCTGAAATGGCCGGGTGTGATTTGCTGCGGCCCGGCCGCCGGTCATCCCGGCTTCCTGCAGGCCGCGGGCGAGGCTGCCGAGGGTGTCCGTGTGCCGGCTCCGTGGCTGCTGCTGGCGGACCGGATTCCGGACACGGTGCCGAACAGTTGGGTGGTGCGGGCGTTCGTGGCGAGTTTCGTGCCGAAGCACGGCCCGGTCGGCACGTTCCTCGGCTACGGGGTGGACGCCGTGGGCATGCTGTACCACGCGTACGCGGGCCATCGCGACCGGCAGCGCGCCAGAGCGACCCTCGAGCACATGACTTACGTCGGCGTGAGTGGCGTGTTCCGGATGTCGCCGGACAACCACTCCGGTCTCGACGACGCCGCGCTCATGACCTTCATAGCCCGGAACGGCCAGTGGGTGGCGGACGGCGCCTGAGCATTCGGACGGAGGAGCCGTGCCTGCTGGCCGGGTGAGCGAACGGATCGGCGGGGCGATCACCGCGCTGGGGATCGCCGCGGGGATGTTGTCGGTCCGGCACACTGCGGGCCATGTCGCCGACAAGGCGTACAAAGGTCTGGAAGTTCCTCAGGGCGCGGGACATGTGCGCTACCACATGGTGCGCGAGGCGGTGATCACTACGACGGCACTGTCCACAGTGGTCATGGGGGTGGCGGCCGGACCTGGGCGCGACCGTGCGATGTGGCGCGCGATGGCCACCATCGGAATCGGCTACTCGGCGGCGATGTGGTCGGCCCGGCCGATCAGCGGGACGTGGGCGCCCAACCGGAAGGCTCTGGTGGTGCACGCGGTGTCGACGGCAGGGCTCTGCATCGGGGTGTGGCTGCTTCGGCCGGCACGGCGGTAGCCAGGACAACGCGTCATGTCCGCGGAGGTGATCGTAGCGGGAGGAGGCCCGGTCGGGCTCGCGACGGCGGCCCTGCTGGACGCCGCCGGTGCCCAGGTCGAGGTGTTCGAACGCGATCACGGCACTGGCCGGCGTTCTAAGAGTTCCTATCAAAGGATCTTGATGTGCCTGTAGCAGATGATGCAGGTTGCCAAGCCGAGGAACGCTTCGTGGATGTCATCGCGGCGCTCCCAGCGAATACGCAGCCGCTTCATGCCGTGGTA
>NZ_BAABBE010000052.1:0-32275 GCF_039537795.1 Lentzea roselyniae
GTACGCACCGCGTACAGGATGCCCTCCAGCGCGGCCCGGTCGTCGGCACGCCTGCGGCCCGGATAGCGGAAACGCCTCGGGCATACCGGGATCAACGGTTCCAGCCGAGCCCACAGCTCGTCGGTCACGACCTCCTCGCGCACGCCGTGATCTTGGAATGTCCTGTCCCGCAAGCAAAGCCGACACGCCAGCTCATTTTGAACTGATCACTAAGTCAACCGGCATCGTGATGACCCCTAGGGTTCAGCGCGGTATACAAATACCTCAGGCGAAGCGCTCGTGCACATGACAATGCCGCTGACAAGAGAAATCCAGACATGTCACTCGTTCGAGCCTTCACAGGAGTGACGCCACGCAAGTCCCAGCGAGAATCCCGGACAGCGGTTACCCACCGTCAACGCCGTCCGCCAAATAGTTCGGATTGCACAATGCCATCAGCGATATCACTGGCTGTAGCTTCTTCCCTCCCTGGACGGGTGATTGTGTCTCACCCGCCCCAGGTCCTGTGTTGGTTCCTCGCTGCGGGTACTGCCGTCAAGCGTCCCGACACCAGGTCGTTTCAACACCCGACGTCGCCCCAGATCTCAGGCGTGACATGACATCCACTTCCCACACCGAGATCAAGCTCAGCGATATCAGCTACAGCCTTTCCCGAAGTCTTCCTCGGCGTGGCCCCGGGTGACGGTGAGTTCGCGTACGGCCTTCGCAACGGCCGGGGAGTCGTTGCGCAGGACATTGCTGTGGTTGCTCGGGACCTTCGCGCTCAGCTTGATGTTGGGGTTGGCTGCGAGCACCTCGTCAAGCACCTTCCTGCCCTCCTCCATCTCCCCGGCTTCGCTGCCGAGGCTGTCTCCCGTGGCCAGGACGAAGCGCACCGGGCGGGTTAGACGACCCAGGACCGGGACGCTGTCGGCAGCGATTTCGTTGAGCTCGATGTTGATGTCAGCGTGTTCGTCGGCGCTCATCCGTGCGCCCAGACCGAGTCGCGCGGAGATCGGCAACAGCAACCGGTAGCGGCGGAACAGCTTGCGGATCCGCTCGCGGCCGGCCTCGCCGGTCAGGCCGACGGGGAAGGCGTCGACGATCACCGCGCCGGCGACGCGGTCCGGATTCCGGTCGGTCCAGTGCCAGGCGAGGATGCCTCCGTAGGACCAGCCGACGAGCAGAGGCCGTTCGACGCCCCTTGCTTTGAGGACGGCGTCGAGGTCTCGGAGACACACCTCGAACGAGTAGTCCTCGGAGCGCTTGGACTTGCCGCGGGCGCGCTCGTCGTAGGTGATGTGGCGGTAGTCGGGGCCGAGTTCGGCGATGACTCGCTTCCAGTGCTTCTGGTCGGCGTACGCGCCGTTGAGGTAGACCACGGGACGGCCGGGGCCGCCGGTGTCTCGGACGTACAGCTCGGTGTCGTCGACGGGCAGCATGCCGGTCCAGGCGGGCGCGTTCACGGTTCTCTCCTAAGTAGACGCTGGGTCAGGCCCAGGTGACCGGGAGTTCGTGGACGCCGTAGATGTGCATGTTGGTCCTGAGCTTCACCTCACGGGCCTCAACCGCGAGGGCGAGCGTCGGGAAGCGGCGCAGCAGTCCCTCGAAGGCGGCGCGCATCTCGATGCGGGCCAGTTGCTGGCCGAGGCACTGGTGGATGCCGTGTCCGAAGGCGACCTGGCCGCGCACCTTGCGGTGTACGTCGAGGGCGTCGGGGTGCTCGAACTTGTGCGGGTCGCGGTTGGCCGCCAGCAGCGAGACGACAACGGTCGAGCCCGCGGGGATGGTTTCGCCGCCGAGCTCGATGTCCTCGGTGGCGTAGCGGTAGAAGATGTCGGCCACCGACAGGTAGCGCATGAGTTCCTCAACGGCGTCGGGCATCAGCGAGGGGTCCGCGCGCAGTTCGGTCAGCTGTGCGGGGTGTTCCAGGAGCGCGAATGTGCCCAGCGCCAGCATGTTCGCGGTGGTCTCGTGGCCAGCGAGCAGCAGCAGGAACGCCATGCCGGAGAGTTCCTCGATGGTGAGGTCATCGTCGCGGGCCAGATCCGACAGGATGTCGTCGCCGGGGGTGGCACGTTTGCCTGTGACCAGTTCGGTCAGATATCCGAACATCGCGCCGATCGCGGCCATCTTGTCCTCGAGGGTGATGTCCCTTTCCATGAACTTCGAAGAGTTCGACTGGAAGGTCTCCCGGTCCTCGTAGGGGACGCCGAGCAGTTCGCAGATCACCAGCGACGGCACCGGAAGGGCGAACTGCTTCACGAGGTCGACCGGCGGGCTGAGCTTTGCCAGTTCGTCCAGCTGCTGCTCGGTGATCGCGACGATGCCCTCTTCGAGCTGCTTCATCCGCTTGACGGTGAACGCGCCGATCAGCTTGCGCCGCAACCGGGTGTGGTCCGGCGGGTCCATGCTGATGAACAAGCCTGGCGTCTGCGGGGACGGTTCGGCGGCGGCGGGCATGCCAGGCGTCTCGTACGGCACGTGGATCACGCCGACGTCCTGGCGGTTGCTGAACCTGGTGTCGGCCATGACCTGGCGCACCGCCTCGTAGCCGGTGACCAACCAGCCTTCGTGGCCGTCCGGGAAGACCATCGGGCTGACGGGATGGGCCTCACGCAGCCGGGTGATCTGGCTGGGCGGATCGAACGGGCCCGCGTCGCGCTCCATCGGCAGGCCCTGCGGGACGGAAGCCGTTTGGCTCATCGGATTTCCCCTCGTGGTGGTGTGTTGCCACCACGGTCGCCGATCGGCCAGACACCGCACTGTCACGACGCTGACACGGCCCGAACCGATGACAGGACCGCTGTCAGCAGCCCCAGCTCATCCAGCGAGTGTGGCCTCGACGAGCTCGTTCCAGCTCGTCTCCGCGCCCTCCCGAGCCGCCTCGTCGAACGCTGCGTCACCAAGGCGGGCCCGTGCTGCCTGCTCGATTCGCGTCACGTCCGGGTTGGACCGGTCGACCAGGCCGAGCACGCGTGCGCTCGCCGCCAGCAGCCGTGCGGCCTGCTCGTGCTGCTCGCAACGCAGTGCCAGGTCCGCGACCCCGACGATCGTCTGCGCGATCGCAGGTGCGTACCCCGTCTCGGCCGCTGTCTGACAGGCCGCCGCTCGATGCTCGCGCGCCTCGCCGAGGTCGTCGGCGAACCAGGCGTACATCTCGCGGGTCGTCGCACGGAGGTGTGGTTGCAGCGCTTCATCTCCCAGCAACCTCGCCGCGTCGCCGAGCTGGTCGAACGCCTCCTCGGCGTCGCCATTCCATCGGGCGAGTTCGGCCTTCGCCAAGGCCAGGGCCGCCAGCGTGCCCGGCCAGTTGATCCCCTCGGCGCGGCTTTCCGCTTCTGTCACGGCAGCGGCACTGGCCTCCTTGTCGCCCATGAGCCAATACAGCCGTGCTTGTCGCACGCGCATCTGCACGACGTCGTCGACAGCACCAAGTTCGGTGACGACCGCGACCGCTTGTTCGAAGTGCTCGCACGCCTCGGCGAACTCGCCGCGCATGGCGAGGCGATCGGCCAGCTCGGTCTGCGCGAACGAAGTTCCGAACCGCTCGCCGAGCACCCGGAACTCGACCAGTGACTCCTCGAAGCAGGACTCCGCGGCTTCGCCCTGGCCGAGCATGATCCGCATCTTGCCGATGTGCAACCGCGAAAGGGCACGCACCCAGGGGTCGTCGTCGTCGTCCAGCAACGACTCCCACGCGGGCAGGACGGCCTCCGACCCTCGCAGCAGGTGCTCCAGCGGGACGACCAACCTCAACCCGGGATGGTGGTGCCGACCGCGGCGGCCGAACTCGTAGGCCTTGTGGACCCACTCCGCGGCCTCAGGTGCGTCGCCGGGGCCGGAGGTCACGAACACCGAGGTGAGGGCGTACACCACGGCCCGGATCTCATCGGGCACCTCGCCGGGCGTGCCGATGGCCGCGGTGATCAGCTCCATGCCCTCGGCCTTGTGGCCGATCAGCCACCAGTACCAGGCAGCGGCCGCAGCGAGCCGCATCGCCGCGTGTGCCTCACCGGCCGTGAGTGCACCACGCATGGCCGATGTGATGTTGTCGTGCTCTGCCCTGAGCACAGCGAGCCATTCCAGCTGCTCGGCACGGCGAAGATGAGGGTCCGCGGTCTCGGCGAGTTCGGTGAAGCAGGCGAGATGCGCCTGCCGCGCAACCTCCGACTCCCCCGCCTCCGCGAGCCTTGCGGCGCTGTACTCCTTGATCGTGCCGAGCATCCGGTACCGCGGTTCGCCATCACCGGCCGCGACGAGCAGCGATTTCTCGGTCAGCGCGGTGAGCAGCTCAAGAACCTCGTACTCCTCGACGAGTTCTCCCGCGCAGACCCGCTCGGCCGCAGCCAGACTCGCCCCGCCGGCGAACACCGACAGTCTGCGCAGCACCACCCGTTCGGCGTCGTTCAGCAGCTCCCAGCTCCAGTCGACCATCGCACGCAACGTCCGGTGCCGGGGCAACGCGGTCCGACTGCCACCTGTGAGCAGCCGGAACCTGTCGTCCAGCCGGTCAGCGAGCTGGTCGATGGACATGGTGCGCAACCTGGCCGCGGCCAGCTCGATCGCGAGAGGCATTCCGTCCAGCGCCCGGCACACACGCGCCATCGTCGCCAGAGTCGTCGCATCTACGGCGATGTCCTTGCGCACCGCGACCGCGCGATCCGTCAGCAACTGGACACCATCCGGCAGGGCGAGGGGTTCGACCGACCACAGCGCCTCGCCGGTGATGCCGAGCGGTTCCCTGCTCGTCGCGAGGATCCGCAGCCGCGGGCATTCCCCGAGCAGCCGGTGAGCGAGCGCCGCCGCGGCCGCGATCACGTGCTCACAGTTGTCCAGGACCAGCAGCGTTTCCCGGTCCCGGATCGCGGTGACAAGCCGGTCAGCCGGCTCCGCGTTCGACGCCTCCCCGAGGAGCGTATCCCTCAGGCCGAGCCCGGACAGCGCCGCTTGTGCGACGTCTCCGTCGGTACCGATGGCCGCGAGCTCCACCAGCCAGGCCCCGTCCGGCAGGTCTCCCAACAGCGTGCGAGCGGTTTCCGTTGCCAGCCTCGTCTTTCCCGAGCCACCGGGGCCGGTCAGGGTGATGAGCCGATGGCCGGCGACGAGGTTGCGGACCGCGGTGACGTCGGCGTCCTTGCCGACATAGCTGGTCAGCTCGGCTCGCAGGTTGGTCTTGCGGCTCTCTTCGCGACGTCCGACCTCGCCACGCAGCAGCGCGACGTGCAACGCGGACAGCTCGGGTGAAGGGTCGACGCCCAATTTCTCGGCCAGCGCTTCTCTGGTGTGCTGGTACGCGAGCAGTGCCTCGCTGTTGCGACCGGCTGCGGCGAGAGCGCGCATCAAAGCAGCGGCCAGCTTTTCCCGCACCGGATGTGCGGCCACCAGGTCAGTCAGTTCCGCGAGCAGGTCCGCGCCGTGGCCGAGGCTGATCTCTGCGTCGAACCGGTCTTCCAGCGCAGTGAGCCGCAGTGCCTCCAGGCGAGTGGCTGCCGCGTCGAACGCTTCACTGTCCTGAAGACCGACGTCCTGCAATGCCGGACCACGCCACAAGCCGAGCGCGTCGCGCAGCCGCTGCGGGCCCCGGTCGCTTCGCGCCAGGGCACAAAGCCGTTCGAACCTCACCGCGTCGACCGCGTCGGGAGTCAACGCCAGCCGGTAGCCGTCCGTCAGCCCCTCGACCACCGCGTGCGGAAGCGCCTTGCGCAACCGTGAAACCAAGCGCTGCAACGCGTTCGCTGCGTCTGCAGGAGGATTTGCGCCCCAGATCCAGTCGATCAGCGTCGCCTTCGAAAACACGTGACCCGGGTTGAGCGCGAGAGCGGCCAACAGCCCTCGCAGCCGCGCACCCGGCACCTCGGCAACGGTGCCGTCGTCCGCGCGAACCTCGAACGGACCCAGGATCCTGATCTCCACCTGTCTGATCCTGCCAGTCGAGAAACCGGAGTGCGCCACATTGGCGCCTTCCGTGTCGTGGATCAGGCCTTTGCGGGGTGGATGACGATGTCATCGAGTCGCGTGCGGGCGTAGACCTTCATGAAGTTGCCGGGATTGTCCTGTGCGGGAAGGGAGTTGCGCACCAACCCCTTCGTGCTCTTCGCGTCCACCTCGGCGTGGGTGTCTTCACAGACACCGATCTCAATGCCACCGGACGCGTTCATCAGCTCCACCTGGCCGCGCGTGACCCGCCCGATCCGGATCGGGCAGTTGGCCGCCTTGGCGATGACGCTGCCGTCGGCCCTGCCGATCTCGAAGCTTCCGCTCGACCCGCCCAGGTCCACGTCGGAGCGGGCGTGGCCGATCCAGACCTTCCCGGTCGAGCCCTGGTACCTGACAACGCCCTCGACCTCGCCGAGCCGCACGCCGGCCGAGCTGCCCTCGATGACGGCGTCCCCGGCGACGTGCCCGACGGCGAGGCCGCCCGATCCGAGGTTGCCCCGCAGCGTCGCGATGCGGTCGAGCTGGACCTGGCCCGACCCGATGTTGACCTCGCAGTCGCCGAGAGTGCCGTCGGCCCGCACCTCCGTCCAGGCGGTGTGGAGGATCAACCTGGATCCGGCCGGCAGCTCGATCGTGATGGCTACAGAACCGTCCTCGGCACCGGACTTCGTCGTCTTCACAGCCAGCACGCCGTCGGAGAAGTCGACCTTGGTCTTCTCCGCCACCTTCACGTCCGTGGAGTTCGCGCCGTTGACGGGCTCAACGCGCACCACCGTGTCCGTCCGCTCGACCGCCGCGATCCGCACACGGGCGCCTGCGGTGATCAACGTGGCGGTGATTGGCTTCGGTGTGGTGAACGTGGATATCTCGTGTCTCCCTTGTTGGTTGTTGCGACCACATTCGCCAACAGGTCAGACACGCGACTGTCACTGCGCTGACACGGGCACTCCACCGATGTCAGGGCAATGTCGTCAGCTCGTGGGGATGCCGTCAAAATTCCTCACACCCTGCGGCGGTTCGCCGCTCGGGAAGAAGATCCCGCTGACCAGATGCTGGCGTCGGTTCGGCGTGTGCCGGACGCGGCACCTGTCCTGCACATCTCCACATCGCATCCAAAATGGACTTTGATCATCCGCAGTACCGACGCACTGTTGAGGCAGAGGACAGCGCGATGCCGCCCAGTGGATGGCCGAGTTGTCGGACGTGTGAAGGACGGATTCGCCAGGCTCGGGTCGAGACGTGGACCCGTCTGGCCACCACGATCAGCTGGGTCTGCTGGACGGGTGAGGGTGTTCCTGTTCGAGGTGGCGGGCCGCTGACTCAGGGACCTTCGGGAAGAAGGGCGGCCAGTTCATCGTGCAAGAGGCGCCGGATCTCCTCGACCGGGAACTCGCGCGGGTACATCACCGCTTGCAGGCTCAGGCCGTTGATGAACGTGTGGAGGCGCCTGGCCTGCCGGTCGAGGTGAGCGTTGTCGAGCGGGTCCCCGATGTGCTCTGGAGGTGGCTGTCCGCAGAAGTGTGCCACCGCGAGTCGGCAGATGTGCCGTTCGCCGGGGAGTCCTGCCGCGTGCAGTTCGCCGAGTGATTCGTCGAAGCGTGAGCGCATGAGGCAGGCGAGCCACACTTCCACGTCCACCCGCCGGTCGGCGTCCAGTGGCAGCAGTTCCTCGAGCATCAGCCGGGCCCGGTCGCGGCCGGGCAGGTCGCCGCGGAGATGCTCGGCGATGCGGGCGGTGACCTTGTCGGCCATCGCCTTCGCCGCGAACAGGAGCAGGCCGCGTTGGCTGTCGAAGTAGTGCCGAAGGCCGCCGACCGAGACGTTGGCCTGCTCGGCGATCTTCCGCACGGTCACGCCCTCGATGCCGTCCCGGCTGATGACGTCCCAGGCCACCCGGGCCAGTTCCGCCCGCCGCTGGTCGTGGTCGACGAGCTTCGGCATGCCCAGATTAAAGCACGCTTGTACGGTCTCCTGTACCGTACAAGCATGCTAAATAAGGCTCGGGGTGCGACATCCGGTCGTGCCACAGGGTTGGTCGTGCTCGTCGTGGGACTGCTGCTGATCGTCGGATCGGCCCTGTGGTTCGTGCTGACCGGCAACACCGGTGTCCGGTACTCGGCGGACACCGACGACACAGTCCCCATGTGGTTCCGCTGGATTCCCGTACTCGCCGGCGTCGCGCTGGTACGCCTGGTGTCGTTCCCCGCCGCCGCGATCACGACGACAGAGCGCCAACCCCGCCTCGAAGCGGGTGTCCTCCTGGCCTTGGCGGTGCTCTTCGCGGTCACGCTGCGACTGGCCGGTGGTGGCGAGCCTGCCCACACCCTGTTGAAGGCGCTACTACTGCTCGCTGTGCCCGCAGCGATGTTCTGGAGCTTGCGGCGCAAGGGAACGGCCTGGCGCCTGGCAGGTGGGCAGTTGGACGCGTGGCGGCACTGGGCACCCGTGATCCCGGTGGCCGCGTGGGGTCTCCTCAGCTACGCAAGTCCGTGGGCCATGCCGTCCAGCGACTTCGCGACCACCGTCGACCTGGTCACGCTCGTGCTCGCGCTGGTCGTCGGGTTCCTCGTCAACAGCCTGCTGGAGGAAGTCTTCTACCGCCGCTGGCTGCAGTCCAGGTGGGAGGCGATCATCGGCCGGTGGCCGGCGATCGTGCTCGCGTCACTGCTCTGGGCCGCCTGGCACATCGCCATCCAGAGCAGCGGTGATCTGCCGGCAGACCTCGCGTCGACGTTCGTCAACCAGGGCATTCTCGGGCTGTTCCTCGGCTACCTCTGGAGCAAGTACCGGATGATGTGGCCCATCGTCGCCGTCCACGGTGCCGTCAACGCCGTCCCCATCCTGCTGCCCCTGCTGTGACCGACCTCCACCTCGTGCCCCGACCATGATCGCTGTACGGATCCGCCGTCCGGTCTCGCTGAGCGCGAGGCAGCGGTTGCAACGAACCTCCGCACATCCTGACAACGCCGAGAACCCGCAGTTCGGTCGCCACCAGCAGGACCTGGCGATGAACGACGTCGACCTGATCCCGGTGGTCCGCTTCGGCGCCGCACCGGCCAGTGAAGGCGTGTTGCCGAACTCATCCGCGTTGGTACACAGTGGTGCTCAGATACTTCAGTCCCGAATCCACCAGCAAGGTTGCGATCCTGGCGGTCGGTCCGAGGCGCCTGCCGACCTGGATCGCGGCGAGCACGTTCGCGCCTGACGACGTGCCGGCGAAGAGGCCCTCCTCGCGAGCCAGGCGCCTGGCCATGTCCTCGGCGTCAGCAGTGGCTATCGGGACGATCCCGTCCGGCAGGTCCGGGTCCCACATCGGCGGGACGTAACCGATCCCGATGCCCTCGATGCGGTGCGCGCCCGGCCGGCCACCGGACAGCACGGCGGACTCCGCCGGTTCGACCGCGACCACCCGCAGCGCCGGATTGTGGCGCTTGAGCGGGGTCGCGGCGCCGTGCAGTGAGGCCGACGAGCCGATCGACTGGACGAACACGTCGACCCGCCCCCCGATCTGCGTCCAGATCTCCTCGCCCATGGGGTGGTAGCCGGCGATGCTGTCGGTGTTGGTGAGCTGGTCGGTCCAGAAGGTGTGCGGCTGCCGGCTGAGCTGCTCGGCTTTCTCGATCATGGCGAGGATCAACGCCTTGGTGATCATTCCCTGGTCACTCGAGATGACCGTGAGCTCCGCGCCGAGAGCCGCCATCTGAACCAGCTTGTCCTCGCTGAACGCGTCCGATGTGACAATCCGCAGGCGATGTCCCTTCGCCGCACAGACAAGCGCCAGGGACGCGCCGGTGCCGCCGCCCGTGTACTCGACGACCGTGTCACCGGGCCGCAGCCGTCCGTCATCCTCGGCCTTGGCGATCATCGCCAGCGCCATCCGGTCCTTCATGCTGCCGGTCGGATTCTGCCCTTCGACCTTGACGAAGATCTCCGCGCATCCCGCGGGCACGACCTTGTTCAGCCGCACCAGCGGTGTGTTCCCGATCGCCGCCGTCACGTCATTCATGGATGTGATCATCGACTGGACCTGGCCTGATCAGTAGTTCAACATTTGAACCGTGACGGGCTACGGGCAGTTCTGCGCGGTAGCGCGGGCTCTGGACGTGTTGGGTGAGCGCTGGACGTTGCTGGTCGTGCGGGAGTTGCTGCTCGGCGCGTCCACCTTCACCGAGATCCGGCGGGGCCTGCCCCGCATTCCACGGGCGACGCTGTCCGCGCGGCTGCGGGCACTGCGCGCCGCCGGCATCGTCGACGACGACTACCGGCTGACCAGAGCCGGCGTCGCACTGGCCCCGGTGGTACAGGAACTGGCCCGATGGGCGGTGGCCGCGCAGAGTGCCGCGTTGACCGAGGACGACCTGGACACTGCGGCCCTGACCTGGGACATTCAGCGCCGGATCAACGTCGAAGCCCTGCCGGAACGGACCGTTGTGGTCTCCATCGACTTCACCGACCGGGACGAGAAGTACTGGCTGCACCTGTCGCGGACTGACGTGAACCTGTGTCAGCAGGACACCGGAGCACCTGTCGACATCTGGCTGGCGGCCCCGACCATGGCGGTGACCAGGTGGTGGCTGGGAGAGCTGTCCTGGGCACAGCTGCTGCGTCATCCAGACGTACACATGTACGGCGACCTGGCCCTACAACGCCAGATGCACCGCTGGTTCTCGCGTTACGTGTTCTCCCCGGAGGCCTTGGGGACATCTCCCTGAACGTCACATTCGACAGGGCCGTGTCAGCCGGGCTTCCCCCGGCGGGGGCCGATAGCCGCCGACGCGGTCGGGCACGAGGTCGACGAGCGCCTCGCCACCAACGATGATCACGAGCTTTTCCCTGTGGGAGAAGCGGTGGCGGAACAGGGTCCGCCACCGCGAGCGATCAGCGTCGGTAGGAACCCATGTGCCACAGGGTCAGACGGTCGATTCGGGCATTGCCGCCCTCGGAGAAGACCTTCACCTCGTCGCTGTCCGCATCGGGGAAGACGAGGCCGGTGATCACGGCTTGGCCCATGCCGCCGAAGACCTCGACCGATGAGCGATCCACCAGCACGCGAAGCGTCACCTTTCCGTTCACGACGGTGAGCGGTGCGCGTTGCACGGCCGGGAAGTCAGGGCTGAAGTCGACGCGCCCGGACCGCGTGCGATCCACGTACAGTTCACGGCGAGTGGCGTCGTAGCCGATCACCGTCTCCTGCCCGGGGCCGCTGTGCACCTTCAGTCCGAAGCGGTCGGCGTCCATCACGGAGAAGGTCGCCTCGATGTCCAGGGCCTGTCCTTCGGCGCGCCTGCCCAGTGACCGCGAGCCCTCGCGGACGGTGCTGCCGTGCACGAAGACCGGTGGGCCCTGGTGGAGCCTGTCGAGAGCACGCACCGGTTCCTGAACGAGCTTGACCTCATCGCCAACAGTGCGCAGTCCCAGCTGCCTGGACACGCTCTGCGCACTGCGCCACGGCGAGGTCGGGGTGTTCCCGGCGTACTGCCAGTTGTTCATCCAGCCGATGGCGTAGCGCTTGCCGTCAGGGACGTTCTCCCAAGACACGGGGGCGTAGTAGTCCTTGCCGAAGTCCACCCAGTCCGCCCGTTCCACTGTGGACCTGGCCGGTGCGTCGGCGAGGGTGAACCGGTCGGCGAGCACGTGACCCCACCCGGCTGTGTTCCTGTCCACCAGCGAGATGCGTGCTTGCTTGCCACGGTACTCACGCAGGTCGAAAGAGGCCCAGTCAAGGGTCTCGCTGTCCGCCCCCGTGGCGGTGCGCACGACCTTCCCGTCGATCACGAGGTTGACCGTCGTCTCGGTGGAGCGCGGCTTGGCGGGCGTCTGGGCGAGGACCACGTGGTCGACGAGGATGTGTCCCCAGCCGCCGGTGTTGTCGTCCACGACTTCCAGGCGGGCCGCCTTGCCGGCGAGATCGCGCACGTCCCACGATGCCCAGTCCAGGGCCTCGGAGTCCTTGCCGGTGGCGCTGCGCACGACCTTCCCGTCCACGACCAGCCGCACGGCGGTGGGTGCTGCGGAGCCCTCCGGGTGGTTGCCGCCACCGACGAGGAAGTTCAAGTACGGCGAGGAGATGGTGAACTCGGGCGAGGTGAGTGTGCCGGTGGTCCCATCGCCGTTCAGGAAGGAGTTGACCAGACCGCTCCCCTGCCACCCCGACACCTGCTGCTGGCCTGGCAGTGTGCCGGTTGCGGGGGCGGCACCGAATGCCTCACCGGTGGCGATCCAGGTCCCGTAGGAGCCGCCTTCGAAATCAGCGAGGACCTGGCTTGCCGCCGGCGGGTCGTCGGTCGAGGCCGCCGGGTCGTGGGGGTGCTTGCCACCGCCGATCTTGAAGTTGAGGTAGGCCTCGTCCACCTCGAACGGTGGTGAGGTCAGGGTCCCGGTCGATCCGTCGCCTCCGTGAAAGCTGTTGGCGTACCCAGTTCCCTCGACACCGCTGACGGGGAGCTGTCCCGGCAGTGCGCCTGTGGCCGGTGCACTGCCAAACGCGCTGCCGGTGGTGATCCAGCCGCCGTAGGACGACTCGAAATCCTGCATCACCACGCCCCTGGGCGGTGTGTAACCACCGTCGTCGTCAGGGATGAATCGAGTGCCGTCGAAGTCCCCGACGAAGTACTGCGCGGCCGAACCACCCGCAATGCCACCGGGGTTGATGCTGACCACGAGAACCCACTTCGTCTTGCGGGGGTCCCCGTCGACTCGGAGCGGGAAGAGGTCCGGGCACTCCCACACGCCACCGACCGCGCCCTGCGGGCCGAAATCGCTGAGGTGTGTCCAGGTCTTGAGGTCGGGCGAGGAGTAGAGGCGGACTTTGTGCTCTGTGGACAGTGCGACCGTCATCAGCCAGCGCCCTGCCTGCCACTGGACCTTCGGATCACGGAACTCCGTGGAGCCGATGTCGAGCACCGGGTTGCCCGCGTACTTGGTCCACGTGCGGCCGTTGTCGGTGCTGTGGGCCAAGGACTGCGCCTGCCGGCCGTTCAGCTTGGAGTGAGTGGTGTAGATCGCGACCATGGCCGGGTTCCCCGGCGTGCCGAACCCGGACGTGTTGCCGTGGTCGACGACGGCACTGCCGGAGAACACCATCTCGTTGTCGTCGTGCGGGAGAGCGAGCGGAAGTTCGCGCCAGTGCACCAGATCAGGACTCACCGCGTGGCCCCAGGACATGTTGCCCCAGGTGTTTCCCTCCGGGTTGTACTGGTAGAAGAGGTGGTACTCCCCCTTGTGGTAGACGAGCCCGTTGGGGTCGTTCATCCAGTTCTTCGCCGGTGTGTAGTGGAACTGCGGTCGGTGGGGCTCGATGAACGGCGGCTCGGCCTGTGCGACCGGTACCGCCCCGACCAGGGCAGCGACGGTCAGCAGGCTGATGAGGCGACGTCGTCTCATGACACCTCCTAGAGGGCGTGCTCGTCCGCGCAACGTCCGGTGAAGGCGTTGCGGCAAGGGGAAAACCGTCAGGCGGTCTGGTCGGGCGGCTCCGTCACTCCGGTCATGATCGCCACCGCGTCGGACATCGAGATGGTCTTCAGGTCGACGACGGCCTTGCGCCGAGGCGCTGGACGTGGATGCGATCGGCGATCTCGAAGACGTGCGCCATGTTGTGGCTGATCAGGAGAGGACTCCGCGCGCCCGTCCGTTCATTCCCCCTTACGTCAACGTTGACGTAACGCGCAGCCAGAGCCGCGAAGGTTCCGTTCTGATTGCTTGTCACGCGCATGGCAGCAGAATTGCCACGCCTATGAGATCCACCAGGATCATTCAGAGACACGGCGGCTTCATTACGTCATCGTTGACGCTAGCTTCGTGGTTCAGGTCACGACAAGCCGCCGTTACGCAAGCGTTACCCGGGATGAGGATCAACGACCTGCCCGGTGCCGGTCCCGAGGTCGTCGAACGGATTCGCGCCGCCGCGCTCAGCCTTGGCCACCGGCCGAACCTCACCGCCTGCCTGCGCCGATCCGACGGGCGCAGCGCGACCATCGGCGTTGGAGTTCAGCGCGACCGGCGTGCGCAAGTAGCGGCCTCGGTGTGGGTGGCGCACGAACTGCGTCTGCGAAGTGCCGTATGTGGGGGGCAAGCGGTGGGTGCACCAGCTCGACGGCTATGACCATGCGCTGGGGATTTCGTACTGGCCAAGAACATCCACATTGGCCCGTCTGCGGTCCATCCTCCCGAGAACCATCCGAACCAGGCATGGACCACCGTCGGGACGTTCCCCAGTCCTGTCACGAGTAGGCGGCCACCCGTCCACCGCTGCAGCCCCACCCGGCCGTCGATGTGTGCGCAATCCACACCGAAGCGACCGTGAACTACAGGTGCACGCCGCAGCGGCGCGCCGTGAGTACGGCGAGGGTACGCGTGGCCCGCAGCAGTTCGTCGATGTCCACCCGCTCCCGCGGTCCGTGCGCCAGGCGGACATCACCCGGTCCATAGTGGAGAGTGGGGATGCCACCGATACCGGTGTAGTGGCGCAGATCGCTGCCGTATGGCGCTCCGACGAGGCTGGCGTCACGTCCCTCCGCAACCCGGATCGAGTCGACCACCTCGTCCACCAACGGGTGCCCGGTGTCAATGCGCCCGCTGGCGAACTGCCCGCCCGGCCAGGTGACCTCCACGGGGTGATCACGCAGCCACGGGTCTCGCGAGCAGGCGTCGGCGACCGCTCGTTCCAGCGCGGCCCGTGCTTCGGCCGGCGGTTCGTCGAGCTGGACGCCGAGCCGTCCTTCGGCGATGAGGAGATCGGGAACGCTGCTCGCCCAGTCGCCCGCTCGGACGGTGCCGATCGAGATGGGGTAGGGCAGGACGTTGCCGTCGAACAGTGCGTCCGGGTGCGCGTTGCGTTCCCGTTCGAGCTCGGCGATCGCGGCGTGGACAGGCAGGAACGCGTCGAGAGCGCTGTGGCCCGCGAGCCTCGAGCTTCCGTGGGTGGCGTGGCCGTGCACGCGCAGAGCGAAGGTCAGAGCTCCAGCATTGGCAACCACGACGTTGCCGCTGGTGGGCTCGGTGATCACCGCTGCCTCGCCCGTGTGGCCGCGCAGCATGGTCGCGAATGCGCCGATGCCGCCGTCCTCTTCACTGATCACCGCGTGGAGTGCGAACGGCCGCTCCAGCTTCACACCGGACGCGACGAGCGCTCGGGCGATGGCGAGGTTCGCTGCCGCGCCGGCCTTCATGTCACAGGCACCGCGACCGTGGACGACGTTCTGCTTGATCGCGCCGCTCCACGGGTCACGATCGACCCAGTTGTCGAGGTCGCCGGTCGGAACCACGTCGACGTGCCCCTGCAGCACGAGCGCCGGGATGCCAGGCGGTCCCAGAACGCCCACAACCCCGTAACCCTCGGTGCGGGCCGCCTCGGTGCCGGGGTGGTCCGGGTGGTCAGCGAGGTCGTCGAGATCGAGCTTCCACGTGTCGACGTCGAAGCCAAGCGTGGTGAGCCGGCTGGTGTGCCAGTGCTGCAGATCGGACTCGGCGTCGCTGCCGGTGACGCTCGGGACGCGGATCATCGCGACCAGTTCACCGACAAGAGCTTGCTCGTCAATGGCGTTGAGGACGCGTGTTTCCGCAGGCGTCAAGCCGGCACCGGGCCCGTACGTTCGGTTCACGACGCTGAACGTAGCGATCGTTCGACCACGCAGATATAGCACGAAATCAGGGACAGCCTCATAGAATCTATGAGGTGATCCAGCCTCAGCAGCTCCGGGTCCTCGTCGCCATCCGGGACCACGGATCGCTCACCGCGGCCGCGCGGGCGCTGGGGTACGGCGTTCCGACCATCGCCCACCACCTCGCGGCGCTCGAACGGCACTTCAAGGCTCGGCTCGTCGAGCGCGACCGCAGCGGTGCACGGCTCACTCCGCTCGGCACGGTCTTCGTCGCCGAGGCCGAACAGATCCTGATCCGGCTCGACCAGGCTGAACGCCTCGTCACAACGCAGCGCGATCTCGGGCTGGCCACCATCCGGGTCGGCACATTCGCGTCAATAGGGTCGCAACTGCTGCCCCGTGCCATCCGGCAGTTGAGTGCACGGATGCACGTGAAGGTCGAAGTGGTCGAAGCCGAACCCACCGACGTGGTCGAGCTCCTGCACGCCGGAGACCTGCACGCGGGTCTGATCTACGACTCCGCCGACGACCCAGCCTTCACCTCCCCCGAACTCGAGCTCACGGTGCTGCTGGAAGAGGACTACAGGGTGCTCGTCGCCCGCGACAGCCCCTACGCGGATCTCCCCGAGGTAGACCTGGCCGAGCTCGCCGACGCCGATTGGGTCTGCAGCCGAGACGAGAACGAAGCCTCTGACCGTGTGCTGCGCCGCGCGTGTCACCTGCTCGGATTCCAGCCGAAAGTCCTCATGCGCACCGACGACCTGAACATGATCCACGGCCTGGTCGCAGAAGGATTGGGCTGCACCCTCACCACCCACTCTGCCGTCGACACCCGGTTCGCCGTCGAACCTCGCCCGACCGTCCAGGAGCTCGGGCTGCGACGAACCTCCTTTGTGCACGGTGGCAGTGTCGTCCCTCCGGCTGTCGTGGAGCTTCAGCAGATGTTGACGAAGCTTCTTCCACGACAGCAGGGCTGACGGGAGCGAACTCGACCGGTGCTACCGGCCCACATCGAGTCTCTCGAACTGGAAGCCGTACGGCTCACCGCGGCCGACGGCCACCGAACAGCGGATTTGCCTTGGCCGGATCCCTTGTTGGATTGCACGCAGGACCGAGGGACGGGGGCGGTGTGGCGGTTTCGCGGCGGGACGTGTTGCGGTGGGTGGGCGCCGCGGTGGCCTCACGTGCGGCGGGTGTGAGCGGTGAGGGAGTCGCGGCCGCGCGCCCACCGCGGTGGGCGCGGTTGCGCGCTCGCCTGGACGGTGAACTCCTGTTGCCCGGTGATGACGGCTACGACACCGCGCGGCTGCCGTTCAACTCGCTGTTCGACCATCATCGGCCTGCCGCGATCGCCCGGTGCGTGCGGCCGCAGGACGTGCAGCACTGTCTGGAGGAGGCACGCCGATCCGGCGTCCGGGTGGCTGCCCGCGGCGGCGGGCACAGCTACGCCGCCTACTCCACCCCGCACGACGGCCTGGTGGTCGACCTCACGCGAATGTCCGGGGTGGAGGTGCGGTCCGACGGCACCGCCGTGGTTGGCGCGGGTGCACGCCTCGGCCAGGTCTACTGGGCGCTCACCGCCGCCGGGCGGTGCCTGCCGCTGGGCAACTGCCAGTCCGTCGGCATCGCGGGGTTCACCCTCGGCGGGGGTCTCGGCTGGACGCAGCGCACGTACGGCCTCGTCTGCGACAGGCTGCGTGCCGCCAGGATGGTCACGGTGGACAGCCGGGTGGTCACCGCGTCGGAGGCCTGCGAGTCCGAACTGTTCTGGGCGTTGCGCGGCGGTGGTGGCGGCAACTTCGGGGTGGTCACCTCGTTCGAGTTCGCCACCGCGCCGATGCCGGAGGTGCTGACCGTGTTCCGCGTCCGGTTCCCGGCCGGGTCGGCGGCCGAGGTGCTCGGCGGCTGGCAGCCGTGGAGCGTGGCGCTGCCCGAGGAGGTGTCCACCTCCTGCGTGGTCATGCCGAACGGCGCGGTGGACGTGTTCGGCTGCGGTGTCGGACGCGAGGGCGTGGTGCTCGCGGAACTCGCCCGCCTGCTCGACGCGGCCGGCGTGGACGCACCGGTCGAACACGCCGAGGTCGACTACCCGACCGCGACGGCGATCATGACCGGTGGCCAGCCGACCCGCAACGCGTTCCGCGCGTCGTCACGGATCGTGGACCGGTGGCACGACCCGGCGGCGGTCGCGGACACGGTGCGCGGCATGGACAGCGCGCTGCTGATCCTGGGCGCGCTCGGTGGAGCGATCGACCGGCGGACGCCGACGGACACGGCCTATCCGCACCGCGGCGCGCCGACGTCCATCGAGCCCTTCGGCTCTGTGGGCACCCTGCCGCCCGACCAGGTCACGCGCGAGGTGGACCAGGCGCAGAAGGCGTTGGCGCGCCTGGTCGGCACCGGCACGTACATCAACTACCTGGACCCGTTGCCGGAGGACTGGGCGCAGACGTCGTACCGGCACAACCTGCGCCGGTTGCGTGCCGTGGCCCGCCGCTACGACCCGGACCACGTGCTGAGGTTCCCCCAGTCGGTGCGCTGAGCGGTGACGGGCGACCGAGGACGACGACGTCACCGTGGATCACAGCTCGCGGATGGCGAAGTCTCGAACGCCGTGCCCGCCGTACCGGGCCGACCTGGTGGGAGAGCGCGCCACAGGCGAGCGGCACAAGGTCAGACCCCATTGCCGACTTGTGGCACTCCACGGGAGCCTCGCCCACCCTGCTCCCCCACTGCTCAGCCTGCAGTAGCGGCCGTTCAGGCCCAGTCCGCCTCGATTCCGCGGGCACGCACCGCCTCCAGCGCGCCCTCGTCGCCCGTGTAGAACAGTGTCATCGACTTCAGGTTGGGAAAGTGCTGCAGGTCGGCAAACTCGTCGACGTCGAACAGCGCGTCCTCGCCGTCCCACCTCGGCGCGATCTCGCGGTAGATCTCGTTGCCACCGTCCATCACGATCTCGGTGATCTTCTCCGCGAGCTCGAAGGGGATCTCGAGGGCCTCGAAGTAGGCCAGAGCCTCGGGCACCGCCTCGAAGCTCCAGTCGTCGTAGGTGAAGCCCTGCTCGGCGGCGTACTCGCGCAGGTCGAACTTCGGCAAGAGCTCCTGGTTGTACATCAGCTCTTGCACGACGGCCAGCTTGAAGTTGGTGTCGGCGAACGGAATCGGTTGGTTCACGTCCGAACTGTATCGGTGGCGATGACACCGGTTCGTACCCGTTGATCAACCCACCGAGGACTCCATTTCCAGCCGGCCCGGCGCGGAACCTGGTTTTCGCCGCGGTCTGGTCGAGCTCGAAACTCGACGAGACCCCTTCAGGAGCGCACGAGCTCGGACTCCTCGATCCCGATCCGGTCGTGCAGGCGGCGCAACGGCCGGGGTGCCCACCACGCGGCGCCGCCCAGCAGCCGCATGCCGACCGGTACGAGAACGCCGCGGATCAGCGTGGCATCCATCAGGATCGCGAGTCCGGTACCGATGCCGAACAGCTGGACGAAGCTGACTCCGCTGGTGCCGAAGGCCGGCAGGCTGACCGCGAGCAACAGGGCCGCGGTGGTGACCAAGCGATCGAACGCAACAGGGGTGGGCCGGTGTCGACGAGCTGAACACCGTCGGCCCGCTCCGATGCCGTCATCGTGATCGCGGCTGTCCTGGTCGGCGCGCCACGGCTGTCACAAGCCCGGGGCCTGTCCGGTCTTCTTTGACGTGAGTCAATCCCTGGAATCGAGCACCGGCACCAGCGAGCCGGTCGTCGTGATCAAGAACTACACCGTGCCGGCCGACGAGGCCGAGCACTTCGTCGACGTGTACCGCGAAAACGCGCGGATCATGTCTGCCCAGCCCGGCTTCGTGCGCTCCCGCCTGCACAGGCCACTCGCCGACGGACCGGACGTGCGGTTCGTGCACATCGCGGAGTGGAGCTCGGGGACCGATCTGGACAGGGCCGTCGTCAACGCCGAGTGGCGTGCCTCGCTGCAGCGCATGTTCGACGATCCCGGTCTGCACATCACCTCGGAACCCGCCTCCTACCGCGTCGTGGTCGAGCTGCGGCCCTCGGGTGGTGCGATCGAGACCGTCGAGGATCTCCGACGCCACCTGCAGTGGGCGATCGAGCTGGAGCACGCGACCATCCCTCCGTACCTGTGTGCGCTGTACTCGCTGGACCCTGGCCGCAACGCCGAGGCCGTGCAGGTGGTCGGCAGCGTGCTCGCGGAGGAGATGCTGCACCTGGCGCTCGCGGCGAACCTGCTCAACGCGGTCGGCGGTGAGCCCAGGCTCGACATCCCTGAGCTGCTTCCGCCGTACCCGCACCCGTTGCCACACGGCGACCGGTCCCTCCAGGTTCAGCTCGTCCCGTTCGGCCCGGAGGCCCTGGAGCTGTTCTCCCGGATCGAGCAGCCCGCTCCGGTGGGTGCACCACCCGAAGCGAACGAGTACGAGACGATCGGGCAGTTCTACGCCGCCATCGAGGCGGGGATCCGCAGGCTGTGCGACGAACTGGGCGAGGACGCCGTCTTCACCGGCGACCCTGCCCGGCAGGTCGGCGAGTTCCACCTGCGCGGCGGAGGCGGCGCGGTCATCCCGGTGCACGACCTGAAGTCCGCGCTGGCGGCGCTGACCGAGATCACCGAGCAGGGCGAGGGAGCCGCGCGCACCGACGTCTGGGACGGCGACCGCGACGTCTTCCACCCCGAACGGGACGAGGTAGCGCACTACTACCGGTTCCAGGAGCTCAAGCACGGCCGTCGCTACCAGACCGGTGACACGCCGCAGTCCGGTCCGACCGGCGAGCCGATCGTGGTCGACTTCGACGCGGTCATGCCCATGCGGCCGAACCCCCGCACGACCGACCACCCGGAGGGCAGCGAGATCCGCGTGGCCCAGGAGCGGTTCAACGTCACCTACTGCCTGCTGTTGCAGCAGCTGGAGGAGGCGTTCAACGGCGAACCCGCACGGCTCGGCGCCACCGTGGGCACGATGTACCAGGTGAAGGCCCAGGCCCAGGCACTGATGGCGACGCCGCTGGAGGACGGGACGGCGACAGCGGGCCCGACGTTCGAGTACGTGCCGCCCAGCCGGCGGACCTGACGCGGTCAGGGGTGGATCTGCAGCCCGGCACCATCGAGGCGGAGCGACTCGAGGATGACTTCTCGGCGACGGGCGCGGAAGCCTGCTCGGACGCCGCGTCGAGGTACACCTCGACCGCGGCCTGGGTGTTGTGACCGTACTTCGCGTACAACGGAGTCGGGTCCACTGTGGACAGGGCGGCCCTGGTGCTCTCGGCGATGTCGGCGACGTAGCGGCGGTGCAGCACGACGTCGTCGCGGGTGCCAGCCGCCCGAGGCGGCCACACGCGCGAGTTCCTCGCCGGTCACCACGCGCCGCGCAGCGCGACGCGCCGTGCGCAGGTTCGAGCCAGAGCCGAGAAAACCGGACAGCGCGGTAACCGGGGTGCGCCAACCCATGTGCACATGATAATCATCTCCACAGCCGGGTGCGAGCAGTCCCGGCCGGGTGACCACCCGTCCCGAGTGAGAGGCGCGCATGTCCCGTCCAAGCCTTGCTGTCCGCAGAGCCGTCCTGTTCCTCGCCGTCGCGGCTGCCGCCACGGCCTGTTCCACCGCGCCCGCGGACAGCGGTACGCCCTCGTCCAGCGGCTCCTCCCGGCCGTCGATCGACCGCGCGGTGGCCCCGCTGGAGCCGTCGCTGACCGTCACCGACCCGACTGGGCGGAAGATCACCGTCAGCAAGCAGCCGGAGCGCATCGTCTGCCTGAACGGACTGTGCGACGACATCGTGACCACGCTGGGGCTCACGCCGGTCGGCACGAGCAATCCGGCGTTGATCAAGCACCCGGCACTGCTCGGCGAACAGACGGGTGCGGCGGTACCGGTGGTGCCCGGCACGTTCGGCAGTGAGGACGTCGAGGCCATCGCGTCGATGCGGCCGGACCTCGTGATCGGGCTTCCCGGCGTGCACGACCCCCTGCGGGAGGCGATCGAGCGCTTTGCTCCCCTGTGGACGCCCGACCCGGTGACGTGGGAGCAGTCGGTCGGCTACCTGCGTGCGCTGGGCGCGCTCACGGGAAGGGTGGAGCAGGCACGGTCGGCCGAGGAGAAGTTCCGCGGCAAGCTCGCGGATGCGGTCGAGCGCACTCGCGCCAGCGGACAGGCCGGCAAGAAGGTGCTGCTGATGTACGGCAGCGTGGACTCCATCGGAGTGGACACGACGGCCTCGCTGAAGGGCGACCTGCTCGCGAAGCTGTTCGACTACCCGTTCCCCGGCAAGGGCGGCGATGTCGCGACGGCGAGCAACTACAACGTCGAAGAGCTGCTCGCGCGCCAACCCGACGTCGTGTTCGTGTACTCGTTGCTGTTCTCGGCGAAGGACCGGACGCTCAGCGCGCAACTGGCCGACAACCCGGTGTGGCAGCAGATCCCGGCGGTGAAGCAGCAGCGCGTGCACGAGATGCACGCGAAGCTGTGGGGATCCGGGCGTGGCACGCGGAGCATGGCGGCGATCATCGACGAGGCGCTGGAGAAGGTTCCCGCGTGACAGCTCGCGTGGCGGCGGCCGCCGCGCTGGTGCTGGCGATCGCGGCGGCCGCGCTGATGCTGGGGCAGCCGTTCGTCGGGGTGAACCGGCTGTGGCCGGCGCTGTCCGCGGCGGACGGGCTGGAGCACGTCATCGTGGCGCACGTGCGGGCACCGCGGCTGGTGCTCGGCGTGATCGCCGGCGCGTGCCTGGGGGCGGCGGGCATGTTGTTGCAGGAAGCGCTGCGCAACCCGTTGGCGGTGCCGGAACTGCTGGGTGTGTCCAGCGGCGCCGGCGCCGCGGTCGGTGTCTGCGTCGCGCTCGGCGTCTCCGTGCCGGGTGCTCCTGTGGTGCCGGCGTTGCTCGGTGCGGCGGTGGGCGGATTCGCCACGCTGCTCGCCGTCCGAGGTGCTACGAGCCCCGCCGCGGTGCTTTTGATCGGCGCGGCGGTCAGTGCGGCCTGCCAGGCGATCATGATCGCGGCCGGTGCCCTCGTGGACGCGCGGGAACAGGGCGTGCTGGTGCGTTACCTGCTCGGTTCGCTCACCGGTACCACCTGGCAGGCAGTGGGTTCAGCAGCGCTGGGAACGGTGGTGGCGATGGCGGCCGCCGTGGTGGTCCTGCCCGCGGTGAACCTGCTGCGGCTGGGTGACGACACCGCGTCCGCACTGGGGCTGCGCACCGGTGCCGCGCGGACCGCCGTGCTGGCCGTGGCGTCGTTGCTCGTCGCGGTGGTGGCCGGGCCGTGCGGTCCCATCGCCTGGGTCGGGTTCTTCGCGGTCCGCATCGCCCAGGCCTGGCGGCCGAACACGAATGCGGTGGAGCGGCTGGCGTGGTCCGCGGTGCTCGGCGCGTTGGTGGTGGTCGTCGCGGACGTGGCCGCTCGGACCGTCCTGCACCCGGTGGAACTACCGGTCGGCGGGCTGACCGCGCTCGTCGCCGTCGTCATCGGTCTCGGCCTGATCCTGCGCGGCACCCGTACGGCAAGGAGCTCGTCGTGATCGGCTGGAGATGGCCTGCCCTGGTGCTGCTCGTACCCGTGGTCGCGGTGTGCGCACTCGCGCAGCTCGCGACCGGCTCTTCACTGTCGCCGGTGGACACGGCGGCCGCGTTGTTCGGAGGCGATGGTCACGCGTACTCGGTGATCGTCGAGCTGCGGGTGCCGCGGGTCCTGGTCGCGCTGTGCGCTGGTGCGTGCCTGGGTGTGGCGGGCGCCTTGCTGCAGTGTGTGCTGCGCAATCCCTTGGCAGCGCCGGAGATCACCGGTGTCGGGTCGGGTGCGGTGCTGGGTGCGGTCAGCGCGTCCGTGGCGGGTGGCGTCGCGGCCACCGCTCCGTTCATGGCCGCCGCCGCGCTCGTCGGCGGCGTCGTCGGAGGCGGTGTGCTGTGGGTGCTCGCCAGCAGGCTCGGCGGGGACGCGATGAGACTCGCCGTCGTCGGGGTGGTCGTGTCCGCTGTGCTCGCCGGGTTGACGCTGGTCCTGCTCACCGCCCGGCCGCAGCTCGCCGGTGCGGTGACGCGGTGGCTGCTCGGTTCGCTCGTGGGCCGGACGTGGGAGCACCTGGCGCCGCTGTGGCCGGTGCTCACCGTGGTGCTCGTGGCGTCGGTCGCGATCGCCGGGGTGCTGGACGTCGTGGCCGTGGACGACGACCACGCACTGGCCGTCGGGCTGGCCGTCGCGCCGTGGCGCAACGTGGTGCTGGCGCTGGCGGCGCTCGCCACGTCGGCGGCCGTGGCGGCAGTGGGTGCCACCGCGTTCATCGGTCTGCTCGCACCGCACGCGGCGCGCTGGCTCACCGGTGCGGCACACCGTTTTCTGGTACCTGCCGCCGCCCTGATCGGCGCGGGTGTGCTCGCGCTGGCCGACACCGCGGCCCAGCTCGTCACCACCGCGATCGGCAGGGCCGAGGCGGGTCTTCCCGCGGGCGCGGTCACCGCACTCGCCGGAGCGGCGGTGCTGATCGCTCTTGCCCGCCGGAGTTCATCGTCGATCACGGGAGGGGCCGAGTGAGCGAGTTGCGCGCCGAAGGCGTGTGGGCCGGGTTCGGCAGCAAGGTGGTCCTGCGCGACGTGGACGTCGTGGTGCGCGGCGGGGAGTGGGTCACGCTGCTCGGGTGCAACGGCAGTGGCAAGACGACGATGCTGCGGGTGCTGGCCGGCCTGCACACACCGGACCAGGGCCGGGTGCTGGTCGACGGGGAACAACTCGCGCACCTGCGGCGCCGCGCAGTCGCACGACGAATCGCGCTGTTGCCCCAGACGATGCCACCGTTGAGCGGCCTGACCGTGCGCCAGCTCGTGCGTCAAGGTCGTTACGCCGCAAGGGGTCCGCTCGGAATGCTGACCGAGGCGGACGACGACGAGGTGCGCGCGGCGTTGCGGGACACCGGAACCCAGGACTGGGCGGACAGCCCGGTGGGCCAGCTCTCCGGCGGGCAGCGGCAACGGGTCCGGCTCGCGCTGGCGCTGGCCCAGGACGCACCGGTGCTGCTGCTGGACGAGCCGACCACCTACCTGGACGTCCGGCATCAGCTGGAGGTCCTCGACCTCGTCCGGCGGCTGCAACACGAGCGCTCGCTCACCGTTGTCGCGGTGCTGCACGACCTCACCCAGGCAGTCCGCTACTCCGACCGCGTCGTGGCGCTGCGGGACGGACGAGTGCACGCCGAGGGCGTCCCGCAGGACGTGGTCGACGCCGCACTGCTGCGCGAGGTCTACGGCGTCCGCGGCCGAGTGTGGCAAGACGAGGTGGGTGGTCTCGTGTGCACGTTCGACGGAGTGTCCGAAACGGACTGAACGTCAGGCCGCGCATTGGGCGGGTGTCGAAGTCGGCTGTGACTGCCTGAGCTGAATCTGGGCTGGTGGGCATTGGTGATCAAACTGCATTCGCGGGTGAACACCACGGCGAGGATGCTGGTGTGGGTGACGCCTGTGCTGCATGTCGGCCAGTTGCCGCACACACGGCGGGACCATCCTCGTTGAGCGTGTCGAATCACCGATTCGTGCAGATGTTTCGCTCGGCTGGCGGCACTCCACCGCATGACGGACCCAGTAGAAGAAGAACCCGTGATGAAGAAACCAGCTCGCATGCTCGCCTTGGCCTCGTTGCTGACCGTTGCCGTGGTCCACCCGGCACAGGCGGAGACCGGAGACCTGACCTGCACCGGCAACTTCCAGTTCGACTTCACCCCGCCGCTGACCCCGACGAACACCACCGCCGACGCCAGGGTCGGCGGTGGACTCGTCAACTGCCAGTCACCCAACGGGAAGTACACCCGCTTGAAATCAGGCGTACGCACCGGGACGGGAACAGCGACCCGCCACTTCGGCGACCACTGCGCACCCGTCATGACCATCACCGAACAGGCCGTGCTGACCTGGAACACCGGCGAGAAGAGCAAGTTCGACATCACCGTCAACACCGACCCGTCCGCAGGACGGATCACGATCAGCGCCTACTTCACCCACGGCCCCCTTGCCGGCGACACCGCCAACGCCTATCCGGTGGTTCACCCCAACACGGACTGCGCCACCCACGGCCTGTCTCAGCTGACATCCGAGGCGCTCCAAGTGTTCTGGGAGTGATGCCATCCGCTCATATAGTCCACTGTGGAGAGATGGCGCCGATGAGGTCCTGCTCGGTTCGGCGGGCGTTCCGCCCGCCGGGCAGTGACCCGTCGCGTCTGGACGAGGTGCTCGATGCCATGTGGCCCTCCGCAGCATCACCCGCACCTCCGGCATGCTCAACACCTCGTGAAACGCCGATCTCGGCGGCCGCGCGCATGCCACACCTGTCCACGAACGCGGCCATCCCGATGTCTGACAGGTCCCCGGTGAAGTACCTGACGGCGGGGCGAGTGCTGTTTCGCCACCCCGGTCAAGTGGGTATCTGGTCCGTTCGAGGTTCGAGCGGAAGGCGCGCCGTGGATCCAGGGCCCTTGTTGTACACCGGCGCAGGCCTCGCGACGCTGGCCGCCGCTCTCCTGCCGCGGTTGCTCGACCGCGCGCCGATCTCCATGCCGATGCTCTTCCTGGGCGCGGGCGCCCTGACCTTCTCCGTGGTCGAGCCGCTGCCCGATCCCGACCCCGTGCAGCACAGCAGCGTGCTGCTCCACGTGACCGAGATCTGCGTGATCATCTCGTTGATGGGAGCCGGCCTCGCGTTGAACCGCGCGGTCAGTCTGCGCGGCTGGGCGAGCACCTGGCGCCTGCTCGCCATCACCATGCCGCTGTCCATCCTCGCCGTCGGCCTGCTCGGCTGGGGCGCGCTCGGCCTCGGCGTCGGGGCCTCCGTTCTCCTCGCGGCCGCCCTCGCTCCGACCGACCCCGTGCTCGCGAGCGAGGTCCAGGTCGCCGAACCCGCGGAGAACCCGGAGTCCGACGAGGACGAGGCGCGGTTCGCGCTCACCTCCGAAGCCGGCCTCAACGACGGACTCGCCTTCCCGTTCACCTACGCCGCCATCGCGATCAGCGTCGCCGGCGCCGCGCCGTCCGGATGGCTCGCGCACTGGCTCGCCGTGGACGTGGCCTGGCGGCTCGTCTCCGGGGTTGCCGTCGGCCTGGTGATCGGATGGGCGCTCGGGAAGCTGTTCTTCTCGGCGCCGTCGAAGAAGTTGCGTCTGGCCGAGCACGCTGAAGGGTTCGTCGCCCTCGCCGCGACCTTTCTCGCTTACGGGATCGCCGAGCTGATCGAGGGCTACGGGTTCATCGCGGTCTTCGTGTGCGCCTGCGCGGTCAGGGCCAGCGAACGTCACCACGGTTACCACCAGGTTCTGCACCGGTACGTCGAACAGGCCGAGCGCATGCTCACGGTGCTGATCGTCTTCCTCCTCGGCGGCGCTGCCGCCACCGGCCTGCTCGAGGGTGTCAGGTGGCACGAAATCCTGGTCGTCGGCGTGATTCTGTTGCTGGTGCGTCCGCTGACCGGGTGGATCGGGCTCGTCGCGGGCAGAACAGGACCGCGAGAACGAGCGGTCATCGCCTTCTTCGGCGTCCGGGGCGTCGGCTCGCTGTTCTACGTCACCTACGCTCTGCAGGAAGGCCAGTTCTCCGATCAGGCCACGGTGTGGAGGATCGTCGGGTTGGTCATCATCGGGTCCATCCTGCTGCACGGGCTCTCCGCCTCGCCGGTCATGTGGCTGCTCGACCGGAAACGGCGGCGAAAGGCGCGGGCTCGGCATGGTGACGCCGACGAGGCACCTCACATGCCCGTGTGAGGTTTGCGTGGAACTGGTCGCTGTGCTCGAGGCACTCGGTAGCCGAGCTGCCACAAGTGGCGTGAGGCAGTGGCAGCGATGGGCGATCACAAGCCGTACCGCGTGGCCACCGATCTGCACCGACCAGCCCACCGCTGCGCGTGGCCGCCGAGAACAACTCCGCCGCCTGGCTGGTGACTCGATGGAGGACGCGCGGGAGGCGTTGTCCGACCCGGTGCTCTCGGCCGATCCGAGCCTGCCCGGTTATCCGGCCGGCCCCGGCCATTGCGGTGCGAGCACCCACGGTTCGATGATCAGGCTGGACGGCGGCGGACCGGCGGGTGCGGCGGCTGTTCACCGGCGAGTTCCCGGTGCACCGGGTGGAACGGATGCGACCCCTGATCGCGTCGTGCGTGGCCTCCGCCGTAGCCGATCTGCGAGCGCAGGGCCCCGGCACCGACCTGATCCGGCCGTCGCGCTGACGGTGCCGCAGGCGGTGATCCTGCGTCTGATCGGTGTGCCGGAGTCCGAGGTGCCGTCGACGATCGCCGCGGCCCGGCACCTGCACGACCGCACGTTCCCGCGCTCGTCGCTGGAGTCGGCGGAGGAAGCGTTCCTGGCAAGGCTGCGGGCGCTGGTCCGCCGCGGTCCGGCCGACGACCTGACGGGCAGGCTGGTCGCGTCCGGCGAGCTGACCGAGGACGAGGCCGTGGTGAACCTGCGCCTGGTGGTGGCCGCGAGCGTGCAGACGACGTCGAGCATGATCGGCCCGGCCGTCCTGACCGACCCGTCCCGCTCGGTGGAAGACCTGCTGGCCAGGCTGGAGCGTGGTGCAAACGGGCCCGCGCCGAGTGGCGGTTGCCGACACGTCTATCGGTGGCGTGCCGGTGTGAGGGACGGCGTGGTGGTCTCGCTGCCCGCCGCCAACGCGAGCCGCCCACCCGGTGGCGGCCATGTGGCGTTCGGCTTCGGCCCGTACCAGTGCCTGGGCCAGCACCTGGCCCGCACCGAACTGGACGAGGTGCTGAAAAGCCTGTTCCCACTCCGCCCAGCCACCCGTGACCTGCGCATGTACGACGCCTCGGTGATCTACGGCGTGGAATCGCTCCCCGTCACGTGGTGAGAACTGCGGCTGATCAACGAGTGCCGACCGCCTCGTCGAGGAAGCCGCCGGACTGGTGGCGCCACAGCTTCGCGTACGTCCCGTCGACGTCGAGCAGTTCCGCGTGGGTGCCCTGTTCGACGATCCGGCCCCGGTCGAGCACGATCAGCCGATCCATCCGCACGACCGTGCTGAGCCGGTGTGCCACGACGATTGCGGTGCGGCCCTCCATGAGCCGCCACAGCGCCTCCTGGACCAGCACCTCGCTCTCCGAGTCCAGCGCGCTGGTCGCCTCGTCCAACAACAGGATCGGCGCGTCACGCAGGATGGCGCGTGCCAGCGCGACCCGCTGCCGCTGTCCGCCGGACAGTTTGATGCCGCGTTCGCCGACCATCGTGTCGAACCCGTCGGGCAGCGCGTCCGCGAACTCCGTCACGTGCGCGGCATGCGCGGCGCGGTGGATCTCGGCGTCGGTCGCACCTGGCCGTGCGAACGCGATGTTCTCGCGCAGCGTCCGGTGGAACATGGCCGGGTCCTGGGGCACGTACCCGATCAGGCCGCGCAGGTCGGCCTGACTCAGGCGGGCGATGTCCTGGCCGCCGATGAGGATGCGGCCCCGATCGACGTCCATCAGCCGCAGGAGCAGCCGGGTGAGCGTGGTCTTGCCTCCGCCGGAGCGGCCGACGAGCCCTATCCGCGTGCCCGCCGGGATGTCCAGGTCGAGCCCGTCGAAGAGCGGCTCGCCGCCGCCGTGCGTGAACACGACGTTCTCGAACTGAACCCGGGAGTCCTTCACGCGCAACGGTTCCGGGTGCTTCGGGTCGAGCACGGTCGGCGGGTCGAGCAGCAGTTCGGTGAACTGAGCTGCCTCGGTGAGCGCACTCTCCACCTGCCGGTAGATCTGGTTGAACTCGAACATGATCCGCGTCCCGTTCCCGAAGTAGGCGAACGTCACCACGATCGCCTCCACGCCGAGCCCGTCGCTGACCCCGATCGCGACCACGAGGCCGAGCACGTTCGTGAGCACCGACAGCGGCGCGATCACGGTGTCGATGCGCAGGTTGTTGTAGTCCCACGACCGCAGTGCCAGCGTTCGCTGCTTGGCGGCACGGGTCCGGTGCTCCGCGCCCTCGCGCCGCTCGGCGGCGAACGCCCGCACCGTCTCCATGTTCGTGAGCGTGTCCGAGACGTGGCCGGACACCTGGGCGATGGCGGCCTCGCGTTGGTCGACCAGCCGCTGGCGGTGGCGGATGAGCGGCGCGACCACACATCCCGTGACCAGGATCAGGCCGACCAGCACCGCGACGAGCACCGGGTTGTAGCTCCACAGCACGACGCAGGCGAAACCCAGCGGGATGAGGTTGGCGAAGATCTTGAACGCCAGCGTGTCCACGAAGTCCTCGAAGCGGAACGCGAAGCTCAGCACCCGTTTGGTGAGCGAACCTGCGAAGTTGTCGTGGAAGAACGCCGCGTCCTTCCCCAACAGCTCGTCCATCGCGTGGGCGGACAGGTTCTCGATCCCGCGGCCGTCCACGCGGTTGAGGCAGTGCAGGCCGATGCGCCACAACAGTTCCGAGAGCAGCATGAAACCGCCGAAGGCCAGCACGTACTGCAGGACGGTGCCGAGGCCCGTGTCGCCACCAGCCGCAAGCTTCCCCACGAGCCCGCCCACCGCCAACGGCGCGAGATAGAGCTGACACGTGACGCCCAGCGCGGGCAGCACGAGTGCGCCCACGGACATGAATCCGTGGCGCCGCAATTCCTTTCCGTACAGGCGCAGGGCGAGCGGCACTGCGTTCTTGCGGACAGGTCTTTCCGATCCTGGCACGATCATCCGCCCCCTTTCGGACACCTCGGCTTCCTCATGCTGCCGCAGAGGGTCGGGTGGCAGCGATCGAATATCGCCGCGTGGACGCGGTCGCGGAGTGCCTCGGGACGATACGGTCGCGATCTCTGCGGGGTGGTGGAGCCGAAGTCCGAGTTGCAGTTCCAAGTCGTGCCGTGACGCCAGTCGAAGCCGAGGACGGTCGGCGCCGAAGACGATCGCGCCTGGCAACCTCAAGAACTCCCAACAGGATGCGCGAACTGCGATGAGTCCCAGCTCGGGCCGCAGTCTGCAGACACATCCACCTTCCGCGCACGATTTGGAGGCAGCTGTGAAGCTCTTGCTCACGTCAGGCGGCGTCACGAACCCGAGCATCCACACGGCGCTCGTGCAGCTTCTCGGCAAGCCGATCTCCGAGTGTCACGCCCTCTGCGTCCCGACAGCCCAGTGGGGTCACCCGATGTGCGGTCCGGCATCGGTGCAGGAATTCCTAGCTGCCAAGCCGGTGTGGCGGCATTTCTCCGGCCTGGGCTGGGCATCGCTCGGCGTCCTCGAGCTCACCGCGCTGCCCACCATCGGCGCGCAGCGATGGGTCCCCTGGGTCCGGGACGCGGACGTGCTCCTGGTCGACGGTGGCGACGCGACGTACCTGTGCCACTGGATGCGCGAGTCCGGGCTGGCAGACCTGCTGCCGTCGCTGCCAGACACGGTCTGGGTGGGTGTGAGTGCCGGAAGCATGGTGATGACGCCCAGGATCGGTGAGTACTTCGTCGAATGGCATTCTGCGCAGGACGACCGCACCCTGGGAGTCGTCGACTTCGCGATCTTCCCGCATCTGGACGCCTTTCCCACGAACACCCTGGCCGACGCAGAGCGGTGGGCCGCCGGCATCGGCGTCCCTGCCTACGCCATCGACGAACAGACAGCCATCAAGGTCGTCGACGGCTCCGTCGAGGTCGTCTCCGAAGGGCGATGGACGATGCTCGGGTGACGACACCTCGATAACCGGTTGATGGAACTGCAGGACGGTGCCAGGCTGCCACGGCCGTTGATCGTCCATCCCGCAGGGAGCTGTGCTTGTCCGTCGGAGCGACACCGAACATCGACGCTACGCCGGCAAGGCGGTGTCCACACGGGACGCGGCGACGCGGTCGGCCATCGCGGAAGTCCCGTTCGACCGAGCGCGGATGACCGAGTTGTGGGAGGCGGCTCTCGCCGTCCCACAACAGGATCCGGTGTGGCGCCACAGTGACTTCCACACCGGCGACCTGCTGACGACCGAGGGACGGCTCAGTGCCGTCATCGACTTCGGCGAGCTCAGGGTGGACGCGCGGCCGTGGCTGGGCGCAGGCCACCGGCCTGAACGCCTACGTCCACTACGCCGCGGTCAACCCCCGCGTCGCCGAGCAGAACACCCGCCAGATCACCCAAGCCCTGGCAGACGAAGGACCACATGCTCACCACCGTTCGTGAGGCCCGCGGGGACGACTGGCCGCAGATCTGGCCGATCATCCAGAACGTCATCACCCAGCAGGAGACCATCCCCTACGATCCCGACATGATCGAGCCCGACGCCCGGCGGATGTGGCTGCTGCCCGCACCGGCGAGAGTGGTCGTGGCCGGCGACGACCAGGTGCTCGGCACCGCGAACATGTACGCGAACCGGGGCGGCCCCGGCAACCACGTCGCTTCCGGCACCCTGATGGTCGCCGAGGAAGCGCGCGGCAGGGGTGTCGGCCGTGCCCTCACCACCGACATGATCGAGTGGGCGCGGCGCAGCGGGTTCGCCGCCATCCAGTTCAACGCCGTTGTCGACACGAACACCGCGGCGATCAACATCTACGAGAGCCTCGGCTTCGTCACGCTCGGCACCGCGCCCAGGGCGTTCCGCCATCCGACTCAGGGGCTGGTGGGTCTGCGGATCATGTGGCTGGAGCTGTGACGAACAGCTTGGGGCGGGCCCTCGGCGTCCTCTTAGTGATCAGTTCAAAATGAGCTGGCGTGTCGGCTTTGCTTGCGGGACAGGACATTCCAAGATCACGGCGTGCGCGAGGAGGTCCTGACCGACGAGCTGTGGGCTCGGCTGGAACCGTTGATCCCG
>NZ_BAABBE010000053.1:0-31036 GCF_039537795.1 Lentzea roselyniae
CTTCACCCCGCACCCGCGTTCACACACCGAGGCCTGGTCACACTGGCGACGACGCCACCAACACCGCGCCCGGCAATGCCACTACCAGCGACGACTCAAAGATCACGGCCTGCGGCTGTAGTACTAGCTGCGTCAGCACATTTCAGGCGGTGCACGACGAATTGCTGGAGGCGGCGCGGATCGACGGCTGCGGATTCTTCCGGCTGGACTGGCACGTCGGACCGCCGGTGGTGCGTCCTGCGCTCGCGTTCCTCGGGATCTTCACGTTCATCAGCGTGTGGACGACTATCTGCGGCTGATGGTCGTCCTGGTCGACCCGGACCGGGTGGCGCTTCAGGTCGCGTTGGGCCAGCTCAACCTCACGCACGACACCGACAACGGCATGCTGATAGCGGGAACGGTGCCTGCGGTGATACCGCTTCCGATCGTCTTCCTCGTCGGCGCGCGCAATTTTATCGCAGATCTGGCAACGGGTGCCGTGCGCGGCTGATCTGTGATACAAAGAATGGCTTTGTATTTTCGGAATGAATTTTCCGGGAAGACAGAATTATTGTATCACAGGGGGCAAGGTGTTGGCGAGCGAACAGGCACGGATCACCTCTCTGTATGAAAAGCTCGATCAGGAACGGAACAAAGCGGCCGCTGACCTGGCGGCCGCGCTGCGGGACAACCTCACCCAGAGGCTGGACCGCGAAGCCGCTGTCGGTGTGCTGACCAGGGAGGTCGCGAAGTACCGCGCGGCGGAGGAGGGGCTGGTCTTCGGTCGCATCGACTCGGAGAAAGGCGAACGCACTTACATCGGACGCGTCGGCTTGTTCGACGACGACTTCGAACCGCTGTTGCTGGACTGGCGTGCACCGGCAGCACGGCCGTTCTACACCGCGACCGCCGCGAACCCGGAAGGCCTGGTGCTGCGGCGCCACTTCCGCGTTCGAGACCGGGAGCTGCGCGATTTCCACGACGACGAACTGCTGACCGACACGACAGCACTGCTCGACGCCCTCAACGCGCCGCGGACCGCGACTATGCGCGACATCGTCGCGACCATCCAGGCCGAGCAGGACGAGATCATCCGCTACTCGGGCCCCGGCGTACTGGTGATCGAGGGCGGTCCGGGTACCGGCAAGACCGCCGTGGCCCTGCATCGGGTGGCATACCTGCTGTACACGCGTCGTGAACGCCTGTCGCGGCACGGTGTGCTGATCGTCGGCCCGAACACCGGCTTCCTCCGCTACGTCGGCGACGTTCTGCCGTCGCTGGGGGAGACCGACGTTGTGTTCGCGACGCCAGGCGAGTTCTACCCCGGTGTCTTCGCCGACGTCGAGGACACCCCGTCGTTGCAACGACTGAAAGGCGATATATCAGTTCTGGATGTGCTGGCAGTCGCCGTCGCCGACCGTCAGGAGCTTCCCGACGAGCCCATCGAGATCGAGCTGGAGGACGTCGTCGTCCCGCTCGACGCGCACGTCGCCGCCGTCGCGCGAGAGAAGACGCGCTACTACGGACTACCGCACAACGCCGCCCGCAAGTACTTCTTCCTCGCACTCGCCGAGGAACTCGTCGCGCCGGCGTTGCGGCTCATCGGCGTCGACTGGCCGGAGATCGAGGAGGACGTGCGCCACGAGTTGCGCCACAGCACGGCGTTGCGCGACGCCGTCGACCGGTTGTGGCCACAGCTCACGCCGGAACAGCTGCTCGCCGACCTGTATGCGGGCCGGTGCTTCCGGATCGGCGCGCCGGAGCTGTACCGGGAGAACGCCGAAGCGTGGACGGTGTCCGATGTGCCGCTGCTCGACGAGCTCGCTGAACTGCTCGGGTCCGACGGCGCCGCAGTGCGCGCGGCAAAGCGTGAGGAGGAGGAACAGCTCGAATACGCACGCGGCGTCATGGACGTCCTCTCGATCGACGAACGCGCGGACGATGACGAGTACATCGTCACCGACTTCGTCAACGCAGACGTGCTGGCCGTCCGGCATGAGATGCGCGACCACCGCTCTCTCGCCGAACGAGCCGCCTCCGACCGTACGTGGACATACGGCCACGTCGTCGTCGACGAGGCGCAGGAACTGTCCGCAATGGACTGGCGCGTACTGCTGCGGCGGTGCCCCAACAGGTCCATGACCGTCGTGGGCGACCTGGCCCAGCGTCAGGCCGCGGGTGGTGTCCGGAGCTGGGGTTCGGTGTTCGAGCGGTTCACCTACCGGCGGCTGGAGGTCAACTACCGCACGCCCGGCGAGATCATGGCCGTCGCCACGCCTGTCCTGAAGCTCGTCGACCCCGACGCGTCGGCGCCCGTGTCGGTGCGCAAGACCGGCGTCCGCCCGTGGGCGCGCCGCGTGACTGATATATCGGCGGCCGTGCGCGACGAACTCGACGCGCACGCCGATGTGCGCGACGGCCGCACGATCGCTGTCATCGGCGGCGGTTGGATGTCGCCGCGTGCGTCGAAGGGGCTGGAGTTCGACGTCGTCATCGTCGTCGAACCGCAACACATGTCGCCCAGCGAGCTGTACGTGGCGCTGACGAGGGCGACACAACGGCTCGGCGTTCTGCACACCGAGCCGTTGCCGCGTCACCTACGAAGTCTCCTCTGACACCCAGGCGAGGTAGTCGTCGTTGCCTCCGGCCACGGGGGTGACGACGACCTCGGGTACGTCATAGGTGTGATGCGCCTTGATGTGCTCAACGAGTTCGTCGGCGCGGATGGCGGAGGTCTTCACGACGCACTGCCATTCCGCGTCAACGCGCACCTCACCCTCCCACCGGTAGACGCTGCGAATCGGCACGATCTGCACGCACGCGCCGAGCCGTGCCTCGACGATGCCCTTCGCCAGCGACTCCGCGGCCTCTTCCGAGTCGACGGTCGTCGTCACCACGCACGCACTACTCATAGGGCGTCGATCTCCTTCAGCAACTGGTCCTTCAACTCGGCCGGCGCGAACGACGCCCGGACCGCCGCCCGTGCGAGGCCGGCGAGCTCGTCGCGGCCGAACCCGAACCGTTCATGACACACCAGGTACTCGCGGTCCAGGTCGGTGTGGAACATGCCGGGGTCGTCGGTGCTGATCGTCACCGGCACGCCGGCCTCCACGAGCCGCGGCAAGTGGTGCTCGTCCAGCGACTTCACCGCGCCGGTGCGGATGTTGGACGTCGGGCACACCTCCACGACGATGCCCTCGCCGGCGAGATGCCGCAGCAGTTCCGGATCCTGCACCGCGCTCACGCCGTGCCCGATCCGTTCTGCCTGCAGATCGTGCACTGCGGCCCAAATCTCGCTGGGCGGCGTCGTCTCGCCAGCGTGCGGCACCATGTGCAGCCCGGCGTCGCGCGCCATCGCGAACGCCTCCCGGAACTTCGTCCGCGGCGAGTCCGACTCGAAGCCGCCCAGCCCGAACCCGACCAGTCCCTCCGGCCGGTACTCGGACGCGAACCGCGCACTCGTCATACCCCAGTCGCGGTCCCAGATACCGGGGACGTCAAAGATCCACTGCAGCGCTACGCCGTGCACGGCGAGTGCTTCCTTGCGGCCGGCGTCCAGCGCCTCGACGAGTTCGTCGGGTGCGATGCCCGCCCGCAGGTGACTCGTCGCGCTGATCGTCAGCTCTGCATATCGGATATTGGTTCGCGCGGCGTCGCGGGCGTATCCGACGACGAGAGTGCGGACGTCCTCTCCCGTCGTGACCAGGTCGTTGACGACTCCATACACGTTGATGAAGTGCCGAAAGTCCGTGAACTCGTAGAACTTCCGCAGCGCGGCCTCGTCGGTCGGCACCGGCCCATCGGGGTGGTTGCGGGCGAGTGCGAGGACGGTGTCGACGGAAGCCGCGCCCACGAGGTGGACATGAAGCTCGGCCTTCGGCAGCGCGTGGACGAAGTCGGAAATGTGCACGGCCCATGCTCTCAGGTCAAGAGCCGATCGACGGGTGACATGTCTTGCAGTCAAGGGGAAGGGTGCAGGGCGAATCCCAGTACCTGGCCTTGCATTGGGGGTGCCTCGTGAGGGGCGCACGAAGAGTCGCACTGCTGACAGCGGTACTTGTCCTGCCCTTCCTGCCGGCGACGGCCCAAGCCGCCGAAGGGCCCGTGTTCAAGGACGGTGAGGCGCAGCCCGTCTTCGACCCGAAGGACGTGGTGAAGGAAAGCCTTTGGGTCCGGGCGCCGGTCGACAGCGACCGCGACGGCAAGGACGACGAGGTCTACGCCGAGGTCGTCCGGCCGCGCGCGACCGAACGCGGCCTCAAGGTCCCGGTCGTCTACATGGTCAGCCCGTACTTCTCGGGCGGTAACGACGTCGCCAACCACAACGTCGACGTCGAGCTGTACGTGCCTGACAAGCGCAACGGCCGTTTGCTGAAGGCCTCCGCCGACGAACGCGTCACGGCCGCTCTTGGCCCGAACCCGATCACGTCGACCCGTTACGAGGCTTACTTCATCGCACGCGGATACGCCGTCGTCTACGCCGAGTCGCTCGGCACCGGCAAGTCGACGGGCTGCCCGACGACGGGCGACGTCAACGAGACGATCGGCGCGCGTGTCGTCGTCGACTGGCTCAACGGCCGTGCGTCGGCGCGTACTGCCACCGGTGATGCCATCAAGGCGACTTGGTCGACCGGCAAGACCGGCATGATGGGCGTCTCCTACAACGGAACATTGCCCAACGCCGTCGCCTCCACGGGTGTGCGCGGTCTGGAAGCCATCGTGCCGATCGCCGCGATCTCCAGCTGGTACGACTACTACCGCGCTGACGGCGCCGTGGTCGCCCCCGGCACGTTCCAGGGCGAGGACGCTGATGTGCTCGCCGAGTACGTCTACACGCGCGCGGACAAGGAGATCTGCAAGCCGATCATCGCTGAGATCGCCAAGGACCAGGACCGCATCACCGGCGACTACAGCGAGTTCTGGGACAAGCGGAACTACCTCAACGACGTCCGCAAGGTTCGTGCGGCCGTGCTGGCGGTGCACGGGCTCAACGACTGGAACGTCAAGATGACGCACGTCGAGCAGTGGTACTCGGCGTTGAAGAAGGTCGGCGTGCCGCACAAGATCTGGCTGCACCAGTCCGGCCACACCGACGCCGACACGCTGCGTTCGGTCGAGTGGCGGCGCACGCTGAACCGCTGGTTCACGCAGTACCTCTGGGGTCACCGCAACGGTGTCCACAAGGAGCCTCGCGCGACGCTGCAGCGCGAGGACAAGACGTGGGTCGACGAGAAGGACTGGCCGGCACCCGGCACGTCCGACGTGCGGCTGCGACTGACTCCGGGCGGATCTGCCAAGGGAGGTCTGGGGATTCGGCCCGGCCACGGCGTGGAGAAGCTGACCGACGACGCGACGAAGACGGCGGAGTCGTTGATCGACCAGGCGTCCTCGCCGAACCGGCTTTCCTACACCTCGGAGCCGGCGCAGAAGCCGTTCCGACTCTCGGGCAAGTCGACCGCGCACCTGCGGATCGCGTTCGACCGCCCCGCGGCCAACGTGACGACGCTGCTCGTCGACCGTGCACCGGACGGGAAGTCGCACGTCATCACCCGTGGTTCGACCGACCCGCAGAACCGCGAGCGGCCGGACAAGACGTCGCCGATCAAGCCGGGCAAGTTCTACGACGTCAGCGTGCCGATCGTGCCGGACGACTACGTTCTGAAGGCCGGTCACCGGCTCGAGTTCGTGCTGATCTCCAGCGACTACGACTACACGCTGCGCCCGAAGCCGGGTGCCGGCCTTTCGCTGGACCTCGCCCGGACCTCCGTCGAGCTGCCGGTCGTCGGCGGCTGGCGCGCGGTGTTCCAGACGTTCTGACGTGATGCCGCGCTTCGGTCCCGGATCGCTGGGACCGAAGCGCGGCAACCTACCACCCACCCACGACAAGACCCGCTCCCGAGCGCTCCAAGATCTCAACCTGTCCACACCCGTTGAGTTGTCCACAACTTCCCCGCCAGCCAGTCCCCCACCCCTCCCGACCCGCCAATGTGGGCCCATGCCCACAACCCTCCCGAAACCGATCCGCGTCCGCGGCGCCGGCGACCTCTACGCCGCGATCCCGCATCTGATGGGATTCCACCCGGCGGACTCGCTCATCGTGCTGGTGCTGAAGGACCGCGTGATCAGCATGACCATGCGCGTCGATCTACCGCGCCCACGACATAGAGGAATGCTTGCGGCCCAACTGGAAGCGCCGCTGCTCGAACACCAGGCGACGGACGTGATCCTGGCGGTGGTGTGCCCTCCGACTGAGCACATGCCGGAAGAACTGCCGCACGAACCGTTGGTCAGCATGCTCAGACACAAACTGGGTGGCGTGGGCATCGAGGTCGTCGAAGCCGTGTGGCTGCCGTCCTGTCAGAAGGACGCCCCGTGGCTCTGCTACCTCGACATCGACTGCCACGGAACACTTCCGGATCCCGGTCTGTCCGCCGTGGCCGCCGCGTCAGCACACCAAGGCAACGTGACGTTCGAGTCGCGTGCTGCTTTGGCCGCAATCGCCGCGCTGGACCCAGCGGAGGCGTTGGAACGCAGGTCCGCGTTGCTCGACGACCTCATGACGAGCTCCGGCGAGCCTGATCCGGGTGTCGAACTGCAGAGGGTGCGCGATGCGATCGACGCGGTGGAGGAACGCAAGGGGCCGTTGCCGGACGCGGAGATCGTCGCACTGGCGAGAGCATTGGCGATCCCAGAGGTCCGGGACGCGAGCATGGCGTTCGCGGCGCAGGCGAGGTCCCGACTCGCTGAGCGACTGTGGCTCGAGCTCACCAGGTCGTGCCCGGCACCGGAGCGCGCTGAGCCCGCATGCCTGCTCGCGTTCTACGCCTACCAGCGCGGCGACGGCGGGATCGCGTCCATCGCGCTCGACGCGGCAGAGGAAGCCTGTCCCGGCCATTCGCTGGCCAAGCTCCTCCGCGCCGCGCTGAGCACCGCTCTCCCGCCGGAAGAGATGCGAGCGCTGTCCACCAAATACCTGGACAGCGCCCACAGGTTGCTCGGCACCGGCACTCAGAGCAGTTCCGGCCGCTCCCAGTCCTGATCCAGGACGTGCTCGGCCAGGAACGCCCACACCGTCTCGTACCAGACCCGAGAGTTTCCGGGGGTGAGGATCCAGTGGTTTTCGGTTGGGAAATACAGGTACTTCGCAGTGACCCCGTGTCGGACGAGGTCGAAGTACAGCCGATGCCCCTCGCCGATGGGAACCCGGTAGTCCTTGTCCCCGTGGATGACCAGCATCGGCGTCTTGATGTCGGCGACCCGCAGGTGCGGGGAGTTGGCTTGGATCCGCTCGGGCTGGGTGAGGGGGTCGCCCATCTCCCGCATCCAAAAGTAGGAGCTGTCGGTGCCACCGGAGAACGCGTCGAGGTGCCACAGGGACGCGTGGGTGACGATCGCGCGGAACCGGTCGGTCTGGGTGGCGATCCAGTTGGCCATGTAACCGCCGAACGAACCACCCATGGCCGCAGTCCGGGAAGCGTCGATGTCGGCCCGCTCGACCGCGACGTCCGTGATGGCCATGAGATCGGTGTAGGGCTCAGCGCCCCAGCGGCCCCAGCCGGCCTTGATGAAGTCCGGTCCGTACCCGGTGGACAGGGCGGGGTCGGGCAGCAAGATGGCGTACCCGCGGGCGGCCATCAGCCAGGGGTTCCAGCGCCAGGTCCAGCCGTTCCAGCTCATGACCGGCCCACCGTGGACCCACAGCACCAGCGGAGCGGGAGAGTCGGCGGAGGCGCCTTCCGGCAGCACGAGCCACGAGCGGACAGTCCTGCCGTCGGCGACGACCGTGGAGATCTCCGTGAGGGTGCCGGGCACCGAGGCGATGGCGCCGGGCGCGCGCAGGCGTTCTGGATCCTGGTCGGCTCCGGTGGTGGCGCACCGCACGGGCTGTGGCGGGTGGTCGATCGAGTTGCGCAGTGCGTACAGCGTCTTGCTGTCCGGGCTCACGACCACGTCGCTGTAGTAACCCGAGACCGTCAGCTTCGTGATCTCGCCGCTCGCGAGGTCCAGCCGCCACACCGGCTGGTGCCCGAGGTGGCTGGCGGTGAAGAAGACCGCGGACCCGTCCGGGCTCACCACAGGGCTGTCCGGTTCCTCCTGGAAGTGGGGCGCCAGTGGCGTGATCGAGCTGTCCGCCAGATCAATTCGCACCAGATCACGCCGGTACGGGGAGTCCGTCGTGGACTCGCGGAACCGGACCGCGATCACGGCGGTGCCGTCGGGTGTGAAGGCGGCGTCGAAGAAGGAGAAACCCTCCTCGCCGGCGATGACTCGTGGCGAGCCGCCGGCCGTCGCCACGAGCCGCAGTTCGGTCCGGCGGCCGTAGGGGGCGCTGACGTCGACGCCGTGTCCGTGGACGGCCCACTTCCCGTCCCGGCTCAACGCGATGTCCTGGTCGCTGAGCCGGCTTTCGGCGTCTTCGCTGAGGGTGGTGACCTTCTCGGCGGTGATGTCCGCGAGGGGAGCCGAGAACAGGCGCGGGTAGCTCGGGCCGAGATCGGCGTCCCAGTACCGGATCGGGTACGACTCGTGCAGGATCGCCGTCACGCCGGCGTCCTCGCGAGCCTTGCGCTTGGCGTTGTCCTGGTCTCCGAACTCCGTGAAGCGGTACGCCGACGACGTGAACAGCAGCGTCTCGCCCGCGGCACGGACCTGACCGACTCCGCCGCCCGGCCTCAGGACCTCGGCGGCCTCACCGCGGACCGGAAGCCGCCACAGCGCCTTCTGCTCCTTGGTCTCGCCCGGCTTCGCGAGAGGGTCCGGGCGCGCCGACAGGAACAGCAGCGACCCGTCCGGTGCGAAGACGGGGGAGGAGTCTCCCTTGGCGGAGCGGGTGAGCCTGACGGCGTCCCGCTCGCCGGTGGGATCGACTTCCCAGAGGGCGCCCTGCCACGTCTTGCCGTCAGGAGCGAGCGAGGAGACGACCGTGACGAGCCGCGTGCCGTCCGGGGACAGCGCGAGCGACGTGAGCCTGGGCGTGGCGTTGTAGCTCTCGAAGGAGGCGAAGTCGGTCATTCCGGCTCAGGCGTGCCGGGCGCGGGTGAACTCCCACGCGTCGCGGACGATGCCGGTGAGGTCGGCGCGCTCGGGCTTCCAGCCGAGTTCCGTGCGGGCCCGCTCGGCGGAGGCGACGAGGACGGCCGGGTCGCCGGCGCGCCGGGGGGCGACGACGGCGGGGATCGGGTGGCCGGTGACCTCGCGGCAGGTGTCGATGACCTGCTTGACCGAGAAGCCGGTGCCGTTGCCGAGGTTGTAGATCCGGTGTTCACCAGCGGTGGCGTGATCGAGCGCGAGGAGGTGGGCGTCCGCGAGGTCCGTGACGTGGATGTAGTCGCGGACGCAGGTGCCGTCCTCGGTGGGCCAGTCCTCGCCGTAGATCGAGATGTGCTCCCGCTGCCCGAGGGCGACCTGGAGAACGAGCGGGATGAGGTGCGTCTCGGTCGCGTGCCGCTCGCCGATGCTGCCGTAGGCGCCGGCGACGTTGAAGTACCGCAGGCTCGTCGCCGCCAGGCCGTGCGCGGCGGCGTACGACGTGATCGCGTGATCGATGGCCAGCTTGGTGGCGCCGTAGGTGTTGGTGGGCGAGGTCGGCGCGGTCTCGGGGATCGGCACCTCCCGCGGCTCGCCGTACGTCGCGGCAGTCGAGGAGAAGACGAGCTTCGGCGTGCCGTGATCCTTCATCGCGTCGAGCAGACGAATCGCGGTGAGGACGTTGCCCGTCCAATACTTGCCGGGGTCCTGCATGGACTCGCCAACGAGGGACTTCGCCGCGAAGTGCAGAACGCCGTCGAACCCTTCCGCGAGGACGTCCCCGATCACCTCGGCGATGTCACCCCGGATGAAGCGCGCTCCCGCAGGGACGGCGTCCTCGTGCCCGGTCGAGAGGTCGTCGAGGACGACGACTTCGTGTCCGGCTTCGAGCAGCCGGGCAGCGCACACGCTGCCGACGTATCCGGCTCCGCCCGTGACGAGCAGCTTCACCACAGTCCTCGCATTCCTGGTCGAGATCGTTGTTCGCTACCGGTCCCTGCCCGCGCCCGCGGACGGAACCGCCGTGAAGAGCCTCGGCCGCGTGAGCGAGCGCGAGGCGAAGCCGGCGAGCACGGACCGCTCGACCTCGTCGTGCCGTTCGACGGGCACGAGGGCGATGGCCGAGCCGCCGAAACCGCCGCCGATCATCCTGGCGCCGAGAGCCCCGGCCTCCATCGCGGCGTCGACGGCGACGTCGAGCTCCAGGCAGGAGACCCGGTAGTCGTCCCGCAGGCTCGCATGGGAGGCGGAGACGAGGGGACCGATGTCGGCGAGCTTGCCCGCGCGGAGCAGTTCGACGGTGCGCAGGACCCTGTCGTTCTCGGTCACGACGTGCCGCACCAGCGGACGCAGCTCTTCGGGCAGCCGGACGAGCGTGTCGTCGAGCTCGTCGACGTCGACGTCGCGCAGCGCGGGGACGCCGAGGATCTCGGCGGCGCGCTCGCAGCCTGCCCGCCGGGCGCCGTAGCCGCCGTCGACGTGGGAGTGGCTGGCTCGGGTGTCGACGACCAGCACCTCGAGCCCGCTGGCAGCCGCGTCGAACGGGATCTGCTCCGACTTGCCGGAGCGCACGTCGTAAAACAGGGCGTGCGCTTCGATGCAGCTCAGCGATGCCGTCTGGTCGAGGATGCCGGTTGGCGCACCCACGAAGTCGTTCTCGGAGCGCTGCACCCAGCGCGCGATGTCGGGCCGCTCGGCGTCGACGCCGGCGAGCCCGAGCAGCGCGAGCGCGACGGCGCACTCCAGGGCGTGCGACGAGGAGAGTCCCGCCCCGGCGGGCACGTCGCCCGAGAGAACGAGGTCCGCCCCTCCGGTGACACCGATCCCCTGCTCGCGCAGAGCCCAGGCGACGCCGCTGGGGTACGCGGCCCACCCCTTGACGGTGCCCGGGACTAGGTCGGCCACCACGGCCGGGGCCGCGTCCTGCACCCCGCCGTCGTCGCCGAGCGTGCTGACGGTCAGCACACCGTCCGCGCGGGGCGACGCCGCGACCGCGATGCGGTGGGGCAACGCGAACGGCAGCACGTAGCCGTCGTTGTAGTCGGTGTGCTCACCGATGAGGTTGACGCGGCCCGGTGCCGACCAGACCCCGTCGGGAGCGCGTCCGTGCAGGCGCTCGAACGCCTCGGCCGCCTTCTCCGCCGGTGTCGCCGCCTGGGTCACCGGGCGAGCACCAGGACGGCGTGGGCGACCGCCGGGTCGAGCTCCGCCACGTTGCCGTTGCCGCCGCGCACCTGGATGACCTTGGCGCCACCGAGCGCCTCGACCTCCACGGTGCCGCCCGGCACCACGCCGGCGGCCTTCAGCTCGGACATGAGGTCCGGGTCGAGCTGGACGTGCTCGGCGATGCGGCGCACCTCGACGCGGCCACCGCCGCGGCGGGCCACCTCGTCCACGCGCACCAGGTCCGCCTCGGCGGGCGGGGCGGGCTCGCCGTCGCCCAGCTTGTCGAGGCCGGGGATCGGGTTGCCGTAGGGCGAGGTGGTGGGGTTGCCGAGCAGCTTGATGAGCTTGCGCTCGACCGCCTCGCTCATCACGTGCTCCCAGCGGCATGCCTCGCTGTGCACGTGCTCCCATTCGAGCCCGATGATGTCCACGAGGAGGCGCTCGGCGAGCCGGTGCTTGCGCATGACGGCGATCGCGAGGTTGCGGCCCTGCTCGGTGAGCTCGAGGTGGCGGTCCTCCGCCACGACGACCAAGCCGTCGCGCTCCATCCGGCCGACGGTTTGGCTCACCGTCGGTCCACTTTGGCCCAGACGCTCGGCGATGCGGGCGCGCAGTGGCACGACGCCCTCTTCTTCGAGCTCGTAGATCGTGCGGAGATACATCTCCGTGGTGTCGATGAGGTCGTTCACACCCGCTCCCCTTCGTATGGTGTCAATGGTAGTCGTGCCGGGGGACACAGGTGTCCGCGCGGGTGCAGGATGTGAGTCGTGCATCCCTTGATCACTCCTGAGGCCCTCGCCGACGCGCTGAGTGCGCGACCGGCCACCGTCGTGCTGGACGTCCGGTGGCGTCTCGGTGGGCCACCCGGACGCCAAGACTACGAGGTCAGCCACGTGCCCGGCGCGGTGTACGTGGATCTGGACACCGAGCTGTCCGCTCCTCCGGGGGTCGGCGGCAGGCATCCGCTGCCGGATCCGGAGCAGCTGCAGGCGGTCCTGCGCCGCGCAGGTGTGCGGAAGGACAGCCAGGTCGTGGCGTACGACGCGGGTGACGGCTCGGTCGCCGCGCGGGTGTGGTGGCTGCTGCGATGGGCGGGCCACAGCGAGGTCGCGGTGCTGGACGGCGGGTTCGCCGCATGGGAAGCGGCCGGGCTGCCGGTGACGGCGGAGGAGCCGGCGCCACTGACGGGTGAAGCGGCCGGGGACGTGGTGGTACGGCCAGGTCAGATGCCCGTGCTGGACGCGGAGGAGGCTGCGGCGCTCGCTCGGGAGGGCGTGCTGCTCGACGCGCGGGCCGCGGCGCGTTACCGCGGGGAGACGGAGCCTGTGGACCCCAAGGCCGGGCACATCCCCGGTGCGCTCAACGCGCCGACGACCGGGCATGTTGGGGCTGACGGGCGTTGGCTTGGTGCCGCGGAGCTGGCGGAGCGGTTCGCGGGCCTTGGTGCGTCGGGTGACGTGGCGGTGGGCGCCTACTGCGGGTCTGGTGTGACCGCCTCGTCCGTCGTGATGGCGTTGGAGGTTGCCGGAATCACATCGGCCGAGAAGCCGGCGGCGCTGTACGCCGGGTCGTGGTCCAACTGGTGTGCGCTGGACCGGGAGGTCGCAACTGGCGGCTGACGCCGGCTCGGCCGGTGGAGCGGCCTCGGGTGTGGTGTCAGGCGTTGGGGATGCGTTCGAAGCCCTGGGTGGCGAGTTTCAGGGCGGTGGCGCAGGTGTCCAGTTCCTCGATGGCCACCACGCTCACCGAGAAGGCTGGAGCGAGGGCGGCCGGGTCGTCGGTCAGCATGACGGTGACCTGGCAGTCCTCCTTCGAGGCGCTGACCTGCCAGGCTGTGTTGCCGCCGATTTCGATCTGCTTCTTCTCGCCCTCCTGGCCTGCTACGTCGGGGGCGATGACCATCTGGGTGATGAGGGTCGTGGGACCGGTGGTGGCGTGGATGCAGCCGCCGTCCGTTGAGGACTTGCCGCCGGTCGCCGCTTCGATGTCCGCGGCTTTGAGGACGCCGCAGGTTTCCAGGCCGGTGGCCTTCTTCTTCGTGGTGATCTTGGTGTCGCCCTGTGGTTTCGGGGCGGTGGGGTCCGCGGGCTTCGAGGGCGAGGTACTGGTGGGAGCCTTCTTCGAGGTTGCGGGCGGGGTGGCGGGGGCCGCGTTGGGGTCGGCCGCGGCTGAGCCCTTGACCTGTTGGCTGCAGCCTGTGACGGCGGCGAGGGGCAGGATCAGCGCTAGGAGGATGGCCGCTGGTCGCAGGTGCATGTCGCCTCTGACCCCTGTTCGGTCGGATCGGTTCCGGGCGTTCGTGGCCGGGGTGCGACTGTAGGCGGCCTGAGGATGGTGGGCACGTGGGGCGACCGAGATGTGATCACCGGTTGAGCCGATCGGTGGGTAGGTTGCTGGACTATGGGTAAGCCAGCCGCTGTTGTCTGGGATCGGTCCTTCCTGGGGTATGACCTCGGTGGCGACCATCCGCTCAATCCCGTCCGGCTTGATCTGACCGTCCGGCTCGCCACGGCGCTCGGGGTGCTTGAGGGCGTCGAGTTGCGGGTGCCCGAGGCGGCCAGCGACGAGGAGATCGAGCTGGTGCATCGGCCCGGGTATTTGAGCGCCGTGCAGGCGGCGCCCACGGCCGGGTGGGATGTCGGGCACGGGCTGGGGACGCCGGACAACCCGGTCTTCGAGCGGATGCACGAGGCTTCGGCGTTGGTGGTCGGCGGGTCGTTGGTGGCGGCTCGGGCCATTGCGTCGGGTGAGGTGGATCGGGCGGTCAACATCGCCGGTGGGTTGCACCACGCGATGCCGGACAGTGCGGCTGGGTTTTGCGTCTACAACGACTGCGCGGTGGCCATCGAGTGGTTGTTGCGCAACGGGGTGGAGCGCATCGCGTATGTGGATGTCGATGTGCATCACGGGGACGGGGTGCAGACGGCGTTCTGGGACGACCCGCGGGTGTTGACGGTCTCGTTGCATCAGCATCCGATGAGCCTGTGGCCTGGGACCGGGTGGGCCGGTGAGGTCGGTGGTGCCGGGGCCGAGGGCAGTGCGGTCAACGTGCCGTTGCCGGCGGGGACGCGCGACGGTGCGTGGTTGCGGGCGTTTCACGCGACGGTGCCGGCGTTGCTCAAGGCGTTCAGGCCTCAGGTGCTGGTCACGCAGTGCGGTGTCGACACGCACCGGGAGGATCCGCTCGCGGACCTGGCGTTGAGCGTCGACGGGCATCGGGCGATCTACCAGGCGTTCCGGGACTTGGTGAACGAGCACGGGTTCAAGTGGCTGGCGCTCGGGGGCGGCGGGTACGAGCTGCTCAGGGTTGTGCCGCGGTCGTGGACGCACCTGCTGGCGACGGTGCTGGACCGCGATGTGGACCCGAACCGGCCGTTGCCCGCGGACTGGGTGGCGCATGCGACACGCATCGCACCTGACTGGCCGTTGCCTGCGTCGATGACTGATGAGTGCGACGCTGGGTACCAACCGTGGGGCGGGGACGCGGAGGAGCCGGTGGACAAGGCGATTCGCGACACCCGGCGCGCGGTGTTCCCGTTGCACGGACTTGATCCCGACGACCCCAGGGACTGAAAGCCAGTGGCCGCTGCCAGAGATCCGTTCGACTTCCCCCGGCACTGGGAGGCGGACGTCGTCCTCAGCGACGGCGGCACCGTCCACCTGCGACCGATCACGCCGGACGACGGCGAGAAGCTGCGGGAGTTCCACGGCAGGCTGTCCGAGCGGACGCGGTACTTCCGCTACTTCGGGCCCTATCCGCGAATCCCGCAGCGCGACCTCGAACGGTTCAGCACCGTCGACCACCACGACCGCGTGGCGCTCGTCGCGTTGCTCGGGGACGACATCGTCGCGGTCGGGCGGTTCGACCGGCTGCACGGCGGGGAGAGCGCCGAGGTCGCGTTCGTCGTCGAGGACGGGCATCAGGGGCGCGGGCTGGGCAGCATCCTGCTCGAACACCTCGCCGCGGCCGCCAGAGAAGTCGGGCTCACGCGGTTCGAGGCCGAGGTGCTGGCCGAGAACGGGCAGATGGTCCGGGTGTTCCGCGACGCCGGCTACCAGGTCAGCAGGGCGTTCGAAGAGGGCGTGCTGCATCTGGAGTTCGCGATCGACCCCACCGACGAGTCCGTCGCCGTCGCCAGAGCGCGCGAGCAGGCCGCAGAGGCCCGCAGCGTGCACAACCTGCTGCACCCGAGATCGGTCGCGGTCATCGGCGCCTCCAGCGATCCGACCAAGATCGGGCACGCGGTCCTCAAGAACCTCCTCGAAGCCGACTTCAACGGGCCCGTCTACCCGGTCAACGCCGAGCACCGCGCCGTCAGGGGCGTCCGGGCCTACCCGACCGTGCTCGACATCCCCGACGACGTCGACCTCGCCGTCGTCGCCGTCCCAGCGGCCAGCGTCGACGAGGTCATGGACGCGTGCCTCGCCAAAGGCGTGAAGGCGCTCGTCGTCGTGAGTTCGGGCTACGGCGAGACGGGTCCGGACGGTCTGTCGGCCGAGCGCAGGCTCGCGGCCGAGGCGAGAGCGCACGGCATGCGTGTCGTCGGTCCCAACGCGCTCGGCGTGCTCAACCTCGACCCCAAGGTCAGGCTCAACGCGAGCCTCGCCCCGAAGCTCCCGGCACGCGGCCGTGCGGGCTTCTTCTGCCAATCAGGCGCCCTTGGCACGGCCATCCTCGCCAACGCCGCGGGCTGGGGCCTCGGCCTGTCCACGTTCGTCTCGGCGGGCAACCGCGCCGACGTCTCCGGCAACGACCTGCTGCAGTACTGGGAGACCGACCCCTCGACCGACGTCGTCCTTCTCTACCTGGAGTCGTTCGGCAACCCGCGCAAGTTCGCGAGGCTCGCGCGACGGCTCGGCCGCACGAAGCCCATTGTCGCGGTGAAGTCGGGACGGCACGCGGTCGTCCCCGGCCTCGCCGCCACCGGCGCGAAGGTCGACGAGGCGAGCGTCCAGGCGCTGTTCGAGCAGGCCGGCGTGATCAGGGTCGACTCGCTGGCCCAGCTGTTCGACACCGCGCTCCTGCTGGCCAATCAACCGCTGCCCAAGGGCAAGCGCGTCGCGGTCGTCGGCAACTCCACCGCCATCGGGTTGCTGGCCGCCGACACGCTGCTCGCCCAAGACCTCGAGCTCGCGGGCGAGCCCGTCGACGTCGGCGCCCAGGCGACGCCGGAGGAGTTCGCCAAGGCCGTCCAGGAAGCGGCCGTCCGTCCCGCCACGGATGCTCTCGTCGTCGTGTTCGTGCCACCCATCGCCGTCCCCGGCACGGCCTATGCCCGTGCGCTCAGGGAAGCCGTGCACGGCACGAAACCGATCGTCTCCACGTTCCTCGCGGTCGAAGGAATTCCGGAGGAGCTGCGGGTTCCCGGGAAAGGTTCCATTCCCAGCTACGCCAGTCCGGAACGCGCCGTTCTCGCATTGGCCCGCGTCATCCGCTACGCCCGCTGGCGCGCCGCACCCCAGGGCAACTTCACTCGCCCGGACGGTATCGACACCGAACATGCACGGTCCATTGTGGACAACACTGAGACCGAAAGCCTGCTGGACGACGACAAGGCCGTCGAGCTCCTGAACTGCTACGGCATCGACGTCGTCCCGTTCCGCATCGCCCACAGCGCCGAGGAGGCGGCAGCAGCCGCCGACGAGCTTGGCTACCCGGTCGCGATGAAGGCCACCAGCGAACGCCTCCGCCACCGCACCGACCTCGTCGGTGTACGGCTCGACATCGCGCAGCAGGAATCGGTCAAGGCCGCCTACCACGACCTCGCGGCGCTGAGCGGCAAACCGGGCGTGTACGTGCAACGCATGGCGCCCAAGGGAGTCAGTTGCGTTCTCGGCCTGCAGGACGATCCGAGCTTCGGCACGTTGGTCTGGTTCGGACTGTCGGGTCTCGTCAGCGATCTTCTGGGCGACCGCGCCTACCGGGCGGTACCCCTCACCGACACCGACGCCGCGGAACTCGTTGCCGCGCCGAAAGCCGCGCCGTTGCTCACCGGTTACCGCGGCGACGAACCCGCGGACCTGAAAGCACTTCAGGACCTGGTACTCCGTTTGGCGGCACTGGCGGAGGACCTCCCGGAAGTCCGCTCGCTCAAACTCGAACCCGTTCTTGCTTCTGCCGCAGGGGCTTTCGTCAGCAGCGCGCGCGTAGTCATCGGCCCACCTCCGTCCCTGCACGACGCCGGTCCGCGCCGCTTGCGCTGACTCGCCGACCGCAACGATTCCGTTGTCTCATTCGCGCAGAGGTATGGACATGCGTCGGATAGCCGCCTAGGTTTCCCGGCATCGCCGAGCAACGCTGCCAAGGTGCGTCGGCGCATGCCCGTGGAATCTCGCTGTAAGAGGGACGAATGACGCCGAGAGCGCTCCTCCGCCTGGTGGCGACAACATGTGCGGCTCTGCTTCTCCTCGCCTCGTGCGCGGGTGGCGACGAGTCCACGATGGTTGGAAAGGTCAGCGCGAACGACCGCATGGTCATCGCCGTGTCGTTCGACCAGCCGGGGATGGCGGTTCGCAGGCTCGACGGCAGCTACCGCGGTTTCGACGTCGACGTCGCGAAGTTCATCGCGAACGAGCTGGGCGTCAAGGAGCAGGACATCACCTGGAAGGAAGCGCAGCCCGGCAACCGGGAGACGCTGCTGACCAGCGGTGAGGCCGACATGGTCGTCTCCACCTACTCGATCACGGACAAGCGCAAGGAGATCGTCGACTTCGTCGGCCCGTACTTCGTCGCGGGCCAGGACCTGCTGGTGCGCATGAACGAGAGCCGCATCGAGGGCCCGAAGTCGCTCAACGCCAGCCTGCGCCTCTGCTCCACCGCGGGCTCAACGTCCGCCGCGTACGTGAAGGACCAGTTCGCCAAGGACGTGAATCTGGTCGAGTACGCGAAGTTCAGCGACTGCGTCACGGCGCTGCTGGCCAACAACGTCGACGCCGTCACCACCGACGACGTCCTGCTCGCGGGCTACGCCGCCCAGAACCCGGAGCTCCTGCGGGTCGTCGGTGACCCGTTCAGCAAGGAGGAGTACGGCGTCGGCCTGCGCCGCAACGACCCCGCCAGCAAGGCGAAGGTCCAGGCAGCGTTGCAGAAGATGATCGACTCGGGCGCCTGGCGGGAGTCGCTGGAGGTCAACATCGGATCTTCCGGCTACAAGATCCCCGACCCGCCGAAGCTGGCCCCCTGATCGCACAGAAGGTGACGTATGCTCACGCCACGTGAACCGCGTCCCGCCGCACCGTGCTGATCGACCCGTTCGCGCGGGCATTCCCGAACACGGCCGAGTCCCGCGCTACTACGCGGTCAAGGCCGAGCTCTTCGACCTCGTCGAGACCCTCGGCGAAGGCACGGTCCTGCCGTCCGAACGCGAGCTCGCCGAACGGTTCTCCGTCTCGCGCGTCACGCTCCGCCAGGCCGTCAGCGAACTGGTGCTCGAAGGCAAGCTCATCCGCCGCCAGGGCAGTGGCACGTTCGTCGCGCCGCCGAAGCTCGTCCAGCCGTTGTCGCTGGTCAGCTACACCGAGGGCATGCGACGCCAGGGTGTCGAACCGGCCCGCACGGTGATCACGCTCGAGGAGCTCAGCGCCGACGAGGGCCTCTCCCGCGACCTGATGCTCGAACCGGGCGACCCGGTCGTGCACCTCGAACGGGTCCTGCTCGCCGACGACGAGCGCATCGGCCTCGAGTCGACGTACCTGAGCAGCCGCCGCTTCCCCGACCTGATGGACAAGCTCGACCCCGCGGGATCGCTCTACGCCTGCCTCACCGAACGCCTCGGCGTGCGCTTCGCAGAGGCGGAGGAACGCGTCGAGACCGTGCTGGCCACACCGCGCGAGGCGCTGCTCATCGGCACGAACCCGGCGCTGCCGATGCTGCTGCTGCACCGCGTCTCCTACGACGTCGACGGCCACCCGATCGAACGCGCCCGGTCGCTGTACCGGGGTGATCGGTTCAGTTTCGTCGCGCGGCTGCACGCCGACCGTTAGGAACGGAACAGAACCGGTCTCCGAGGCGTCTGAGGATCATGGCGCTGGAATCGGAGATCGGGCTCGTTGGCAGGGACGACATCACCGCCCTGGTGGAGTCGCTGGTGGAGCGCCGCCACAAACAGCCGCTGCCGGTGATCGTCGCGTTCGGTCCCGGTGGCAGCGGCAAGACGTCGCTGCTCGACCACGTCCGCCGGCGCTACCGCGACGCGCCCACCGCCAAGGTCGACCTCGACCGGGCGGGTTCCCGTTCCTGCAAGGACATCCTCGACGTCGCCGCCGAGCAGCTGAGGTCCTACCAGCACGCCGAGTTCGGGCGGATGCGGCTGCCGCGCTACGACCTCGCCCGTCTCGCGCTGTACAACGAGCCCGCCGACGACCCGCACCACCGCGCGCGTGAGCTCGCCGCCAAGCAGATGACCCGGCTCGTCGCGGTCGCCGACGCCGCCGAGGTCGTCGAGATGCTGCCACCCGCGCAAGGCCTCGGGAAGGTGCTCAGGCCACTTCTGCTGTGGCTCATCGGACTCGCCGTCATCGCGCCGCGGCCGTTGCGCTGGCTGCTGGGCGGGCCGCGTGTCGCGAGTGCGTTGCGGTGGTTCGAGAACTACGTCGGGCACGAACTGAAGTCCGGTCAGCGGCTGAAGTTCGACGCCGCACTCGTGCACACGTGGAGCCTCAACCGTTCCGGCGACACGCTGGAGATCGACAGGCTGCTCGTCGCCGCGTTCCTCGCCGACATCACCGCCGCCTACCGGTTCCGCGGCTACCGCAGGATGAACAGCCTGCTGCTGCTCGACGGGGCCGACCTGCTCGACGGCATCGACTCCTACCTGCCACCGCAACGGCCACGGCCCGCCGCCCGCGCCACCGACTTCCTGAGCCTGGTCGCCGAGCGGCGCGTCAAGGAACCGCACGTGCCGCTGCTCGTGATCGCCACCAAGCAGTCCGCGCCGTCGTTACCCGACTCGGCACCATCGGTGTTCCTGCCGGTGCGCCTGGAGCCGTTCACGCTGGCGCAGACGCGGCAGTTCCTCGCCGAGTGGAACCGCACCCGCAACAGCACGGTCGAGTCCGAGGCGCTCGTCGAGGAGCTGCAGGAGGTCACGCACGGCCACCCGCTCGCGGTCCGGCTCGCCATCCAGCTCGTGCAGTTCGTGTTCGCGCGCGACCAGGTGCTGCCGTCGGTGCGCGTGGTGTTCGACGAACGGCTACCGGTCGACGAGACCACGACGTTCCAGGACGCCACGGTCGGCGACTACCTGCTTCTCCGCTTCTTCCAACGGATTCCCGGCGCGGAGGAGATGCCGGAACGCGAGGCCGCGCGCGAGATCTTCGCCCGCCTCGCCGCCCCGCGCCTGCTCGACCGGCACGTGATCCGCGCGCTGCTTCCGTCGACGTGGTCGGCGGAGAACATGCGTGCTCTGCTGGCACAGCTGAGCTTTGTGAGCCAGCAGGGCGACAACTTCGTGCTGCACCCGTTGTTGCGCGATCTGCTGGCGCGCCGGCTTCGCGAGGTTCCCGAGGACCAGCTGTTCTCGCACCGCAACGTCCATCGGTTGCTGAAGGATCGCTACGACAGCCTCGGGCAACGCGAGGACGCGCTCTACCACGCGCTCGCGCTCGGCGAAGTCCACCTCGTCGCGCATCGCCTGCGCCCGCACGTCGACGAACGCAGTGACCGCTGGATCGCCGAGCTCGCCGCCATCGCCGAGGCCCCGATGCCGCCGGGCGAGGGCGAACCGGAGTTCGGCGAAGAACCGCGCACGTGGTGGGAACGCCTGCGCAGTGACATCAAGGGCAAGGACGCGAAACGCACCCTCCACCGCCGTTACGACCGCGTGGTGCGGCCGGAAACCGGGCTGCTGGAGGACGCCGTCATCGCGACCTGGGAACTGCGTTCGCTCAGCAGGATCGTGCGGCCGACGGTCGAGATGTACGACCAGGTGTTGCGCACCCACCAGGAGCTCAACGGCGCCGAGGAACGCCTGACCGCTTACCGCGCAACGAAACGCGCTCGAACACAACACGCCCGCATCACCACCGGCGCCGTTGCCGCGCTCGTCCGGCGTCGGCCGCTACCCGTATCCGCGGCGCTGGCCCGGTCGCAACGCGTTGCGGCGCGTGGCTGTCTACCTCGTCGTCGCGCTGCTAGTGTTGTACGGCGCGGCTTTCTACCTCCAGGACAGCAACAACTGCTTGCGCTACGGCGTCTACGAACCGGCGGAACTCGTGGCGGACCTCGCGGGCCGGCGCACCCGCCTGTCCAAATGGACGGAGTGCAATGCGTCGGCCTGAGTGAGAAACCCGGCCGGTTCGCCTACGGTGACCCGGCGTCGCAGAACAACGACGACGCGGAGGTCGAGGAGCTAGCGAAGCTCATCGCCGAGGAGAACGCCCGCGCCGCGAAGGTGAAGGACCGCAGCGTGGTCACGATCGTCGTCGCCACGATGCTCAGCTCCAGCGAGCGGGTGAAGCGCGACCTGTCCGCCGGAGTGAACGAGCTGCGCGGCACGTACCTGGCGCAGCGCGACTGGAACCAGCTCGACGGTCTCGGCCGCAATCCGTTGGTGCGCCTCGTACTCGCGAACTTCGGCGGCGAGTCCAGGTACGCGGAGAGGGTCGCGGAGGAGATCCGCGCGTACGCCGGCCGAGATCGGTCGGTGGTCGCGGTGACCGGTCTCGGGCAGAGCCGCGGCACCACGTTGGCCGCGCTCGGTGTGCTGGGCCCGTCGAAGGATCACCCGGACGGCATCCCGATGGTCGGCTCGTCCCTGTCGTCGACGAGCTTCAGCCAGAAGCCGTACTTCTTCCGCATCGCCCCGGCCAACGATCGTCAGGCACAGGTCGCCGCCAGGATGATCGAGCGCACCGAAGCGTTGCGGGGCCGCCCGTTGCACCTCCTGCGCAGCACAGGGGACGAGTACAGCTCGGATCTCGCGGAGGAGTTCCAGGACGTGCTCGCGCCGGAAGTGCACGACTACGACGAGACGGCGCACTCGGTCGCCGCGCAGCTCGGCAAGGTCGTGACGGACATCTGCAAGAAGACAACTAACCCGCTCATCCTCTACACGGGCCGCACCGCGGAGGTCGGCGGGTTGCTGACCGAGCTGAGCCACAGCAACTGCACCGACCCGGTGGTGTTCGGCGGCGACGACCTGACTCAGCTGGAGACGACGAACTTCACGGATCTGGAAGACGTCAAACGAATCGCCGACGGCAAGCTGTACTTCACAACGTTCGCGTGGCCACCTGGCCGTGAGCCGATTCCCCCGTCGACGCAACAGTTCTTCACCACTTACGAGGCGGCGCAAAAACGGCATGCGCGGAAGGCATTCCTTTCGGGCCCCAACGGACACGTTCTGCTTGCTTATGATGCCGTCAGCGTGGTCGCCCGCTCGACTGGTGTTGGGGCGACACGAGAAGCCGTCTTCGGGAAGCTGCGCACATTGAGTGACTTCCCCGGCGCGTCCGGGAGGCTGACGTTCGCCCGGCCCGGCGCGAGCGACCTGTCCGGTGCGGATCCGGCCGACAAGCTGGTCGTGGGCCAGATCGTCAAGCTGGACAACGGTTTCCTCGTGTCTCGATACGTGATGCACGAGGGTGCGTAACGGATCGGCGAAGTGACTGCGGGTCACCGGACCTCGTTTGCGCGCAGGAAGATACCGCCCGTTCGCACTCGTTTCCCGCTCAAGTCACGGAGGTACTGTTGACGGTACGAACTCTGGATGTCCGCAACGGTGCGGAGGAGCGGGGGTGTGCCGTGTCCTTCAAGGCGGAGTTCCTCGCTGAACTCGAGGACTGTCTGCGCGGCTACGGCGCGGTCCCGGTGAGCAATCCCGACGCACTCGCGTTGTTCATCGAGTTCGTGCGAGCTCTTCCGGAAAGCGACCAGAGGCTGCGCTGCCTCGAAGGTGTCGACCAGGGCTCCGGGTCGTTCTGGAACAACCCGGCGGTGTGGTGGGAGCAGGTGCCGCGGTTCGGCGCGGGGCTGCCGCGATGCGGATCGGCGGAGTGCCGCAAGTTGCTGGACGACATGCTCGATGAGGCCATCAGCGACGAGATCGACGTGCTGGAGATGGAAATCCGCGAGCTGCCCAGCTGATCGGGAAAGCCTGGAACATGCCTGCCGGCGCCGCCACCTGTTACGGCCGCGGCGCCGGGGCTACCAGTTCACTTCACGGCGACGAGCGACTTGAACAGTTCCCGATAACGGTGGAGAGCCAGTCGCAGGTCCTCTGTCTGTGGATCACCGTTTTCCTCGAGCTGCTTGGTGAGGGAACGGTGACGGGCGGTGAGCTCGCCGATCGCCCGCGTCACGAGTTCGTCCGCCTTGCGCACGGCCGCTTTCGGGTCGTCGACGAACTCGTACTGCACGGCCTGCCACTCGTCCTCGAGCCGCCCGGCGGTCCGTTCCTGTTGCTGGTGTTGCGCGGCGGCAGGCTTTTCCTGCTGGTGCTGCGGGGGAACCGGCTGCTGTTCCTGCCGGATGTCCTCGCGCTGCTCCTGTCGTTGTTCCTGCCGCGGATCCCGCGGGTCCTGCCGGGTGTCCTGCCGCGGATCCTGGCGCAGGTCGTGTTCACCCTGCCGCTGCTGAGGATGCGAGGGCGCCGACGCGGGGTCGTTCGTCACCGGAGCCTTCCTCACGGGTGTCTCAGACATCCGTCTTCTCCTTCCGCGCGGCCTCACGGTCCTTGCTGGGAGCCGCACCGTGTTCGAGCAGGTCGGTGAACAGTTCGCGGTAGTGCACCATCGCGGTGCGCAGGTCCTCGGTGCTCGCTTCGCCGATCTCCTGGCGTTCGGAGATGTCGTGCGCCTTGCGGTAGTGCTCAAGGGTCCGGGCGTGTTCCACCGACAGGACGCTCAGCTGCGCCTCGTAACCCTCGGTGGGATAGCCGCGCTCGGCCATCAGATCGGTGACCAGCCGGTCCGCTTCCGTGATCGCCTTTTCCGGCGAGTCCACGAACTTCGCCTGCACGCCTGCCCAGTGCCGCCGGTAACTCTCCTGTGCCGCAGGGGAAAGCGGCTTCAGGTCGAACTCGCTGTGCTGGCGTTCCCGTGCGGCGAGTTCCTTCTCCGCGGCCGTTCTGCTGTCGCTCTGCTCGACCGCGTGGTCGTACTCGGGGCCGAAGCGGTCGCGCAACCTCTTGCGCTGCATGGCGGGCCTCAGCACGAATGCGAGGACCACCAGCACCACGAGAACCGCGACCACAAGGCCGATGATGGCGCCCGTTGACATGGAAAACCTCCAAGACAGGCAAAAACTCTGCTGTCCGGAGGCTTCCCGTTGTCCCGGCGGAGAAACATCAACCCTTGATACAAACCACCTGCTTGAGCTTGGCGACCACCTCGACCAGGTCGGACTGGTTCGCCATCACGGTGTCGATGTCCTTGTAGGCGGCCGGAATCTCGTCCACCACACCGGCGTCCTTGCGGCACTCGACACCACTTGTCTGGGCGGCGAGATCCTGCTCGGTGAACGTCTTGCGGGCCTTGTTGCGCGACATCCTGCGGCCGGCGCCGTGCGACGCCGACTCGAACGAGTCCGGGTTCCCGAGCCCGCGCACGATGTACGAGCCGGTGCCCATCGAGCCCGGGATGATGCCCAGCTCGCCACGTCCGGCACGGATCGCGCCCTTGCGGGTCACCAGCACGTCCTCACCGAAGTGGGTCTCCTCCGCCACGTAGTTGTGGTGGCAGGAGATCGGCTCCTCGAACCGGATGTGCGGGAACTCGGCGCGCAGCACGTCGCAGACCAAACGCAGCATGACCGCGCGGTTACGCCGCGCGTAGTCCTGCGCCCAGTAGAGGTCGTGCCGGTACGCCGCCATCTCGGGCGTGCCCGCGAGGAACACGGCGAGGTCCGGGTCCGGCAGCTCGGCGTTGTGCGCGAGCGTGCGCGCCACCGAGATGTGGTGCTGCGCCAGCTCGTTGCCGATACCGCGCGACCCGGAGTGCAGCATGACCCACACGCGCTGGTCGGTGTCGAGGCAGACCTCGAGGAAGTGGTTGCCGCCGCCGAGCGTGCCCATCTGGTGCATCGCCTTGTCGGCGCGCGCCTTCACGGCAGGCGTCAGATCGTCGAACTTCCTCCAGAACCCCGCCCAGTCGGACGCGTCCCTTTCGGTGAACGCCGTCGCCTTGTGCTGGGCGAAACCGACCGGGACCACGGCCTCCATGCGGGACCGCAGCCCGCGCAGTGTCTCCGGCAGGTCGCTGGCCGTGAGCGAGGTGCGCACGGCGGCCATGCCGCAGCCGATGTCCACGCCGACGGCCGCGGGGGAGACGGCGTCGCGCAACGCGATCACCGATCCCACCGTGGCACCCTTTCCGTAATGCACGTCCGGCATCACGGCGATGTGCTTGACGGCCCACGGCAGCGCGGAGATGTTCTGAAGCTGTCGCATGGCGAACTCCTCGACCTCGTCGGGCCGAGTCCACATGCGGATGTCCACGTTCTGGCCGCGGACCACGGTTGCTGCCATGACTACGAGGTTAGGCCGCGCTTTGCTTGATCCACAAAGGAGTTTCGGCGCTCACGAACTCCCACGTGCCTTTGCGCACCTTGGCCTTGCTCATGTCGCCGCCGATGTTCGTGACGAACGCGCGCACCGTCGGCAGGTCGTTGACGTCCGCGATCAGGATCGCCTTGTTCTGCAGCGTGACGCTGCCGCCGCCGAGCTTCTCGCGCGCGACCGCGTCCTTGAGGAGCCCTTCGCGGACCTGCCGCGCGGTGATGCCGCCGACCTCGACCTGGACGGCGTCGACCTTCGGCGAGTTCGCCGGCAGGAAGCGGAACGTCAGCACCGACTCCTGCCTGAACCGCTTGCTGATCGTCGAGGCGGTGTGGCGCAGGCTTTCCTCGTTGAGCGTGACGTCGAACTTGCGGGAGCGCTCGAACGTCGTCTGCTGCAGGCTGCTCGACCAGAACACCCCGTCGAGCAGTGTGGAGCGGGTGGTGACGCCGCCATTGGCGAGCACGATGCCGCGGACCTCGCGGTCGAACTCGACCAGCCTGTCCCGCAGTCGCGGGTCGTCCGGATCCGTGATGATCGCGGTGTTGTTCGTCGCGAAGATCTCCGGGCACGGCAGCGGCGCTCCCGCCGCCGTGCCCGTGGAGACCGTGATCGCCAGTACCGACATGACTGCCACGAGAAGCTTTCGCATGTGGCACAACGTATTGGTACTGGGGTCGCGGGGAACACACCCAATTCCGTTCAGCGGGCCACAGCGCGTTTGTACTGGTAGTTGGCCAGTGGAACGAAGATCAGCAGGAAGATCACCACCCAGCCGAGCGACGCGAGCACCGGGTGCTGCAGCGGCCACACGTCCGGCGGCGTCTGCAGGGGAGAGGTGTTGCCGAAGAGTTCACGGGCGGCCAGCGTCACGGCTGACACCGGGTTCCACTCGGCGATGTGGCGCAGCACCGAGGGCAGCCTCTCGGACTGCACGAACGTGTTCGCGATGTAGGTGATGGGGAACAGGAAGATGAAGCTCGCGTTGTTGAACACCTCGGGACTGCGCACCAGCAACCCGATCCACGCCATCGCCCATGAGAACGCGTAGGCGAACAGCAGCAGGATCCCGACGGCGGCCAGCGCCTCGAGCGGTGAGGAGTGGATCCGCCAGCCGACGATCAGCCCGGTGATCATCATGATGACGATGACCAGCGCGTTGTTGACCAGGTCGGACGTGGTGCGGCCGACCAGGACCGCCGAGCGCGCCATGGGCAGCGAGCGGAACCTGTCGATGATGCCCTTGGTGATGTCCTCGGCGAGACCGCTGCCGGTGATGGTGGCACCGAACAGCACCGTCTGCGCGAAGATGCCGGCCATCAGGAACTCGCGGTAGTCCATGCCGGGGATCTCGATCGACCCGCCGAAGACGTAGGCGAACAGCAGCACGAACATGATCGGCGCCGCGGTGGAGAACACCAGCAGGTCCGGTACACGCTTGATCTTGATGAGGTTGCGCTTGGCGACGACCGAACCGTCGGCGAGCGCCTGCAGCAGCTTCACTTGTCTTCCTCCCCTTCGGCGTGGTGGCCGGTCAGGGCCAGGAACACGTCGTCGAGCGTCGGGCGGCGCAGGCCGATGTCGAGGACCTTCACGGATTCGGCGTTCATGCGCCGGATCGCCTCCATCAGCACCGCGGACCCGCCCGCGACCGGCACGGTGAGGTGGTGCTGGCGTTCGTCGGACTCCATCGGGCCGACGGCGAGGTCGGTGAGCGCCGACATCGCCGTGGTGAGCTCGGCTGACGTGGCGACGGAGAGTTCCAGGCGTTCGCCGCCCACCTGGTCCTTCAGCTGGTCGGCGGTGCCTTCGGCGATCACCTTGCCGTGGTCGATGACGGCGATCTGGTCGGCGAGCCGATCGGCTTCCTCGAGGTACTGGGTGGTGAGCAGGAGGGTGGTGCCGCCTTTGACGAGCTCCTCGATCACGTCCCACATGCCGAGGCGGGACCGCGGGTCGAGGCCGGTCGTCGGCTCATCGAGGAACAGCACGCTCGGTTTCGCGACGAGCGCGCCGGCGAGGTCGAGGCGGCGGCGCATACCGCCGGAATAGCCCTTCACCGGGCGGTCGGCGGCGTTCTCGAGGTCGAACCGTTCGAGCAGCTCGCGGGCTCGCTCGCGGCTTCTGGCGCGCCCGAGGTGGTAGAGGCGGCCGACCATGTCGAGGTTCTCGAACCCGGTGAGGTTGTCGTCGACCGCGGCGTACTGGCCGGAGAGGCCGATGCTCCTGCGGAGCTCGTCCGCCTGCTTGCGGACGTCGAGACCGGCGACGCGCGCCGACCCCTCGTCGGCTTCGAGCAGGGTGGTGAACACCCGCACCGCCGTCGTCTTGCCCGCGCCGTTGGGTCCGAGCAGACCCATGATGGTGCCTTCTGGGACTGTGAGGTCCAGGCCGTTGAGTGCGACGACCGACCCGTAGCGTTTGACCAGGCCTTCGGCCACGATCGCGTCTGTCATGCGGGCATCATGGCCTTCCGGTCTGACAATTTCGCCCGGTTTAGGCCCGTGCACCGGGTGATTGACAGCCGGTTTGAACGTGAAAATACTTCAGGGTCATGGACCGCGTGTGTGTCATCGGGGCAGGCTCTTCCGGCATCGCCGCATGTCAGGTGCTCAGCGCCCGCGGCATCGAGTACGACTGCTACGAGACCGGATCCGAGGTCGGCGGCAACTGGCGCTACCTCAACGACAACGGCATGTCCTCCGCCTACCGGTCGCTCCACATCAACACCTCGCGGCAGATGATGGAGTTCAAGTCCTTCCCGATGCCCGCGCATCTGCCCGCCTACCCCTCGCACTTCCAGATCGCCGAGTACTTCGACGACTTCGTGAAGCACCACGGGTTCCGCGACCGCATTCAATTCCGAACCGAAGTCGTCTCGGTTTCTGTTGCTCCGGACGGCTATTCGGTCACCACCCGCGATCGCGATACGGGTTCCCTAGTCACGTCGTCGTACCGTTCGGTCATCGTGGCTAACGGGCACCACTGGTCGCCGCGGATGCCCGAACCGGCGTTTCCCGGATCGTTCGACGGTGAGGAGCTGCACGCGCACTTCTACAAGACGCCAGAACGATTCGCGGACAAGAAAGTGCTGGTTCTCGGCATCGGCAATTCGGCGTGCGACATCGCGGTGGAGTCGTCGCGGGTTGCTTCGCGGACTTGTCTGGCGATGCGGCGTGGGGCGCACATCATGCCGAAGTACCTGTTCGGGATGCCGACGGATCACCTGACGACCTCGTCGCTCGCCCGGTTCGCGCCCGCTTGGCTGCAGGCGCTGTCGCTTCGGGCGATGTTGCGGCTGGCTCGGGGGAAGCTCTCTTCCTACGGGCTGCCGGAGCCTTCGCACGGGATCCTGGCCGCGCATCCGACGGTGTCCGATGACCTGCTGACCCGGCTCGGGCACGGGGACATCACGGTGAAGCCGAACATCGCCCGGTTGGACGGGTCCGGAGTCGTGTTCTCCGATGGCAGCCGGGAGGACTTCGACGTCATCGTCTACTGCACCGGGTACAAGGTCGACTTCCCGTTCTTGGACTCCGGTGAGTTCTCGGCCGTGTCGTCCGCGGACAACGAGGTGTCGCTGTACCGGCGGGTCGTGGATCCGGGGCATCCCGGGCTGTACTTCCTCGGGTTGATCCAGCCGCTCGGGGCGATCATGCCGTTGGCTGAGGCTCAGGCCGAGTGGATCGCCGACCTCGTGTCAGGGCGGGCGGTGCTGCCGTCCGTGGCCGAGATGAAGGCGGAGATCACCGGTTACCGGGAGTCGTTGCGGAGCCGGTACGTGAAGTCGAAGCGGCACACGTTGGAGGTCGACTTCCTCGGGTACCTGCGGGAGCTGGCGCAGGAGCGGCGGGCCGGTGCTGCTCGTCGCTGACGGCTCGCTCGACTGATATATCGGCTGTCCACCGGCTCGTGCGTCCGCTGCTCCTCCGCCTCTTTGCAACGAGTCTTTTGACTTCGTCCGCAAACGTCTTTGCATCCGGCGTGTGGCGCCAGCCGATATATCAGTCGGCGTGAGCGTCGTGAGCTGCGGCTTAGCAATGGGTCTTTTGACGACGTCGTCAAAAGACCCATTGCTAAGGGGCGGTGGCTTGCCGGCCGCCAGGGGTGGAGGCGAGGGGCAGTGTGGGTGGGGCGGTGGCGGTTGCGGAGGTGGAAATGGATCGAGGGGCGGGTGGCGGTCTGGGTACGGTCGGGCCGTGTGTCCACGAGCGTGCAGGTGATCGTTCTCAACGGCGGGTCCAGCTCCGGCAAGTCGGGGATCGCCCGGTGTCTGCAGGCCGTGTTGCCTGAGGCCTGGCTGGCGATCGGGGTCGACACGCTGATCGACGTGATGCCGCCGCGGTTGCAGCTCGGGGCCGAGGGGATCGGTTTCGCGGACGGCGGGGAGATCACCGTCGGGGCGGAGTTCCGGTTGCTCGAGGACGCGTGGATGGAAGGGGTGGCTGCGATGGTGCGTGCTGGGGCGCGGGTGATCGTGGACGACGTGTTCCTCGGCGGGATCGAGTCTCTGCAGCGGTGGGAGAAGGCACTGGGCGGGCTCGACGTGCTCTGGGTCGGGGTGCGGTGCAATGCCGCTGTTGCCGCGGGGCGGGAGCTTGCGCGCGGCGATCGGGTTTCCGGGATGGCCGCGGTGCAGGCTGAGTTGGTGCATCGCGGGATGGACTACGACGTCGAGGTCGACACGACTCGTGCCGAGGCGATCGAGTGTGCCGAGGTGATCGCCGAGAGGGTCAAGATCGCCTAAATGCCGAGTGGGTCGTTGGGGGCGCACGATCCGCCGCCTTGGGGCCAGCTCGACGGGCCGACGGTCGTGGGCGAGGCGACTGCGGACAGTATTTCGGGTAGATCCGTGTGCAATATGTTGCCCAGTGAGATCCAACGGGCGAAGACACACGGCCAGACCTCGCCGGTGGGGGAGATGGCCACGGCGCCGTGGCCGCAGCGGCCGCACAGCTGGTCAGGGGTTGGGGAAGCGTTTGCGCCGCAGCCGATGCCGCGCAGGCGGTCGGTGCCGATGGTGGGGACGCCCAGCCGGGCGAGGCCGGCGCGTGCGGCGTGGGTGCGCTGCTGGCCAGTGCAATGTGGGTTCGCCGCCGATGAACTGAACCGAGTGTGCGCCGAGTTGCGCCAATTGGTCGATGGTCCGTGACCAATCCCGTGTTCCCATCGCGCCCTCAGTGCCGCGGGCCGGAGTCCGCGTAGCAGTGCGTACAGCTCAGTTGGCATTTGCCGGTGATCTCGAGCCTGTCACGATTTTTGTGTAAGCCAGAGGTGATTTGCTTACATTTGTAGGTTATCAGAAAAGTATGCGACCGGGGAAGAGGTTGATCAGTGTGTTCAATGCCACCTTCCAGCCGTGCGTTCCC
>NZ_BAABBE010000054.1:0-27555 GCF_039537795.1 Lentzea roselyniae
CCACGGCATGCGGCGCCTTCGCATCCGCTGGGAACGCCGCGACGATATTCACGAGGCGTTCCTCGGCCTGGCTACCTGCGTGATCTGCTACCGACACGTCAAAACCCTCTGTTAGGAACTCTAAGCAATGACTCTTTTAACCTCGTCGTCAAAGGAGTCATTGCTAAGGCAGTTGGAGGCGGGCCTGTCGGCCGATATATCAGTTTCGGGTGGTCGGTTCGGGGCTCAGTCCCAGGCGACGGGCATGCGTTCCAGGCCGCCGATCACGAGGCTCGCCCGGTGGGGGAGTTCGTCATCGGGGACGGCGAGGCGCAGCTTCGGGAAGCGGGTGAAGAGGCCGGGAAAGGCGATCTTCAGCTCGATCCTGGCGAGGTGCTGGCCGATGCACTGGTGGATGCCGTGGCCGAACGCGAGGTGCCCGGCCGCGCCACGGGTCAGGTCGAGGAGTTCGGGCTCGGTGTAGCGGGCCGAGTCGTGGTTCGCGGATCGCAGCTCGACGAGGACGGTGTCGCCCTCGCGCACGAGGACGCCGTCGATCTCGACGTCTTCCAGCGCTGTGCGGACGGTGGCCGGAGTCAGGCTGATATATCGCAGGAGCTCTTCGACGGCGGCCTCGGAATCGGCGAGCATCGCGGCGACTCTCGCCTGGTCGCGGAGCAGTTCCAGCGTGCCGAGCGACAGCATGTTCGTCGTCGTGTCGAGGCCGCCGCCGAGCAACGCCATGCCCATCGAGGCCATTTCGTCGTTGGTGAGGTCGCTGTCCGCGTTGACCAGGTCGCTCAGCAGGTCGTCGGTCGGGTTCGCGTGTTTCGCCGCGACCATCTCCAGCATGAACTGCTGGAGCCGTCCGAACGCGGCGAACATCGCCTCCGCCTCGCCGGGCTCCGCGCCGCTGCCACCGGCCAGCAGGACGGCGTCCTGCTGGAACTCCGTGCGGCGCTCGTACGGGACGCCCAGCAGTTCGCAGATCATCAGGGCCGGCACCGGCACCGCGAAGTGCTCCACCAGGTCCGCGGGCAAGCCCTGCGCCGCGAGCTCCTCCAGGTGCTCGGCCGTGATGGCTTCGAGCCGCTCGGCGAGCAGCCGCATCCGCCGGACGGTGAACTGACCGGTCAGCTTGCTGCGGTAGCGGGTGTGGTCCGGCGGGTCGTGGTCGGTGAACGCGCCGGGCGGCGACGGCGGCGCGTCGCCGGGGCTGCCCGGACCGAACGGGTTGTGCATCAGGTCCGGGCGGATGCTGAAGCGGTTGTCGGCGAGCACGGCGCGCACGGTCGCGTAGTCATGTGCTCGTCAGCCGACGTGCCCGTCCGGGTACGTCATCGGGCTGAGTGTCATTGCCTCCCCCTTGCAACGAGATCTTTCTCCTTCTTGCAAGCTAAAAACGTTTGCGGACGAAGTCAAAAGACTCATTGCAATGGCTTGGAGCGCAAGGCACGATGAGGTTGTGCCTGGTAAGCGGCTAGATCAAGAGGAACGGCAGCTCATCGCCCAGTGGCTGTGGGACGGGCTGGGGTACTCCGAAATCGGGAGGCGGTTGCAAAGGCCGGCCTCGACGATCCAGCGGGAAGTGGCTCGCAACGGGGGTCACAACAACTACCGGCCGGGCGCCGCGCACCTGGCGGCGAGCGAGCGGGCGATGCGTCGGATGCCCGCGGTGGAAGATCTCGACGTCGACGACGAGGCGTACTCGTTCGGGCGCAGTCCCGGAGAGGTGCAGGAGTTCCACCTGAGGCTGGTCGCGTCGTTCGTGCAGACGGGCATCCCGAAGACGGCGGCGCGGATCCTGGCCGAGATCTTCATGGTGGACAAGGGCAGCCTGTCGGCGACCGAGCTGGTGCTGCGGCTGTCGGTGAGTCCCGGCACGGTGTCGCGGTCGACGAGCTACCTGCAGGATCTCGGGCTGTTGCGCAGCGAGCGCGACGGCAAGCGCATGCGCTACTTCCTCGACGACGACATCTGGTACCGCGCGTGGTTGAGCAGCGCGGAACGCAACTCCGTGTGGGCGCACACCGCGCTGGAGGGTGCCGAGATCTTCGGTCTCGACACCCCCGTGGGCGCACGCCTCAAGGACATGGGGCAGTTCTTCGCGTTCGTCGTGGTGGACATGGAGTCCACCAGGAAGAAGTGGCTCGACTTCTTCGAGAAGAAGAAGCGAGCCCGCGAGAAGGCCCGGGACAGAGCTACGGGAGACGCCTCAGCACGGTGACAACCTTGCCGAGGATGGTGGCCTCGTCGCCGTTGATCGGCTGGTAGGCCGGGTTGTGAGGCATCAGCCACACGTGGCCGTCCTTGCGCTTGAACGTCTTCACGGTCGCCTCGCCGTCGATCATGGCGGCGACGATCTCGCCCTGGTCGGCGGTCGGCTGCTTGCGGATGACGACCCAGTCGCCGTCGGTGATGGCGGCGTCGATCATCGAGTCACCGACGACGCGCAGCAGGAACAGTTCGCCCTCGCCGACGATCTCGCGCGGCAGCGGGAACACGTCCTCGATCGACTCCTCCGCCAGGATCGGGCCACCGGCCGCGATCCGGCCGACCATCGGCACGTACGCGGGGGTCGGCTTGGACATCGGGTCGAGGCCCGGGTCGATCTCCGCGGGCAGCATCCCGACCGCGCGCGGGCGGTTCGGGTCGCGGCGCAGGAAGCCCTTCCGCTCCAGCGCGCGCAACTGGTACGCGACCGAGGAGGTCGACGTGAGGCCCACGGCCTCGCCGATCTCCCGCACGCTCGGCGGGTAGCCGAAGCGGTCGACCCAGTCACGGATCACGTCGAGCACCTTGCGCTGACGCAGGGTCAGGCCGGCGTTTCCCGCGATCTCGCTCACCTCTGGCTCCACAAGAGCGGGGTCCGGGTCGATCGTCTTGCCTGCCACGGTCGCTGTCCTCCTCGCCGCCCCCAGTTCGAATGGGATTCCGGCATTCCGTCGATCTTCATGGTCGACGGTAGTCGTGTTTGCTGCACAGATCAAACACCTGTTCGAGGTATTTGGGCGCGTGTTGTGGCGTCCGGCGGGTCGGTCTGGTAGAAATTCGCACGGACGTTCGATCGAACCCCTGTTCGATCATGGTGCTTGACCTGCGATGGAGGGCGTCATGGCGGTAATCGTCGAGAAGCGGTTGCGTGTTGTCGAGGACGCGGACGTCGTAGCGGGACGTCCACTCCGTTCGGGTCCTCGTGTCATGCCGCGGCGCCCGGCGACCAAACCGCGTCCGGTCGCGGTGCCCTCGTCACGTGACTCCAGTTCGTGCGACGTCCGGCCCAAGCGTGAGTCCGCGCTCGAACTCCTCGCCGTCGGCGTGCTGAGCGCGTTGACGATCATCGCCCTCGGCGTGCTCTACCTGCAGCAGGCCGGCGTCACCCCGTAAGACCGAAGCGAAACCGAAGCCTCTCGGAAGTGGCCCTGTCCACCATTCGGTGCGACAGACGAGACCATCCCCGGAGGCACCATGGCGAAGCACACCCACCACCGCGGTGACCGCCTGACGTTGCGGTGAGACCCGCGATCATCGGTGTGGTGAGCGCGAACAGCGCCGTTCCCGCGCAGGCCGCTCCCATCACCGGCGTTCAGCCCACGACCGGCATCGCGGTCGCCGTCATCACGCACGATCCACGTGAGGACGAGGCGCCGCTGCCGGACTCCACGCGAGCCGCGCTCGCGATGGACCGCGTACTCGCGAATCCTGCCGAGTCGCCGGTGTCCTATGCGGGTGTGCGGCTGGAAGGTCATCTTCACGCACGTCACCGTCCGCTTGAGCGGCGAGTTGCTGCGCAACGCCACCGAAGGCCACCGCGACGGCGCGTGCACCGGCTCCAACACCAGCGGCAGCTGCTGGAACTACTTCGCCAACACCTCGCTCGTGGAGAAGGCGCACGCCGGAGTGCTCCGCGTGCTGGCTCCCCGATAGAAACACCGAGAGGGAAACGAGCATGAAGATGGGACGAGTCGTCGCGGCCGCGACGATCGCCGTCGGCACCCTGCTGTCGATGACACCGGCGGCCAGCGCCGCCAAGGACGTCGAGGTCTACAGCGACGACCCCGGCGCCAAGGGCGGCATGGCCTGGTTCCGCGCCTACGGAGAGCACTTCGCGGTGTGCGACCGGGACTACGACGACCTCGGCGTGCGCGGCCGCCTCACCTGGACGCACAACGGTGTCAAGCACGAGCGCAAGGTGTGGCACCACACGGGCCACCACCAGGACCCGCGGCTCAACTGCACCAAGTACCCGAACGACATCAACGTCCCCGAGGGCACCACGGTGTACCTGCAGGTGTGTCTGCAAAAGGAGAAGGGCGCTCCGCTCAAGTACTGCGACACCGACACGGGCGAGGCTTAAGAGCACGGTCGTGAGCGGGTGTCACCAACCCCGCTCACGACCGCGCGGTGAGGCCTTCCAGGGTGCGCGTCGCGCGTGCGACGCCGGTGACGTGCCCGGTGTCGCGCCAGATGTGCAGGGCCTCCCGCACCGCGTGTCCGGCCTGCGCGCCCCCACCGGAGGCGGACTCCACGGCGGCGACGGCGAGCAGCGCCTCCGCCTCCAGGAGCCGGAACCCGCCCGCTCGTGCCACGTCGAGGGCGGCGGTCGCGTGCGGCCGCGCCGCCGCCGGATCGGTTGCGGCCAGGACGTGGGCGAGCGCGGCGGACGCCTCCGCCTCCAGACCGCGCAGGCCGGACCGCGTCGCGATCTCCACTGCCCGCACCAGGTGTTCCCGCGCGGACGTCGCGCGGCCCAGCCCGATCAACGCCACCGCCTCGGCCTGCTGGTCGCCGTCCTGACGGGCGCACTCCAGCGCCTCGGCGGCGGTCCGGCGGGCCGTGTCGTGGTCGTCACGGGTGAGGTGGACGGCGCACAGCCCGCTGAGCGCGGTCGCCTCACCGAAGCGGGATCCCTGCTCGCGGAACGACTCCAGCGCGAGCAGCAGCGTGTGCTCGGCGTCGGCGACGTCGCCGAGCGCCAGCAGCACCGACCCGAGGTCCGCCAGGTTGGCGGCCTCCCAGAAAGCGAGAGAATCCTTGCGACACAACCGGACCGACTCGTCGAGGCACTCCCTGGCCTCGGCCAGCCTGCCGAGCTGCCGGTAGTGACAGCTCAATGAGTTCAGCGCGTGACTTTCCCCTGAAGAGTTCCCGAGTTCGCGGAACAGCTCGATCGCGCGGAGGCTGTGCTCGACCGCCTCGGCGAGCCTGCCCGTCCAGTCGAGCATCGACCCGAGGTTCGACACGGCCGTCGCCTCGCACTCGCGCCAGCCGCACGTGCGGCTGGCCCGCGCAGCCTCCTCGGTGTGCGCGACACCGTCGGTGTGCCGGCCCTCGCGGAAGGCTGCGCCGCCCATGGTCAGGCGCAGCAACGCTTCCGCAGCATGCGCCCCGTGCCGCTGGGCCGCCGGCAACAGCACCGACGCGAGCTCCAGCCACTCGGCGCGCCTGCCGTGGTCGTGGAAGAACCGCCGCACCGCGTCGGCCAGGTACCAGACCTGCGGGCGCGGGCCGGTCACCGCGGCCCGCCGCAACGCGGCGACCAGGTTGGGCGCCTCGACGTCGAGCCACGCCACGGCTTCCGCACTGTTCGCGAACCGCACAGGGCTCTCGGCGGGTTCGTCGTCACGGGGGAGCGACACGACCCGCTTGCCCAGCTTCGTCACAGCCGCGTCGGCTGCTGCGAGGTAGCCGGCGAACAGCCTCTCCCACGCGGGCGTGGTCTCCTCGGTGTCCGAGCGCTCCTCGGCGTAGCGGCGGACCAGGTCGTGGAACCGGTAGCGGCCCGGCGCATGCGCCTCGACCAGGTTCGCGGCACTCAGGCCGCGCAGCAGCCGGGTCGCCACGCCTGCGTCGGTGCCGAGCAGCGCGGCCGCGTTGTGCGGTGTGAAGTCCGGTCCGGGTACGACCCCGAGCAACCGGAACAGCCGCTGCTGATCGGCCGGAAGTGCTTGGTAGGACACGGAGAACGCCGTGGTGACCGCGCTCTGCTCCGCGCCGTCGAAGGCGAGCAGAGGGTCGGCGCGCAGCTCCGCGACCGCTGACTCGATGCTCGTGCCGACGTTGGCCGCGGCGATGCGCAACGCGAGCGGATGGTGCCCGCACACCTCGGCCAGTGCGGCCGCGGCAGCGGGTTCGGCGGCCACTCGGTCCGCGCCGAGCGCCGAGACGAGCAGCGCGTGCGAGTCGTGTTCCGGGAGCTGCGCCAGGGTGATCGTGCGAGCGCCGGTGCGGGCGACCAGGTCACCCAGCCGGTGTCTGCTGGTCACCAGCACGCGGCCGGACGACGGCAGGAGTGGCAGCACCTGAGCGGCGTCACGCGCGTTGTCCAGCACCACCAACGCTTTCCGATCCGCAAGCAACGAGCGGAACAGTCCACTTTGGTCGTCCGATTCGGACGGTGTGGCACCGAGCGCACGCAACAGCTGCGCCAAAGCGGCGGTCGGGCTGAGCGGTTCGTCGTCGGCGTCGAATCCGCGCAGGTTCACGTACAGCTGCCCGTCGGGGTAGCGGTCGCGAGCCGCGTGCGCCCACCGAACAGCGAGCGCGGTCTTTCCGACACCAGCGGTGCCGGTGATCAGCCAAACGCCGTCCTCGCCATCCTCCAGCGCGGCAAGCCCTGCGGCGCGACCCGCGAAACCCCGTGTGGCCAGCGGAAGTTCGGCGGGCCGCACTTCGGTGAAGGCCGGGACGGGCGCCTGTTCCTCGCCGCGCAGGACACGCAGCTGCGCGTCCCGCAACGCCTGTCCTGGTTCGATGCCGAGCTCGGACGTCAGCAGCTCGTGGCCCTGGGAGTACACCTCCAGCGCCTCGGCGGTCCGTCCGCACCGGTGCAGCGCGAGCATCAGCGCCGCGCGCAGCCGTTCGCGGTACGGGTGCTCGTCGACGAGCTTGCGCAGGCCGCCGGCCGCTTCCGCGTGGTGGCCCTCGGCGATCTGGAGCTCGTGCAGTTCCTCGACGATCGCGAGCCTTCGTTCGACCAGCGCCGGGCGTTCCAGCTCGGCCAGCTCGTCGCTCACGCCGTCGAGCGGCGTGCCCGTCCACAACGCGAGTGCCTCGCGCAGCCGTGCGATGGCGGCCTCACCGGTCAGCGTCCTGGCGTGGGCGACGGCGTCGTCGAACAGGTCGAGGTCGCGTTCGCCGGGCGCGACCTCGATCGAGTAGCCGGAAGCGCCGCGCGTGATCACGTCGGCGCCGAGCAGTTTGCGCAGGTCGGACACATGCACCTGCAGGCGGCCGCGGGCGCTGCGCGGCGCCTGCTCACCCCAGGTCAGGTCGATCAGCCGGTCCTCCGGCACGACCCGGCCGGGGCTGAGCAGCAGTGCTGCCAGCACCGATGCCTGTTTCGGTCCGGCCGGGCGCACCGGCCCGGCCGGACCGAGGACCGTGACCGGTCCGAGCAGCAGATACCTCAGCGCAGGTCCTTCTCGGCCGTGCACTTCGCGCCGCTGCTGTCGGTGAACTTCACCTCGACCCAGGCACGCCCGGAGCGCGGCACCGACGAGCGGTTGACGGGCACCTCGGCGGCCTCGTCCGACTTCAGGCCGGTCCTCGACCGCGTGAGCACCGTGTTCTGCGTGGCGCCCACGCGGTGGTAGACCCGGACGTGCATCGCACCGGTGTCGGCGATGTACGGACCGGCCGCGCCCCGGCCCTTCCTCAGCCCGTACTCCGCGCCGAGGTCATACCAAAGCGTGAACCTGCCGTTGAAGTCTCCGTCCGTGCACCTGGCGGTCACCGACGCCGTGGCGGCGTGTGCCGCAGGTGTCACTGCGCCGCTCGCGGCGAGCAACAGGGCCACCAGTGCTGCCCTCTTCACCCCAGCCCCCAAGATGATCTCCCTCTGATCGTTGCGCCACCCGAGTGACGCGCCACAGGAATATCACGCGAGCGCCGCCTCGGGGGTTGCGCGAGGGTCACGTGCCGACGCCGGTGCGTAGTAGCCGCAGTTCATCTCGGATTCCTCCATCCGAGTGTCGCCCGACACGCCGTGTCGAGTTGCAACCTCTTGCGTTGCGATCTAGGTTCTACCCCTACATCTAGTGGTTACACCGTTGTAAGTAGTCCACAGGTTGTGGGTAACTCCAACCTGTGCGGCTGCTGCGGCCGGTGCTGCGCCGGGGAGGGGTGAACAGGCGTGCGGTGTCCTTTTTGCCGTCATTCGGACTCGCGGGTGGTGGACTCCCGTGAGGTCGACGAGGGTCAGGTGATCCGTCGTCGTCGCTCCTGCAACAGCTGCAGCCGCAGGTTCACCACGGTCGAAGAAGCGGTTCTCGCCGTGGTCAAGCGCTCCGGGGTGACGGAGCCGTTCAGCCGCGACAAGGTTGTCGTCGGTGTACGCAGGGCGTGCCAGGGCCGCCCGGTCGACGAGGACGCGTTCCAGCAGCTCGCCCAGCGAGTGGAAGAGTCGATCCGGTCGACGGGATGTGCGGAAATCCCGAGTCACGAGGTGGGCCTCGCCATTCTCGGCCCCCTGCGCGAGCTCGACGAAGTCGCTTATCTGCGCTTCGCGAGCGTCTACAGATCCTTCTCGTCCGTCGAGGACTTCGAGAAGGAAATTCTTGATCTTCGCACTGCACGCGCCGCCGAAGCCGGGCAGTGATCCGCGCGCAGCACAGCGCGCGCGTCCACAACTTCTAAGCACCAGCACGAGGGAGATCCACCGTGACCGAGACCGTCGGCGGCTCAGCCAAGAAGACAGCCGCACGGGCGGCTGCCAAGCCTGCCGCGCTGAAGGTCCAGCGCGTCTACACCACCGAAGGCCGCCACCCCTACGACGAGGTCACCTGGGAGCGCCGCGACGTCGTCATGACGAACTGGCGCGACGGCTCGGTGAACTTCGAGCAGCGCGGTGTCGAGTTCCCCGAGTTCTGGTCGGTGAACGCCACCAACATCGTCACCAGCAAGTACTTCCGCGGTGCCGTTGGTAGCGAGAAGCGCGAGCAGTCGCTGCGCCAGCTGATCGACCGCGTGGTGAAGACCTACGTGGGCGCGGGCAAGGAGCACGGCTACTTCGCCTCCGAGCAGGACGCGGAGATCTTCGAGCACGAGCTCACCTACATGCTTCTGCACCAGGTGTTCAGCTTCAACTCGCCGGTGTGGTTCAACGTCGGCACCAGCTCGCCGCAGCAGGTCAGCGCGTGCTTCATCCTCGCGGTCGACGACACCATGGAGTCGATCCTGAACTGGTACCGCGAGGAGGGCCTGATCTTCAAGGGCGGCTCCGGTGCCGGCCTGAACCTCTCGCGCATCCGTTCGTCGAAGGAGCTGCTGTCCTCCGGCGGCACCGCGTCCGGCCCGGTGTCGTTCATGCGCGGCGCCGACGCGTCGGCGGGCACCATCAAGTCCGGTGGCGCCACCCGTCGTGCCGCGAAGATGGTCGTGCTCGACGTCGACCACCCGGACGTCGTGGAGTTCATCGAGACCAAGGCGCGCGAAGAGGACAAGATCCGCGCGCTGCGTGACGCCGGGTTCGACATGGACCTCGGCGGCGCGGACATCGTGTCGGTGCAGTACCAGAACGCGAACAACTCGATCCGCGTGTCGGACGAGTTCATGCACGCCTACGAGAACGGTGGCGACTTCGGCCTGCGCGCGCGTCAGACCGGTGAGGTCATCGAGCGCGTCGACGCCAAGACGCTGTTCGGCAAGCTCGCGAAGGCCGCGTGGGAGTGCGCCGACCCCGGCATCCAGTACGACGACACGATCAACGACTGGCACACCTGCCCCGAGTCGGGCCGCATCACCGCGTCCAACCCGTGCTCGGAGTACATGCACCTCGACAACTCGAGCTGCAACCTCGCGTCGCTGAACCTGATGAAGTTCCTCGGTGACGACGGCAAGTTCGACGCCGTCACGTTCGCCAAGGCCGTCGAGCTGATCATCACCGCGATGGACATCTCGATCTGCTTCGCGGACTTCCCGACCGAGCCGATCGCGGACACCACCCGCAAGTTCCGCCAGCTCGGCATCGGCTACGCCAACCTCGGTGCGCTGCTGATGGCGACCGGCCACGCGTACGACTCCGAGGGTGGCCGCGCGCTCGCCGCGACCATCACCTCGCTGATGACCGGTGTTTCGTACCGCCGTTCCGCCGAGCTCGCGGGCATCGTCGGCCCGTACGAGGGCTACAAGCGCAACGAGACCGCGCACCAGCGGGTCATGCGCAAGCACGCCGCCGCGAACGACCTGATCCGCACGTACCACGCGAACGACTCGTCGGTGCACAAGGTCGCGACCGAGGCGTGGCAGCAGGCGCTGGCGATCGGCACGAAGAACGGCTGGCGCAACGCCCAGGCGTCCGTGCTGGCCCCGACCGGCACCATCGGCCTGATGATGGATTGCGACACCACCGGTATCGAGCCGGACCTGGCCCTGGTCAAGTTCAAGAAGCTCGTCGGCGGCGGCTCGATGCAGATCGTCAACCAGACGGTGCCGCGTGCGCTGAAGTCGCTGGGCTACCAGGAAGAGCAGATCGAGGCGATCGTCGAGTTCATCGGCGAGCACGGCCACGTCATCGACGCGCCGGGTCTGCGCCGCGAGCACTACGAGGTCTTCGACTGCGCGATGGGCGAGCGTTCCATCGCGCCGATGGGCCACGTGCGGATGATGGCGGCCACGCAGCCGTTCCTGTCCGGCGCCATCTCCAAGACGGTCAACATGCCGGAGACCGCCACGGTCGAGGACGTCGAGGAGATCTACTACCAGGGCTGGAAGCTCGGCCTGAAGGCGCTCGCGATCTACCGCGACAACTGCAAGGTCGGCCAGCCGCTGTCCGCGGGCAAGGGCGCGAAGGCCGGCGAGGAGAAGAAGTCCGAGACGGTCGTCGAGTACCGCCCGGTCCGCAAGCGCCTGCCGAAGAAGCGCCCGTCGCAGACCGTGTCGTTCACGGTCGGTGGCGCGGAGGGTTACCTGCACGCCGGTTCCTACCCGGACAACGGCCTCGGCGAGATCTTCGTCAAGCTGGGCAAGCAGGGTTCGACGCTGGCCGGCGTGATGGACGCGTTCTCGATGTCCATCTCGGTGGGTCTGCAGTACGGCATCCCGCTCGAGTTCTACGTCTCGAAGTTCCAGAACCTGCGCTTCGAGCCGGCGGGCATGACCGACGACCCGGACGTGCGGATCGCCACGTCGGTGCTGGACTACCTGTTCCGCCGCCTGGCGCTGGACTACCTGCCGTACGACAAGCGCGCGCAGCTCGGCATCTTCACGGCCGACGAGCGTTCCGCGCAGGTGGCCGGCGAGTACGGCGCGCCCACGTCGTCCGAAGTGGACATCGAGGGTCTGCGTGGATCGGTGGAGGCCGCTCCGGCTCAGGTCGAGTCCTCCGCCCCCAAGCAGGTCGGCAGCTCGACGGAGCTCCTGGAGCTGCACCTGGGCAAGGCGGCTGACGCGCCGCTGTGCATGACCTGTGGCACGAAGATGCGTCCGGCCGGGTCCTGCTACCTGTGCGAGGGCTGCGGCAGTACGTCCGGCTGCAGCTGATCTGATCGCGTGTTGAATGGGCGGCTCCGCGGGGCCGCCCATTCTCCTTTTCCGGGGTGCGCCATGGATTACGTGTTCGCCGGTTATCGGGTGGTGATCGCCGACGACGGCCTGGTGTCGATGAGCGAGTGCATGACGGACATCGTCGGGGCCGACTCGTACAACTGGGAGATGTTCTTCACCGATCGCGCACTGGCCGAGCAGGCGTGCCCGAGTTCGGGGCAGCTGTTCGCGGTCGGGTTTCCCCGCGAGGACGTCCCGGCGCTGCTGGCGGACTTCGAGAAGTTCGAGCCGATCGGCGCGGCCGGCATACCGGACCGGTTGCTCGCCGGGGAACCGATGCCCTGCGGCGACGTGCTCGGTTGTGAGCTCGTCGGCTGGGATTCAGGTCCTTCGGTGTGGCACACGTGGGTGTGTCTCGGCGGTCTGGTGGACGATGTCCGTGACGCGACAGGCGTGGTTCCCGGAGAGCACGGCCTGATCCAGGACGTGGAGCAGGCTCGGCTGGCGGCGCGGTGGCTCACCGCGTCGGAGCTCGGTGATCCCAAGGTCTTCCTGTGGGTGCCCGCGCTGCTCGTCAGACCCGCCGGGTGATAGAACAACCGGAATGCGCTCGTTCGACGACCTACGCGGCTACCTGCTCGGCCAGCTCAACGCCGCTGTCCGCCGCCCCGGCATGTACGGCGGCGAGCCGGTCATCCTCACGTTGCTCGACGCGCTGGCGTTCGCCGACGACCGCACGGACCGGTGGCAGGCCGAGCTCGACGCCTTGGTGAAGCGGGGAGCGGCCAACGCGGCGATGGTGAGCGGCGCCGTGCACGAGGCGCTGGGTCACCGCAGCGAGGACGTCATGGCGTCGGTGTACGCGGATCTCGCGCATCGGCAGGGCTGGCTGTCGCTGGACGCGGACAGCTGGATTCCCGGTGTGCTCGGCGAGTCGGACTGCGTGCTGGACGACGTGATCGCGGAGTACGGCGAGCCGCCGTTGTGGCTGGGCGGCACGAATCCCAAGTACTCGAAGACGCTCGGCTACCCGGACCGGTCGGGGTCGCTCGTGTTCTTCCACTTCATGCCGGAGCTGCGGTTGATGGCCACGCGGCGCGGTGACGGCGGGTTCCGCGACAGCTTCGTCTTCACACCCGCCGGGCACGCGCGTTGACCTTCGCGCGTCCTGAAATGCGTTGCGGGGCAAGATAAACTGACAGACGATGCGCATCGTTCTGCATGCACGTGCGCGCCTGGACCTCGCATACGACTCGCTGAACGGGCTCTCCGTCGGCGACGCTCTGGGCGCACAGTTCTTCATGGTCGGCCGCTCGCTCTCCGACCTCGTGGCAGGCAAGCCGCCACGAGGGCCCTGGGAGTGGACCGACGACACCGAAATGGCCTGCAACCTCGTCGCCGAGCTCCGTGATCACGGTGACATCGACAGGGACCGGCTCGCGGCGACGTTCGCCCACCGCTGCGAGCCCTATCGCGGGTACGGCGCGGGCGCCTTCACCATCCTCCGCAAGATTCGCCAAGGCACGCCGTGGAAAGAGGCGGCCGGCAGCGCGTTCAACGGGCAGGGCTCGTGCGGCAACGGTGCCGCGATGCGGATCGCTCCGCTCGGCGCCTACTTCGTCAACGAGGCGGAAACCCTGACCGCGCAAGCCATCAGAGCCAGCGAGGTCACCCATCAGCATCCGGAGGGCATCGCGGGCGGAGTGGCTGTGGCACACGCCGCGGCCATCGCGGCGAAGGCACGTCTGACCGGCACCGGGCGAGACCTGCTCGGCGGCGTGCTCGACCACCTCGAAGAAGGCTCCTTCGTGCGCAAAGGGATCGAGAAGGCGCGCAAGATCAGGACTGCGGAGGAGGCCGCGTACGTCCTCGGCAACGGCTCCCGCGTGACGGCCCAGGACACCGTGCCGTTCACGCTGTGGGTCGCGGCGCACCACCTCGACGACTACCGCAAAGCCGTCACGACCTGTGTGCAAGCCGGGGGAGACGTGGACACCACCGCCGCGATCGTCGGCGGCATCGTCGGCCGGCCGCCGCTGGAGTGGGTCGCGGAACGTGAGGAGCTCCCGGACTGGGTGCGCCGTTGACCAGGGCGTTCAACCCCAGGTGAGTGATTTATTCATCACGTGTTGAGTTTCTGGCCGAACCCTCGTAGCCTCGGTGTCATGGACGCCTACTGCGTGGATTTCGGGGCCATCGACGGCACGATGCTCGCCGTCGTTGGAGGCAAGGCTGCGAACCTGGGGGAGCTCACCAGGGCGGGACTTCCGGTGCCGCAGGGTTTCTGCGTCACCACGGACGCCTATCGCGCCGTCGCGGAGGCGGACGAGCTGGCGAGCACCACTCCGGAGAACGCCCGCAGGACGTTGCTCGAAACCGCGGTGCCGCAGGAGATCCGGGACGCGATCGTCGCCGAGTACCGCAAGCTCGGCGACAGCGTGCCGGTCGCCGTGCGGTCCAGTGCCACGGCGGAGGACCTGCCGTTCGCGAGCTTCGCGGGCCAGCAGGACACGTTCCTCAACGTCGTCGGCGAGGACGCGGTGGTCGACGCGGTGCGCCGCTGCTGGGCATCGCTGTGGACCGACCGCGCGGTCAGCTACCGCGAAACGAACGGCATCGACCACACCACGACGTATCTCGCCGTTGTGGTGCAACGAATGGTGCAGTCCGCGGTCTCCGGCGTGATGTTCACGGCGAACCCGGTGACCGGCAAGCGCGACCAGATCGTCATCGACGCGAGCCCCGGCCTCGGCGAGGCGGTGGTGTCGGGCGCTGTCAACCCGGACCACTTCGTCGTCGACGGTGCAGAGATCGCCGAGAGGCGCCTGGGCGACAAGAAGCTCGTCATCCGCTCACTGCCCGGCGGCGGCACCGAGCACGTCGACATCGGTGAGAACGAGGAGCCGTGCCTCACCGACGGCCAGATTCACGCGCTCGCCGTCCTCGGCCGCAAGGTGCAGGCCCACTACGGCTCGCCGCAGGACACCGAGTGGGCGATCGACGCCGACGGCGAGCTGCACCTCACCCAGGCGCGGCCGATCACGACGCTGTTCCCGTTGCCGGACAACCCCGACGGCAACGCTCACGTCTACTTCTGCTTCAGTCTCGCGCAGGGACTGGAACGTCCGATCACGCCGATGGGACGCGCGGCGTTCCGCGAGATCTCCAAGTCCGCCTTCGAGATCGTGATCGGCGATCCGAAGAGCAAGTCCTATGTGGAGAGCGGCGAACGCATTTTCTTCGACGTCACCAAGGTTCTGCAGAGCCGAGTCGGCCGTGAGTTCATCACGCGCCTGCTCGGCGTGATGGAGGCGCGCTCCTCCGAAGTGCTGCGCAGCCTGTTCGACGACCCGCGGTTCGCGATCAGGAACTCGTCACCGACGCCTGCTCTCAAGCGTGTGCTGCGGCTCGCAGGCCGCTTCCACGCACCCGTGATCGTGATGAAGGCGCTGACCAATCCGGAGAAGGCCGCGCGGAACGCGTTGAAGATGGAGCGCGAGATCCTCGACAGGTCCGCGAACCTCTCGATCGAGCAGGCGCTGCAGCAGTGCACCGTCCCGGTGCTGCCCGGGCTGGCCCCGACCGCACTGGTCGGGTTCGCCCTGCTCGGGCTCGTCGGCAAGGTCGTGAAGACGAAGCCGGGCGAACTGCAGACCATCCTGCGCGGCCTGCCGAACAACATCACCACCGAGATGGACATGGCGATGTGGGACCTCGCCCAGGAGATCAGGCACGATCCCGTTGCGCTGCGGCAGTTCCAGAACGGCGAACGCCCCGCCGCCCTGGACCGGTTCCTCGCGAAGTGGGGTCATCGGGCCGTGGCGGAGATCGACCTCGGCCTGCCCAGGTGGTCCGACGACCCGGCGTACGTCATCGGCGTCGTGCGGAACTTCCTGCGCCTGGAGGACGAAAAGGCGCACCCGGACGCGGTGTTCGCCCGCGGCGCCGCCGAAGCCGAGGCGATGATCGAGACTCTGGCGCGCCGAGCCCGGGGGCGCGGCTGGTTCGTGCGCTTCGCGTTGCGGCGCACCAGGTTGCTCGCGGGCCTGCGCGAGTACCCGAAGTACCTGATCATCACCCTGTTCGGCGTGCTGCGCAAGCGCATCGCGCAGGCCGGTGACCAGCTCGTCGCGGATGGCCGCCTCGACAGCGCGGACGACGTGTTCTTCCTGAACTTCGAGGAAATGCGCTCCAGGGAAGGGGATCTGCGCTCGGTGGTCGCGTCGCGGCGTGAGGTCTACGACCGCGAGATGCGGCGCCGGCACATCCCGCGCGTGCTGCTGTCCGACGGCACTGAGCCGGAAGCGGTGCACCACGGGGTGGTGGCCGAGGGCGACCTCGTCGGCACACCGGCGTCGGCGGGCACGATCACCGGCATCGCGCGGGTCGTCATGGACCCGGTCGGCGCGCACCTCGAGCCCGGCGAGATCCTCGTGGCACCGTCGACGGATCCCGGTTGGACGCCGTTGTTCCTGACGGCGGGCGGCCTCGTGATGGAGATGGGTGGTGCGAACTCGCACGGTGCGGTCGTCGCCCGGGAGTACGGGATCCCTGCGGTGGTGGGGGTCCGGGAGGCCGTGACGCGGATCAAGACCGGCGAGCGGATCACCGTGGACGGCAGCACGGGCGCGGTCACCACACTCGCCGATGAACCGGTTGAGGTCTCGTAGTGCCAGCTGGACGCGTAATCTCGGGTTTGTGGCTGAGTCCAAGGGTGAGCTGAACAAAGTCCAGCAGGGCATCGCCGACTACCTGCTGCGCGCCGGTGTGGACGGGTTCGGCCCGTTCAAGAGTGCCCGCGACGCCGCGTCCGACGCCCTGGTCAAGAAGGGCAGCGAGGCCGACGCGATCAAGCACCTCATCCGCACCCACGTGGCGCTGGCCGGCGCGCAGGGCTTCATCACGAACCTCGGCGGCCTGATCACACTGCCCATCTCGCTGCCGTCCAACGTCGCTGCTGCCTACGTGATCCAGACGCACCTCATCGCGTCCATCGCGTCGTTGCGCGGCCACGACGTGGACAGCGAAGAGGTGCAGACGGCCATCCTGCTGTGCCTGCTCGGCAATGCCGGAACCGAGCTGTTCAAGAAAGTCGGCATCAAGCAGTTCACCAAGAAGGCCGCGTCGGCGCTCATCACAAAATACGGTACAAAAAAGCTCGGCACGGTCGTGGTGAAGGGTGTTCCGATCCTCGGCGGCGTCATCGGCGGTGGCGTCGACGCTGCCTCGACCCGAGCGGTCGGCGCATTCGCCAATCGCTACTTCGCTCGCACGGACGTGTTGCCGGGGGTCGTCGACGGCGAGGTGCTGTCCGTGGAGATCGAAGAAGCGGACGGAACGGCCGATTCGCGCTAACTCAGCCGGTCGAGTGCGGCACTGAACGCATCCGGCTGGATGTGCACACCACCGCTGAAAGGGTTCTGCATCTGGTAGATGGCGAACAACAGCAGAACCAGCGTCGAACTCAGCGTGATGGTGATGAGCAGCTGAGAGATGAGGTTCGGTCCGCCGAACAGGTACGGGAACAGCAGTGAGAGCGCGGTGCCGATCAGCAGCGCGAACCACACGACCGGGTTGACGCCGTTGCCCGCCGCGTCCAGCCGCTCCTGCCTGGCCTCGTAGACCCCCCAAAGCTGGTTCGCGGCCTCGGCCTTGCGGTCCTCCTGCCAGCCGCCGTCCGGTGCGGCCGCCGCGATGGTCTCCCTGAGCTGGTTCAACGTGGTCCAGCCCTTGTTGTCCACGTCCTCGCCCTCGCGCATGCGCGGCCACTCCTCGTCGACGACGGTGGAGACGTAGGTGCGGATCAGCTGCTCCACTTTCGACTTGGCGGGTTCCGGCAGCGAGTCGGACGACCAGTCGATGGCGACGAGCGAGTTGGCCTCCCTCTGCACCTGTTCCTCCGCGTTGTTGGACGCGTCGAACAGGGAGATGAGGATGAAGGCGGCCAGAACGGCGTGCAGGCCCGCGACGATGCTGAACACCGAACCGCCGGCGCCGAGGTTCTTCTCGCCGACTTCCTCCGAGCCGAACCGACGTGTGATGACGACGATGATGGCGGACAGTGCGGCCGCACCGAGAACCCAGAGCAGGCCGGTGATGTGAATGCTCAATTCGGCTCCTTTCTGGTGTGGGATTAGACCACGGTCTACTGTGGCCGGTACAGCACGGTCTGGTTAACGAGTAATGGTCAGGTGGGAATGCGCGGCAACAGCAGAACAACCCGGTTGTCGTATTGGACTGCTCCATTCCGGTGGGGGCGGAATATGTGTGCCTTGGGCGCCGTCTCGTCCCTTTTGGTGCTTTCCGCGCCGTTCACCAGCACGGTTGCTCATGCTGCACCGGCGAACTGTGACGCATTTCAAGTCCGTTCATCCCATCGAGGCGCACTCTCGACGTTCACAAAACTCGACGTTTCCTCCGGTGGGGTGACGGAAGTAGCTCGCTTGGACTACGCGGTCAACGCACTGGGGTACTCAGCGGCGTTGGGCCGTTTGGTTGGTCTCACCTCCAAGGGGCACCACTGGTGGAAGAGCCCGTCACACATCGTGCTGATCGACACGCAGGGCGTGGTCAACGACCTCGGACCCGTCGACGCGCACTGGTTCCGCACCGACGACGTATCTGCCGGCGCGGTCGTCGGCACCACGTTCTACGTGCGCGACAACGCCCGCCTGCACGCGATCGACATCAACCCGGACAGCGCTACGTACCTCAAGATCGTGCGGACCGTCGTGCTGGACTGGCCCGCTCTCGCACTCGACGACTTCACGGTCAACCCCGCGAACGGCCACCTGACCGGAGTGTCCGCGGCGGGCTGGGGTCCCGGCGAGGTCGTGTCGTTCGACCCGGTGTCCGGGCGGGTGCTGAGCAAGACGGAGATCCAGGACCTGCCAGGCAAGTCGACGTACGGCGCCGTCGTGATCGACGCCGCAGGCACTGTCCATGCCGTCAACAACGGCTACAAAGGCCGCAGCCGCGTCTACCGGATCACAGGCAGTGCCGCGGTGGAACTGTCGGCGGGCCCGCAGATGAGCATGATCGACGCGGCGGGCTGCCTGCCGCAACCGATGCGCCCGCGCATCGAACCACCCGCTCCGCGCCTCGAGGTTCCGCCGCCGCCTCCTGCCCCCGAACCGCCGACTTCAACCCCGGCGCCCGCGCCCGCTCCCGCTCCGGTTGTCCCGCCGCCTCCGGTGACGACCACAACCCAGCCGCCCGTGCCACCGCAGCCGGTGCCAGTGCGGGCCGCGCGGAAGAAACCCGAGCCCCGCAAGGACCTTCCGGTGGAGGCCGAGACCACGCCGCTCACGAAGTCCCGCAAGTGGGCGATGGTCACGATCATCCTGGTGATGCTGGGCGCCTCCGCGGCCGCCGCTCGAGCCCGCGGATAAATCAGTTGGCGTGACGTGACGGCGTCGCTACCGTTGCGGCATGTTCTTCATCTGATGAAGCCCCGCGGCGCTCTTGACGCTGCTGTCGCGACCTTGTTGTCGCCCAGGTGACCCCTCAGCGGGTCCTTCTCCACGGCCTTCTTCCGCCGTGTCCTTGCACGCCCTCTTCGTGAGGAGGCTTTCGCATGCCTGCCAACACCCCGCCCGAGCCGACCAACCGCGCCGCCCGCCGTGCGCAGAAGCGCGTCAAGCAGGACCAGAACACGCACTTCCAGCTGCCGCAGCAGCGTGTTCCGGTGGTCCACCCGCGCCAGTTCGCGACCCGTCGCCGCGGAGGATCCGCGTAGCCGACGCCGAACCAGGCGCGACACCGCAGGGGACACGTTCGTTCGAGTGCGTCCCCTGCTCTCTTCGTGGGCTTGATCTCCCGCTCTGTCCGAATCCGATCTAGCCTGTGGTGCTACCGGACCGACAGGATCGGAGGCGCCAGATGAGGATCGCTGACGTTTTGCGGGCCAAGGGATCGGCGGTCGCGACGATCGACCCGGACGTACCGGTCACGGAACTGCTCAGAGCGCTCGCCGAACACAACGTCGGCGCGATCGTCGTAGTCGGCTCGTCCGGCGTCGAGGGGATCGTGTCCGAGCGAGATGTCGTGCGCCGTCTGCACGAATCCGGCGCTGACCTGCTGTCTTCACCGGTGTCGGCGATCATGACCACCGACGTGTTCACTTGTTCGCCATCGGACACCGTAGACAGTCTGACGGTCGTCATGACCGAACGACGCTTCCGCCACGTGCCTGTTCTGTCCGACGGGCAGCTGGTCGGGATCGTCAGCATCGGTGACGTCGTGAAGAGCCGCATCGGACAGTTGGAGCAGTCGCAGGACCAGCTTCAGGCCTACATCGTCCAGGGCTGATCGCCAGCCTGCCTACGCTTGATCGGGTGAATCCTTCTTCGGACGGCCCGCGCTGGTAGAGGTCGCGCCAGGAGTTCACGCTTCGCTGCTTGCTCGTCGACACCACGTCCACCGAGGCGCGCAACCGCGCGTTGTTCGCTTCGGTGGGCGTCGCCGACCGGCCTGCTCGCCGTCGGCCTCTGTCGAATTCCTCTGCTCGTTCAACGCTGTCGTCGTGGTGCCCGGTGACGACGAACCCGCTTCTCGCCCGGTGGGAGTCCGATTGCCTGCTCGGCAACCTCCACCGCGCCTACCGCGAACTCGACGGCAAGCCTCTCACCGAACGCTTCGAACTGCTTCGCGTCTGGTCCGACGTGACGGAACTGCACGCCGGACCGATCGCCTGCCACGCCTAGCGCCAACTAATATATCGGTCTATCAAACCGCTCTTGACCTGCTGCTTAGCAATGAGTTTTGGACGACGAAGTCCAAAGACTCATTGCAAAAGCAGGATTCGCGTTTCAGCCGGTGCGGTTGACGTTGGGGTCGATGCCAGGCGGCTCGGGGACGTTCTCGGTCTTGGTGCCCGACGGCATCGCCCACATGAAGGCGCGCATCATCGCGTACTGGATCTTCAGGCCGGTACCGACGTCGCCGGACTCGACGACCTGCTTGAGTGCGGCGAGGATGCCCTTCCAGGTGGAGTCGACCTTGTCGAGTCGCTCGACGCCCTCGGGCCAGCCCGAGTTGCGCAGTGTGACGCGCGTGCCGCCGTCGACCTCTTCGAGCTCCCACGAGACGACGGTCCACGGGTCGTCGCGCATGGTGAGCCGCTGGGTGTGGGAGAGGAGTCGCGGCGGGTCCACCTCGACGACGCGGCCGACGACGAACACTCGCTTGCCGTCGGTCGACCGGTAGTACAGCGGCGCGCCCGGCTCGAGCTTCGAGTCGAGGACGGCGTCCATCATGGCGCGCTGCTTGCCGTCGAGTTTGGTGATCTCGGCCCACACCTTCTCGATGGGTGCGGCGATCACGATGCTGTGCAACAGCTCGGTACCGGGTTCAGCCAACGTCCTCATCCTCTCCTCCGGCGCTCTCGACCGCGTGCTTCAGGCCGACCAGCGCCGCTGCCCAGTTCTCCTCGTAGTGCGCGACCCACCGCTGGTGGATCTGCTGGATGGGCACGGGATTCAGGTGATTGACCCGCTTCCGGCCCCGCGGCTCCACGAGTACCAGATCGGCCTCGCGGAGCACACCGAGGTGCTGCATGACGACGTGCCGGCTCGTCTCGAGCGCCTCCACCAACTCGCCCGTGGTGCGTGGACCGGAGCGCAGGACGTCGAGAATCGCGCGCCGCAACGGGTTCGCCAGGGCGCGCCAGACAGCGTCATCGTCATGTGGCATCTTCATTACGTAATACTTTTAGCACTATGTCTGTCACAAGTCGAGACCGCGTCTCGTCTGTACGGACATGAGCACTCTTCGCGCAGGTCTCGCGTTCCTTGCCCTGGTCGAGGGCATCGTCGGTGGCTGGTCGTTGATCGCCCCGAAGCACTTCTTCGACAACTTCCCGCTGCCGACGAACCAATGGGTGGCCTACTTCCCTCCGTTCAACGAGCACCTGCTCCGCGACTTCGGCGCGCTCAACCTGGCGTTGTGCGCGGTGCTCGTGTTCGCCGCGGTGACGCTGGAGCGGCGGCTCACCCAGGCGGCGCTGGTCGGCTACCTGTTGTTCGCTGTGCCGCACCTGGTCTTCCATCTGAACCACCTGTCGCACATGCCGTTCGCCGACCAGGTGGGCAACGTGGTCTCGCTGGTCGCCGTGGTGTTGGTCCCGTTGGCGCTGCTGCCGTTGACCCGCAGGATCGTCCCGACGATTGACTCACGAGTCAGTCGGTGATGTGATCACGCCCGCACCTGAAGTGGTGCAGACCTTTCCCTAAATCCGCCGCCATGGATGTTGGGGAGGAACGGGCGTGGAGATCACTCGGCGTTCGGCGTTGATCGGTGGGGCGGCGGCTGTTCCGCTGCTCATGGCAGGTTCCGGGCTCGCGCAGGCGGCCACCTGGAAGCTCAAGTGGAGCCCGCAGGCGAACAAGAACGGACTCGGCGCTTTCGAGGGTGTCGAGGACGACCGGGCCGGCTCGCATCCGGGCACGAAGCACATCTACGTGTCGGGCAACGACTACCGGTTCGACATGCACACCCGCGACCGGGACACGTCGACGGACCGGCAGCGCAACGAGGTCCGAGGCATGAAGGCGGGCGGCCAGAACATCGACATCGGCAACGGTGAGACGTGGAAGTGGACCTACTCCATGTTCATCCCGAGCTCGCTGAAGTCGACGACGTCGTTCACCCACATCATGCAGACGAAGATGCCCGGCCTCGGCTCCGCGCCCGTGACGGTCATGTCGCTGCGCCGCACCGGCGGCGTGCAGAAGATCGAGTTCAAGATCACCGAGGGCAACGTCCTCGTCGGGAACGTCGACCTCGAGCCGCTGCACAACAAGTGGATCGACACCGAGGTGGAGATCAAGGTCGGCAACGGCACCGGGCGCGTCCGCTGGGTGGTCCGCGACGGCGGCCGCACCGTGCTCGACGCGACGAAGGACAACGTCGACACCTGGCTCGACGATCGGTTGCGTCCGAAGTGGGGCATTTACCGCTCGCTCGGCGACACCTCGGGCTCACTGCAGAACTGCTACCTACTGCTTCGCAACCTCAAGGCCTATAAGTTCGAATGATGCTGCTCGACGTCGCCGACGCCACGCGCCAATATATTAGTTTGCTCGACGGTGACCAGCGCGAACACGCGGTGCGCGCGGTCACCGACGACGACCTGAGACACCGCTGGGCGTATACGCCTGGTGCACGACCGGGCCTCGTGCTCGGCAGCCTCCGACGCGACCAGCGCAAGGCTGTACACGGAATGCTCGCGACCGTACTCAGTCCCCACGCCTACTCGCAGGCCGCAGCGGTGATGGCACTGGAGGACGTGCTCGACCACCGCGAGGGCGGGCACCTCGACAGGCACAGCGGCGACTTCTGGACGGTGCTCTTCGGCACGCCCGGCGGCGACGAGCCGTGGGGATGGCGTGTCGAGGGGCACCACTTGTCCGTGAACGTCGTCGTCGCCGACGGCCGCGTCTCCGCGACACCGTTCTTCCTCGGCGCGAACCCTGCCCGCGTCACCTACCGCGGCCACGTCGTCGGCCAGCCACTACGCCTCGAAGAGGAACTGGCCCGAGAGCTGCTCGACCGCATGGGCCCGACCGCACGCCGCTTGGCCGTCGTATCGGACACCGCGCCGGACGACATCCGCAGCGGTAACTCCCCACGCGTCACCCCGTCCGAACCGGTCGGCGTGACACCGGCACAGCTCGGCAAGCCGGCGGGGGAGCTGCTCGTCGACATCGTCCGCTTCTACCTCGACCGGCTCGCGTTCGAGCTCGCCGACGAGGAGTTCGCGCGCATCGACCCCGAACGCCTGCACTTCTCGTGGGAAGGCTCACTACGCCGAGGCGAGGGCCACTACTACCGAATCCAAGGCCCGGAGCTGCTCATCGAGTACGACAACACGGCCACCGAGGCGAACCACGTCCACACCGTCTGGCGTCGCCATTCGGGTGACTTCGGCGATGACCTCCTCGCCGCCCACTACGACACGTCACGGCACACTGTCGCGCGTGGAGTGGCCCAAAACGGTTGAAGACGCCGTCGCGTTGCAAGAACGCCTGCGCACCCAGGTGATCACCACCAGCGTCCCTGACCTGCGCATTGACACCGTAGCGGGCCTCGACGTCGGCTACCGTAGCAATGACACAGTTGCGGGCGTCTGCGTGGTGTTCGATGCAAAGACGCTGGTCATCCTGGACGAGGTCATCGTCGAGGACACGACCGACTTCCCATATATTGCCGGGCTCTTCGCGTTCCGGGAGATGCCCGTGCTGCTACGTGCTCTCGATCGGGTGGCGGTGGTGCCGGACCTGTTGGTTGCGGACGGTCAGGGCCTCGCACACCCGCGCCGGTTCGGTCTGGCGTGCCACCTCGGCGTGCACACAGGTATCCCGAGCATCGGCGTCGCGAAGAACGCGATGGGCGAGTTCGAGCAGCCCGGTCACGCCCGCGGGTCGATGAGCGACCTCGTCATGGACGGCGAGGTCGTCGGCAGAGCCCTGCGGACGCAGGACGGCGTGAAGCCGGTGTTCGTGTCGGTCGGCCACAAGATCGACCTCGATCAGGCGTGCGCCGAGGTGCTGCGTCTCGCTCCGCGCTACCGGCTGCCCGAGACCACCCGCCGCGCGGACACACTCACTCGGCAGGCTGCTTCGCCGGCTGGAAGCTGAGCAGCACGAGGAGGATCGCGCCGCAGACCAGTGCGATGTCCGCGACGTTGCCGACGAACCAGCCGTTGTAGTCGATGAAGTCGACGACGTGCCCCCGCGCGAAACCCGGCGGCCGGAACAGCCGATCGAGCAGGTGGGTCGTCGCGCCACCGAGCATCAACGCGAGCGCGGCGGCCCGCAGCTTGGTCTGCGGCTGCAGGCCGTACCGCGCGAGCATCACGACGGCGACGGCCGCGACGATCGTGAAGATCCACGTTGACCCCGCGCCGATCGAGAACGCGGCGCCGGGGTTGTAGAGGAGCCTGAACTGCAGGAACTCCCCGAGCACGGGAATGGGTGCGCGACCGGTCAGCGCGCTCTCGGCCCAGAACTTCGTGGCCTGGTCCAGCAGCAGCACGAGCACGGCGATGCCCATCACGAGCGGCACGCGGCGAGAGGTGGTGGTGTCCATTTGTGGACGAGCGTAGTTAAGAACGCCGCCGCTTGGCATCAGGCCCCAGGATCAAGCTGGTCATGTCTGTGCGCTGAACGCCTCGACGTCGTCGACATCCACCGCCACAAGGAACTCTTCCTCCAGCGTCGCAGTCCGTTCGTCGGTGTCGTAGTCAACGCAGATGCGCCAGCGTTCGTGTGTGCGTCGCGCGTATGTGTGGAAGCGGCCGTAGAACGTGCGCTCGTCGCCGTCAGCACGCTTGGACACGATCTGGAAGATGCCGCGCTCGCTCGCGACTTCCTTTGAAGCGATGCGTTCGACGAACCGGAACGAGATGGTCACGCTGCTGCCGCGGTCCGCGAACTCCGCGAACCACTTCTCGGTCTGGTCGGAGTAGTCCGCGAACCCGAACACCTGCTTGGCCGGCCCGCCCGCGCGGATCAGCTCCGGCGCGTACAGGTCCAGGAACGCCGACACGTCCAGCTTCGAGTAGGCGAGCCGGAACGGGTGCCAGATGTCGTTGTTGAGCCACCGCAGCAGGTCGATGTCCACGCGTCCGAAGCTAGCGCGGACACACCCGAACAGCACTCAGCGTTCCACTGTCGGCGCGAGGATCTGGAAACGGGCGTCGGCGCGCTTCACCGACCGCTCATCGTGCGCCGAATACATCAAGCAGCAGTGGGTGACTGTCGACGATCTTGCGGGCGACGTTGACGGAGTCGACCAGCGGATGCAGCGCCAGTGCTTTCACCGCGTGTGCGCGCTCGCCGCTGATGGCTGCCTGGATGGTGGCGCGCTCGACGACCTTGAGAGCGGTGACGAGTCCGACGCCCTCGTCAGGAACCTGGCTGACCGCGACAGGCCGCGCGCCGTTGGCGTCGACAAGGCTCGGCACCTCGACGATGGCGTCGGCATCCAGGCATGACAACGTCGTCTTGTTCGGTACGTTGAGGATCAAGGTGGTTCGTTTGTCTGACGCGATTGCGTGCATCAGGTCGAGTGCGACCCGCTCATAGCCGCCGCCGTCGAGGTCGTTGGTGTCGCGTTCGTCGTCGCGGGTCTCGGCCATGTACGTCTGTTCGCGCTCGAGGCGCGTCCGATCCCAGCTCTCCAACGATGGCGCCGCGTAGAACTGCTTTTGCTGCTCCAGCAAGAACACACCGCGCGATGCGCCGGACTCCACCGCCTCGCGCGTGAAGTAGTAGTAGTGCAGGTACTCGTTGGGAATCGCACCCAACGTCCGCAGCCACTCGGCTCCGAAGAGCTTGCCCTCCTCGAACGACTCGAGCCGCTCGGTATCGGCAAGCAGACCTGGCAACACGTCTCGCCCCTGCACGTGAACGCCCCGCAGCCAGCCGAGGTGGTTGAGCCCGGCGTAGTCGAGCCACGCGTCCTCAAGATCGGCACCGACCGCGCGTGTCACTCGCCTGCCGAGGCCGACGGGGGAGTCGCAGATGCCGATGACGCGGTTGCCGAGGTGTGCCGACATCGCCTCGGTGACCATGCCGGCGGGGTTGGTGAAGTTGATGACCCACGCGTCCGGCGCGTGAACTGATATACGACGTGCGATGCCGAGCGCGACGGGCACGGTCCGCAGACCGTATGCAACGCCGCCCGCGCCGACCGTCTCCTGTCCGAGCACCCCGCAGCCCGCGGCGACGCTTTCGTCGGCCGCGCGCCCGTCGAGCCCGCCGACCCGGATCGCGGAGAACACGAAGTCCGCCCCGCGCAACGCTTCGTCGAGATCCGTCGACGTCGTCACCGTCGGCGCATCCGATATATCAGTCGCCAGCTCGGCCAGCACGCCACCGACCGCGGCGAGCCGGGCGGCGTCGAGATCGTGGAGCACGACCTCGGTGACGCGGCCGGGCGACCGATCGGCGAGCAGCGCGCGGTATACGAGCGGTACGCGGAATCCACCGCCGCCCAGGATGACCAGCCTCATACCTGAACCACGTCCACTCCGGCCTCCTGCAATGCGATCCGCGTCGCCGGGTCGGCCGACGCGGTGGTGACGACGGCGTCGAGGTCGTCGGGTCCGCAAACGCGTGCGACGCCGACCCCGGGAAACTTCCCGCCGTCCGCGACGAGCACGACCTGGTCCGCGGCCTTGATCATGGCGCGTTTGAGCGGCACTTCGACGAGTGTCGTATCCATGACGGCGCCGTCGCCCCGCACCCCCCTCGTGCCGAGGAACAGCCGGCCCGCGTGCACCTGCCGAAGGTTGTCCTCGGTGAGGAATCCGACCAGGGAGTGGTAACGCCGACGCACCATGCCGCCGAGCAGGATGAGCTCGACGTCGGCGTCGTCGCGCAGGTCGTCGAACACAGCGAGGTTGCTCGTGATGGCGGTGATCCGCTTGCCGTGGAGATGATGGGCGAGCCGTTGCATCGTCGTGCCGATGTCGAGCAGCACGGTCTCGCCGTCCTGGACCATCGCGGCGGCTGTGCGTGCCACGGCGTCTTTGTCTTCGGCGCGTTGGGTGGCGACCTGCGCGAACGGGGCGTCGTCGTCGAGCGTCATCGCTCCGCCGTACACACGGGTCAACTTGCCGTCGGCGTCGAGCTGTTCGAGGTCGCGGCGGATCGTCGCCTGGCTGACGCCGAGCTTGTCGGCGAGCGAACGCACCTCGCTCGGACCGTCCGTGCGCAGTGTGCGCAGGATCAGCTCGCGTCTGCTCTCGGCAAGCATGCCGCCACCGTACAACCGAGGTCGCTCAGACTTGAGCAAACTCTTGCCAGCTCGTGCACATCAGACGCACGCTTCTGCGCGACTTTGGAAGGGGTCGGCAGCTTTCGGCGATCCCGCAGTTCGTGGTGATGGCGCAGTTCTGCTGGGTCGGGTCGCGGAAAGCGCTGATCGTGCCCGCGGCGATCAACGTACGTCCGGCATCTTCTAGTACTACAGCCGCATGGCGTGATCTTGGTCGATGGCGTGGTGACGTGAGACGGCCACCGTGATCAACTTCGAGGTGTGTTGGGACTCGAAGCGAAACGGTGGCCGCGTTGCCGATCTTAGACC
>NZ_BAABBE010000055.1:0-27041 GCF_039537795.1 Lentzea roselyniae
CCGGACGTGCGGCACATGATCGTGGTGAAGGCGGCGACCGGCATCGGCGCCGGGCTGATCAGCAACGGTGTGCTGCACCGCGGCGCGGCGGGCGCGGCGGGGGACCTGGGGCACATCAGGGTGCCCGATCGGGTCGAGCCGCTGGGGGCGCTGTGCCGCTGCGGCAACACCGACTGCCTGGAAGCCGTCGCTGCCGGCCCCGCGGTGGCGGCGAAGCTGCGGGAGCTGGGACATCCCGCGCACTCGACGGCCGACGTGGTCAGCCTGGTCCGTTCCGGCAACCTCGAGGCCGGCCGGGTCGTGCGGCAGGCGGGCAGGGACATCGGCGAGGTGCTCGCGGGCTGCGTGAGCATGTTCAACCCGTCGCTCGTGGTCATCGGCGGGCTGCTGGCGGACGCGGGCGAGATGCTGCTGGCGGGCGTGCGCGAGTCGATCTACCGACGCTCGCTCCCGCTGGCCACGGAGAACCTGCGGATAGTCGCGTCGAGCGCCGGCGTGACGGCCGGGGCGCTGGGTGCGGCGGCGATGGTGGTGAGGCACGTGTTGTCGCCGGAGGTGCTGGACGCGCGGCTCGGTCAGGTCGCCGCCGGTGGCTCCACGGGTGAGGTGCAGCTGTCTTCTCGTGCCACCAGGGTGAACTGATTACAGAGCTGGCCGTCCCCTCACGGCGGCGCAACGACGAGTAATGGCGATGCTCATCCTTAAGGCACGTGGGCTTTGACAGCAAAGTTCTAACTTTTGATTGACAGCAGCCAATAGTCACGCCTACCGTCGCCTCATGACTGCGACCCGCGTAACACCGGGGCACCTGACCGTGGTCGCGGTGCCGCGCCCCAGACGTGAGCGCCCCAGCGGCGATCACATCGTGGCCGTGGGCAAAGAGCCCACAGCGGCGACCCGGCGCCTGCTGCGGCTCATGTGCACCGGTGCGACCGACCGTGCGATCGCCCGTGAGCTGGACGTCAGCCTGCGCACCCTCAACCGGCGCATCGCGCGCCTGCAGTCGTTGCTCGGCGTGCAGTCGCGGTTCCAGCTCGGTGTGGTCGCGGCCGAGCTGGAGTGGCTCACGGTGCCCCCGCCGCCGCAAGCGGTGGGGGAGTGAACGGTCAGGGCTCCAGGCCGCCTTCCGCTGACCCGGCTGCTCCCGGACCTCAGGTTCCGTCGGCGCGGACCAGGACGGTGCCTGTGCCGTCGTGGATCATCGCGCCGGTCGGAGCGCTCAACACCAAGGCGAAGGTCTCCTCCGGCTCGGGCACCCTGTCGCTTTCGATGCGGACGCGCACGGCTTTCCGGGTTTCGCCTGGTTGGAAGACCAGGTCCACGCTGAGCGGCCGGTAATCCGAGCCTGCGACGGCGGTGATGTCCGCGGTGATGGCTCGGACACCGACAGGGCCGGTGCTGGGCGCGGTGAGCGAGACGGTGAATTCCGCTTCCACTTTGCCGTTGCCTCGTGGACGCTCACCGACCGCAGGAGCGTCGGAGAGCACCAGTGCGGGAACCACGCTGAGCGTGACTGTCGCTTCCGACGAGGTGTCCGGTCCATCCGAGGCGACGTAGGTGAAGGTGTCCATGCCGGTGAAGCCCGGGCCCGGTGTGTAGGTGAACGAGCCGTCTGCGGCGAGGTCGACCGCGCCGTGGGCGGCTGGTGCGGCCAGCTGTGCGGTCAGTGGATCACCGTCAGCGTCGGTGTCATTGGCCAGGACTCCGGGTGCGGCCACCGCGGACGCGGTGCCCGCGGGGACGACGAAGGCGTCGTCGACGGCGACCGGGGGGTCGTTGGGGATCACCGTGACCGTCACGGTCGCGGTGTTGGACATCGCGTGCGCCGCGACGGTTGCCGGACCGCCGTCGGCGGCGCGGTAGGTGAACGACGTGGTGCCGCTGAAGTCGGGAGCAGGGGTGAACGTCACGCTGTCACCGGAGATCGGGCCGAGTGTCCCCTCGGCAGGCGGGCTGACGATCTCGTAGCTCAGCGGCTCGGGCTGGCCGTCCGGGTCGCTCCCCAGCAACGTGATCGACACGGGGTGGTCCTCCACGGTGGACCGCGACAGATCCGCGGCAGCCGGGATCGCGTTGACCCGGATCTGCCCGCTCGTGGTGAGCTGGCGGCGCGAGGCGTCGGCGGCGTCGAGGGCGCCGTTGTCGGTGAACCGTGCCCGGACCGTGTGCAGGCCAGGCACGGGTGTGCCCAGGTCCTGCGTGAGCTGTGCGGCGGACAGGTTCGGGTGCAGAAGGTTCCCGCCGGACACGACGGGCACGGTGTGCTCCAGCCGCTCGAACGTGCCGTCGGCCAGGACGTCCCACTCGACGACCTGAGCCGTGCCGCCGCTGTCCGCGGCCGTGGCGACCGCCTGCACGGTGGTGCCCTCGTTCACCGATGGCGGTGAACTCGGCTGGGCGCCCGCGAAGCCGATCGACCCGGTCAGCGAGCCGGGGCCGTCGTTGACGACCGCGTTGCCGAGCCGCCACCAGCCGCCGGTGGGCGCGTGGGTGATGGGGTAGTTGCCGTTCTCGTTGCCGAACTGTGCTTCCACGACGTAGTGGCCGCGGCTCGGGAACGCCATCGACACGGTGTAGGGCGTGTTGTCGTCGAGGCCGACATGCTGGGTCGCGGCACTCACGTCGCCGTTGTTGAGCCTGCGCCACCGGATGTTGGCCCGGTCGCAGTCGTCGCTCCCGCCAGTGGTGTCGACGTCGTCGCAGGCGAAGGTGTAGGCGTTCAGCTGACCGGGCGTGAGGTCGGTGGTGGCCTGCGCGGCCGACGTCAGCCGGGGGTGGTCCTCCGACGCAACGCAGTTGGTGTCGTCGACGAACCGTATCGTCGTCGTCATCGCACCACTTCTGTTGCCTGCGCTGTCCACCGCGCGCATCCGGATCGGCACGTCGACCCACTGCTCTTCCGGGATGAATATCCCGCAGACCAACTCGGGCTCGCCGACCGTGATCGGCACCGTGACACGCGATGTCCGCAGACCGCCTGCCGCGGACCCGTAGGTCTGGGCGGTGACGGAACGCGGCGTGGCCGAGCCGCTGCTGTCGGTGTTGTCGTAGTCGGTGTCGGCGCTGACCGCCACGATGCTGACGCCCGGCGCGTGCTGCACCAGCAGCGTCGCGATGAACGGACTGGCGCTCGTGCCGCCGGGCAACTGCTGGGTCTCCGCCCACTGCGCGTTCCCGCTGTTCTGCGCGCCCGCGTTGAGCACCACGGGCGCCACCTGCGCCTGAGCCGTCAGCGGCACAGTGACCACACCGAGGGTGACCGCGCCGACGACCGCGATCCGGAGGCCCTTCCCCACCTGGGTCATCGTCGACTCCCGTCCACACGAGAATCTCAGATGATGCGTCAGCCTTGCCCCAGTTCCAGGGCATGAGCCGAATTGCGGACCAAAGACCCTGGTCACCCAGGTAGGCCGGAGTGAAGCCTCAGCGAACCATCTACACGAAACAGTCGGCTTGTGCCCGGCACCCGGAAACGAGTGTCATCCGGATCGACTTCTGACCAGCAACGCGAGTTGCGTGCGATCGCGCAGGTTCAGCTTCCGCAACGCGCTCGACACGTGGTTCTTCACCGTGCCCTCGGTGATGTGGAGCCGATCGGCGATCTCCTTGTTGCTGGCGCCTACGCCGATCATCCCGGCGATGTCGCGTTCCCTCGCGGACAACAGCTCGGCGCCGGGAAACCCTTGTGCGGGCTGGGTTATCTCCGCGATCAGGCGCGCCGCGACCGGGCTGCCGAGGACCGTCTGCCCCTGCGCGACCTTCCTGATCGCGGCCACCAGGTCGTCCGGTGGTGTGTCCTTCAGCAGGTAGCCGCGGGCCCCTGCCCGCAGTGCGCCGAAGACGTACTCGTCTTCCTCGAACGTCGTCAGCACGAGACAGGCGATCTCGGGGTGCTCGGTGTTCAGCCTGGCCACCAGCTCGACGCCGTCCATCACGGGCATGCGCGCGTCGACCAGCGCCACGTCCGGCTTCACGGCGAGCGCCTGCAGAGCGGCCAGACCGTTCTCGGCTTCCGCGACCACCTCGATGCCCTCCTCGATGTCGAGGAGCTTGCGCAGACCGGCGCGCATGAGGTGCTGGTCGTCGACGATGAGGATTTTGATCATCGGGGCAGCTCCACCTTGATCTCGAAGCCGCTGGCCGCGTTGCGAGCGGTCACGGTGCCGCCCGCAGCCGAGACCCGTTCTTGTGTCCAGGGATCTAAAGGTAATAGACGGGTCCGATGGCGCGCGCTGAGATCGCGATCATCAGGGAGGTGCCGAGAGTAGTCGTCTGACCTGCGACGATGCGACGAATGGCGGCACCGGCACGGCCCGGGGCCGTGATCTAATCGAGCACCTCCGCGGTCGCGGAATTGGGCACTCACAAGGGGATTCCATGACGTTGCGCAGAAATGCCGTCAGGATCACGGCCGGCGCGCTCGCGGCCGGATTCGTGCTCGTCACCCTGGCATCGGGTACGGCAGGCGCCGACACCGTGATCCGCAAGCCCCAGTCGGTGGTCGGACAGGTCGACGCGCCCGACAACAACGTGATCCGCAAGCCGCAGTAGGTCCGACCAAGGTCGGTGTGGTCAGCTCCGGACACACGTGTCCGATGTGGATGCCGCGGGTGATCGTGGTGGCTTCGTCCCGCGCGGGTAAGACGGCGGACTTGAACGAGCCCGCCCCGCCTCACTTCGTCCTGTCGGAGTTCCTGAGGTCCTCGATGATCTGCTGCACGGCCTTCTCGCCGTCACCGTTCACCGGGATCCCGCGGACCGACACCCGCACGTTCCACCGCCCGGCGACGGCGTGCACCGAGAGCCCGCCGCCGCTGGGCTCACTCGCCTTGCACGACTTGGTCCCGGGGTCGAGTGCGCCGCTGGTGCAGAGCATCGGCGTCAGCCGTTCGGACTCCTCCTGGCTCGCGTAGGCGACGAGCCCGAGGCTGAGGACGTCGCGGCCGTCCGAAATGGAGACCTTGCAGCTGTCGGCTACTTCGGAGACGACCTGCGAGACCACGAAGGCCTCGGTGATGACCGCGAGCGGCTCGGGCTTCAGCAGGCCGGGGCAGCCCGACTCGACCTTGGCGGCGAGGCCCGCGGGCACGTCGGTGCCGCAGGCGGCCGCGGTGGCGAGCACGAGTGCCACCACGGCGCTCGCGAACCTGGTTCTCATTTGTTGCCCCATGATGTTTCGGCACGTCCGGCGCCTGCGAGCAGCGCGCGGCGTGAAGTTCACATGCGGAGACCGGGCTGCGTCAATCGCGTTTCGCGAGGAAGACGGTGTTGGTGGAGTTCCTGTCCTGCAGGGGGTTGGGGAAGCTGACGATCTCGGCTCGAACCGCGGTGAAGACCGTGGCGAGCGTGGCGGTGAACTCCTCGTCGGGCGGGTCGTTCGACCACAGCGCGAACACCCCGCCCGGACGCAGCAGGCCGGAGAGGCGCCGCAGTCCTTCTGGCTGGTAGAAGTCGGCGTTGGTCGGGTGCAGCAGGTGCCGTGGCGAGTGGTCGATGTCGACGATGATGGCGTCGAACTGCCTGCCGGGGGTGTCCGGATCGAATCCCTGACCCGAGCGGAGCATGGCGAAGAAGTCACCGTGGACCAGCCGGCACCGCGGATCGGCCGTCAACGCCGTTCCTGCGGGGATGAGTCCCTGCTGGTGCCATTCGATCACTTCGCTGAGAGCGTCGACGACCAGCAGCGAGTCGACGTGCGGGTGCTCCAGCACGGTTTGTGCCGTGTAGCCGAGCCCGAGACCTCCCACCACCACCTGCAGGGGTTCGCGCGGCAGGTCCGCGAGAGCGAGCCGTGCCAGTTCGACCTCGGCGACGGTGAACAGGCTGGACATCAGGAACTCGTCGTTGAGCTTGATCTCGTGGATGTCCTCGCCGCTGCGGGGATCGCGCCGCCGGCGCAGGGTGAGCTCACCCAGCGGCGTCTGGCGCCAGTCGAGTTCCTGGAAACGTGCGCTCATGCGTTGGTCAGCTCCGTGGCGGTGGGAGACAGAGGACGGCTGAGGGGCTTTCAAGCCTTACTCGTTCGGGTGAGAAGTCTTACGGCGTCCGGTTCGTGATCAATACGCTACGGCCGCCGTTCCGGCCTCTCACAAGATCCGGATGTGAACACATTGGCCCACATCGCAAGGTCCTGCCGAGTGCTCGGCGTCGCAGCCGCACTCGTTCCGCTCGCGGTACCCGGTACGCCCGCGCTCGCGGACGCGCCTGCCTCCGTAGTGTGCACGACGACGTCGGACTGGGCGTACTCGCCCGGTGTCGTACTGGTGCCGCGGCCGTTGCGCACGACCGTGAAGGACGAGTACACCTCGTGCACCGGCGTCGGCGGGGCTGTCGCCGTCACCGGGAGCAGCGAGTTCACCGTCGACCGCAGCGCCGGGTGCGTCGAACCGCTCGCCGCTGTGCCGGAGACTCGCGTCATCACCTGGGCGGACGGCACCACCAGCACGTTCTCCTACACCGTCACCGTGACCTCCGTGCCGGGCGCCGACGTGATCACCAAGATCGGCACCATCACCGGCGGCGTGTTCGCCGGGCGGTCCGCCCAGGCCGTGCAGGCGGCTCCGGCGACGGATCTGCTGCGGTGCCTGACGGAAGAAGGAATCACGCACCAGTCCTCAGTCGGCACATTCACCGTCCTTTGACCGCAATGCTGGCCATGAGCGGTGTGCCGCTCGACGAGGGCGCGAGGCTGTTGCGCCGGCATGCTCCCGAGCTGACGTGGCAGGACAGGTCGCCTTTCCTCGGCGCCGTTGCCGCGCCGGCGATCCCGTGGTTGCGCTTCGCCCACCGCGATCACCGGCGCGAGGAAGCCGTTGCCCTTCCGGCGAATCCTCCCGCACCGCGTGGCCTGGCGGTGAGCTTCGCACCCGAGGACGGCATCGGAGCGCACGCCTGGGCGGCCTCCTCGGGTCTGCGGTTGCTCGCCGCGGAGGCCGCTGCGGCGGCCACCGCGGCAGACAAGATCACTTCACTGGAGCTGTTCGCGCGAGCCGGGGCCGACACGCCCCGGACCTGGGTGGTGGAGGAGGAACTGCCCGCCGCCGCAACGGTTCCGCTGGTCGTGCAGCGGCGGCAGAACAACCTCACCGGCAAGGGCACTCGCCTGGTCACGTCGCCGGGACAGCTGGACGACGTGCTGCGCGAGTGGAGCGGTGAGGCGTTGCGGGTCTCGTCCCATGTGGACGGTGTGCCGGTCACCGTGAGCGGCTGCGTGACGCGGCAGGGCACGGTGGTGTCGGCGTTGTCCCATCAGCTGGTCGGGGTTCCCGCGCTCACACCGTACTGGGGTGCGCACTGCGGCAACCAGCTCATCGCCGAGCACGATCTGCCCGCCGGGGTGGCGTCCCGGTGCCGCGAGGTGTGTGCCGCGGTGGGAGACCAGCTGGCTCGGCTGGGTTTCCTGGGTGCCTTCGGGCTCGACCTGCTGGTCACTCCGGACGCGGCCGTGCTGGCGATCGAGATCAACCCGCGGTTCCAGACCGTGGTGTCGCTGGTGCAGGCCCAGGAACGCGCCGCGGGGCTCCTGCCCACGCTCGGTACACACGTGCTCGCCTCACTGCTGCCTTCTGTGGCCGTCGAGGAAGTCCGCACGGCCTGTCTGAAGCTGAGCCAGCTCGTCGTGACCGCCGATCGCACCGGTGTGGTGAGGGACGGCATCACCTCGGGCGTGCATCGGCTGGCGAACGGCAGGCCGCAGCGGTGCGGAGACGGCGATCTCATTGCGTTGCGGCCCGGTGAGGCGTTGCTGTGGGCGCACGCCCATCCCGGCGATCCCGTGCGGCCGGGGGAGGAGCTCGTGCTGCTGCAACTGCCTGGTCACGCCGCGTCCGTGCGAGCGAACCCAGAACTCACCGCAGAGGCGCGCACGTGGATCCGGGCCGTGCGGCACGCTCTGGTGATCGACGATGTCTGACCGGGCGGGATGGATCGACCTGCCGCCGGACCGCATGCGCGAGCTCGGTCACCAGGTGATCGACCTCGTCGTCGACCACCTCACGGGGCTGCGCGAGCAGCCGGTGCGGACCCTCGCGTCGGCGGACGAGCTGCGGCACGTGCTCGACGATCCCGTACCGGAACAGCCGGGCGATCCCGGTGCTCTGGTGGAGTTCCTCACCCGCGAGGTCCTGCCGAGGTCGCTGCGGCTCGGCCACCCCGGCTGCCTGGCGTTCATCCCCAGCGCCAACAACTTCCTCGGCGTTCTCGGCGACCTGCTGGCCTCTGGCTTCAACGTCTCGCCCGGCGCGTGGCCCGTCGGCGCGGGCCCCGCCGCCGTGGAACTGGTCACGGCACGCTGGCTCGCCATCCTGCTCGGCCTGCCGGAGGACGCGGGAGGCCTGTTCACCCCTGGCGGCACGCTGGCCAACCTGACCGCGCTCGCCGGCGCCCGCGACGACCGCCTCGGCTCGGACGCGACCGGCGGAGTGCTCTACTGCTCGGACCAGACGCATCCCGCGGTGCTGCGCGCGTGCCACGTTCTGGGGCTGCGACAGGAGCAGGTGCGGATGCTGCCCGCGATGAGCCCGGACGTGGTGCGACAGGAGGTCCGCGCCGACCGCCGCGCCGGCCTTCGCCCGTTCCTCGTGCTGGCGAACGCGGGAACGACGGGAACCGGCGCGATCGACCCGTTGCCCGCGCTGGCGGCCTTGTGCCGCGAGGAACAGCTGTGGCTGCACGTGGACGGAGCGCACGGTGCCGCCGCGGCACTCACCGAACGCGGCCGGAAGGTGCTGCGCGGGCTGGACGAAGCCGACTCGATCGTGATCGACCCGCACAAGTGGCTGTTCCAGCCGTATGAGATCGGCTGTGTGCTGGTGCGCGATCCCGGTGTGCTGCATCGTGCGTTCACCATCGACAGGTTCCGCGCACATGCGGGCTATCTGGCCATCTCCCGTCCCGCCGAGACGGAGACGAACCTGTCCGACCACGGCGTTCAGTTCACGACCGAGGCCCGTGCGCTGAAACTGTGGTTGTCCCTCAAGGGTTTCGGCGTGGCGGCGTTCCGCGCGGCGATCGACCGCGGACTCGACCACGCGGAGCACGTCGCCGCGCAGATCGCGGACATCCCGGAGCTCGACCTCGTCGCAGGGCCGAGCCTCGGCATCGTGTGCCTGCGCTATCGGCAGGGCACCGACGACGTGCAGGCCGCAATCTGCCGTGAGATCAACGAAAGCGGCGACACACTCATCGCGACGACCACTGTGGACGGCGCGCTGGCGTTGCGGCTGTGCACGATCAACCCGCGCCTCACGCCGGCGGACCTGGACGGCGTGCTCGCCGCGATCGTGCACGCCGGGCGGTCGATCGGACGAGACTCCGCAGTGGACTCTCGGCCCGTCACGCGTTCCTGATCGCGGCGGCCTCGCCGAGATCGAGCATCTGCACGGACTTCTCCCGCATCTCGACCTTGCGGACCTTGCCGGTGACGGTCATCGGGAACTCGTCGACGACCATGACGTAGCGCGGGATCTTGCAGTGGGCGAGTTTCCCGGTGGCGAAGGCGCGGAGGCTCTGACCGCCCGCGAGTACGACGTGCTCCGGCTCGTCGCTGCTGGGCACGCGATCCCGAGATCGGCGCCGAGCTGAACCTGTCGGTCAACACCGTGAAGACCTATCTGCGCACCGTGATGCAGAAGCTCGCCGCCCGGAACCGGGCCCAGCTCATCGCCAACGCCCGCGGGCAGGGCCTGCTCTGACTCCGTTTCACGACGCTCTGCGCGCGTAAGCGCCGGGAGTGGTGCCGGTCCACCTGCGGAACGCGCGGATGAACGTGGCGGCGTCGGCGTAGCCGAGTCGCAGCGCGACCTGCTCGACGCCGAGGCGGTGCAGCGTGATGAGCTCGACAGCGCTGGCGTGCCGGGCTTCGTCGACGAGCCGGCGGAACGAGGTCCCTTCCGCGGCGAGATGCCGGCGCAGCGTGCGAGCCGACAGGTGCAGCCGTGCGGCGATCAGGTTCGCGTCGGTCACGCCTTCGGCGATGATCGCTCGGACGCTCTGTTCGACGCACGGCGAGCAACGTTCGCACAGCAGCGTGCGGCACGCGCGTTCGCACACCGCCATGGTCAGCGGATCTGCTTGGGGCAGAGGCAGGTCCAGCACGGCGGCGTCCGTGATGATCGCGTTGTGCGCCGCGTCGAACAGCACCGTCGCACGCACCGTCTTCTCGTAGTCGGCGGACGGCTTCGGGAGGCTGAGCTCCACGCGCATCGGGGGCGGCGACTCACCCAGGATGGCGCGCAGGATGCCGGACGTGACCGCGATCTCCCGCTCGACCAGGAACGACCTCAGCGCGGTGGGACAACCGAGGTCGTCCACGATCAGGAGGGCCTCGCCGCCGCGCACCTGCAGGCGCAGCTCGGTGACCGCGTAGGTGAGCGGCAGGTAGTGCAGCCCGAACTCGACGGCGCTCCGCACTGTCGGACAGGTCAGCAGGGCGAAACCCCAGATGCCGTAGGAGTGCAACGAAAGCCGCTCGCCGACCGCGAGTCCGAGCCCGGACGCGTTACCGGTCGCGGTGACCAGGTTGGCCGCCACCGCGAGCTCCTGCGCTCCGCTCACCACGGTGTCGCCGTGCAGCATCTCCGGCGAGAGTGCGGTGCCGTGCAGGCAGTCCAGCACGTCGACCCCGTGCTCGGCCCCGACCTCGACCATGGCCCGCACGCCGGCCGTGCCGCGGCGGAACCGGTGCGGTTGGCCGGAAAGGTCAACTCGTCGGCCGCGTCGGCCATCGGACAACACAGTTGATCTCCCTAACCTCGAACCAGGTTGAGGGCGCCGGTGCCCGAATCCGCATCCGACGATAGGGGCGGCCGGGACACCGACCTGCGGCATCACCCGGACGCCGATGATCCGAAAGGAGCACGCCGTGACCCGTACGGTGCTGGTGACAGGCGGAAACCGGGGCATTGGCAGGGCGATCGCCGAGGCGTTCCTCAGCGGTGGTGAGAAGGTGGCGGTGACACACCGCGGCGGTGAGTGCTGCGCTGCGACGCCGACGCGCTCACGAAGCAGCGGGTTCGGCCGGTGGAGCCTCCCGGTGGCAGGCGGCTGGGGAGCTGCGGACCGGTGTCGCCGTCGATCACGCTGGTGGTGGCCGATCCCGGCACGTTGCAGGAATGCGCGGACGGCGAGGCCGGGGAGATCTTCGTGCAGGGCCCGAGCGTCGGCGCCGGCTACTGGAACCGTCCGGACGAGGTGTTCCACGCCGAGCTGCCCGGCAGGCGCGGCACGTTCCTGCGCACCGGTGACACCGGATTCCGGTGGGACGGAGAGCTCTTCGTCACCGGCCGGGCCAAGGAGGTGATCATCGTCGCGGGTGCGAACCACCACCCGCACGAGCTGGAGGCGACCGCGGAGACCGCGCATCCGGCCGTGCTCGCGTGCTGCGTGCTCGGCGTCGACGACGGGCAGCGCGAACAGGTCGTCGCACTGGTGGAGGTGCTGGGTGAGGCCGACGCGGACGAGGTCGCGATGGCGGTGCGCCGGACCGTCCACACCGGACACGGCGTGCGGGTGGACGAGGTGGCGGTGGTTCCGCCTGGCACGTTGCCGCGCAGCTCCAGCGGCAAACTGCTGCGCGCGGGGTGCCGGGACGCCTACACGGCGGGTGCACTCGGCTGAAGATCGCGTCCTGTCGATCACGAGACTCAGGCCACGAGGCCGTGACGGAAGGCGTAGACGACGGCCTGCACGCGATCACGCAGGTCCAGCTTGGTGAGGATGCGCGAGACATGGGTCTTGACGGTCTCGTGGCTGATCACCAGTGCCGCGGCGATCTCGCTGTTCGACAGGCCTTCCGCGATGAGGCGCAACACCTCCAGTTCCCGCGCGGTCAACGGAACGTCGTCCGGACCACCCCCGGCGGGCCGGATGCGTTCGGCGTACCGGCCGACCAGCTGCCGGGTCACCTCGGGCGCCAGCAACGCCGCGCCGGACGCGACCGTGCGGATGCCGTGCAGCAGCTGGGCGGGCGGAGCGTCCTTGAGCAGGAACCCGCTGGCGCCCGCCCGCAACGCCTCGTACACGTACTCGTCGAGGTTGAACGTCGTCACCACGAGCACCTTGGCCGGACGCGCCACACCGGCACCCGCCAGCAGGCGGGTCGCCTCGATGCCGTCCAGCACCGGCATGCGGACGTCCATCACCACGACGTCCGGGTTCAGCTGCCCGGCGAGGTCGACCGCGGCACGTCCGTCGCCGCATTCGCCGACCACCTCGAGGTCGGGCTGGGCGTCGATGATCGTCCCGAAGCCCGTGCGGATCAACGCCTGGTCGTCGCAGACCAGCACCCGGATCACGAGGGACTTCCCGCCGGGATGCGAGCGCGCACGACGAAGCCGTCGTCCCGCCTGCCCGCACTGAACTCGCCGCCGAGCGCGCTGACCCGTTCGCGCAGACCGGCGAGACCCCGTCCGCTGCCACCGGGGGAGACGGACGAACCTGCGCCGTCGGTTCCCACTTCCACCACGATCTCGCTTTCGCCGTGCCGCACGTGCACCGTGGTGCGGCTGCCGTGCGCGTATTTGAGTGCGTTCGTCAACGCCTCCTGAACCACCCGGTATGCCACCACTCTCGCGCTGCCCGCCGGCGGCGCACCCTCCTCGGTGAACTCCACCGGCTGGCCCGCCTTCCTGGTCTGCTCCACCAGCGCGCTCAGCTCGCCGACGGACGGCGTACGCGGATCGGCGTCGTGGTCCGGGTTCAGCAGGTCCAGCAGGTGCCGCAGGTCCGCGATGGACCTGCGGCCGGTGTCGGTGATCGCGGTCAGCGTCTGGTCCAAGCGCTCGGGAGCCGCGGTCAGATACCGCGCCGCCTCGGCCTGCACCACCATCGCCGTCACGTGGTGGGTCACGACGTCGTGCAACTCCCGGGCGATGCGGGTCCGTTCCGCCTGACGGGTCGCCTCGGCCACGTGGCAGCGGCGCTCCTCCTCCGCGGCCTTGTTGAGGCGCAGCCACGCCCCGATCGCCCACGCCGCGGCCAGCGCCAGGTAGAACGTGACGAACCCGGTCACGCCCTCGGCCGACCCCTGCCGGTCGAGCGCGAAGGCCAGCGGCACGTACGCCGCGGAGGCCAGCACCGCGGTGGTGCGGCGGTGGTGGTTCAGGTGCAGGCCCGTGCTCAGCAACGCGATGGGCAGTGCGGTGCCCGCGACCGCGTGGTAGCCGAGGAGCTGGTCGGCCGCGAACCCGGCGGACACCAGTGCGAGACACACGATCGGCCACCGCCTGCGCACCACGAGTGGCAGGCATTCCAGCGCGATCACGGCGATGGCGAGTGCGTCCAGCGGCCGGCCCGGCAGGTCGCCCAGCTGCGTTCCGCGGTTCTGCAGCGCCGGTGTCAGCGAGGCCAGCACGAGTGCGACCGCTATCGGAGCGTCCCGGACCGTGACATCCCAGCAGCGCCACAGATCCGGGACTTGCCGGAGGCTGATCACCCGGCGAGCGTAGCGGCAGGGCGGCGGCGCCGAGGCACGATGGTGCCCCTTCGCTTGGCCAGCCACAGGAACACGACCGTGACCACCACACCCGCCAGCACCGAGTACGCGCTCGCCTCCGGGCCGAACTCGCCGCCGCTGAGCAGCAGCGGACCGGACGTCACACCGTCCAGCAAGCCCTGCGGAGCGTCCTTTCCGGACACGCTCGCGCTGAAGATGCCGCCCTGGGCGAAGTTCCAGCCGAAGTGCACCCCGATGGGCACCCACAGGTTGCGCGTGGCGGCGTAAGCGGCGGCCAGCATGAAGCCGGCCTCGACCGCGATGGCGATCGAGGTCCACAGCGTGGCGTTCGGGTTGAACAGGTGCGCCGCACCGAACAACAAGCCCGTGAGCGCGAGCGAAACCCACGTGCCGAGGTGTTGTTCGACAATGCGGAACAGGATGCCGCGGAAGATCAGCTCCTCCACCACGACGGCCGCGGCCATGAAGCCGAACAACGCCGAAGCGCCCACGAGCGAACCCGGGCCCCGTACCTCGTAACCGCCGAGCAGAGCGATGTTCACGATGACCGCACCGAACATGCCGAGGCCGATCAGCAGTCCCCGCCCGAACGCGGCGCCCGCTCCCTCGACCGCCACCTCGACCGGCGTCCTGCGTTCGGTCCGCCGCACCACCCACGCGTACACGAGCAGCGAAAGCGCTGCCGTCGCCAGACCGAGCACCAGGGTGAGAGGCACGTTCCACTGCACCGCGCCGACGAGCGCGCTGCCGCCGAACGAGACCAGCCCCACCGCTACGAGCTGCCACAACAGTCGCATGACCTGTCCTTCGTGAGATGTCCGTTGCTGTTGCCGGGAACGCTATGGATTCAGCGGTCCGGAATCGTCACCGCGCAGTGGACATCTGCGGGTAGCTCTCACGGGGGACGAACAGCGGCACCGGTCTCCGCACGGATCCGCGCCTCGGTGTCCGAAGTAGACAGTGAGCAGCGGATGATCCGCGCGTCATCGGCGCCGGAGACGAGCTCGTGCTCGCTCACGAACGCGAGCGCCTGCACCGGCCCGGTGTGCATTCGGTGGAGATCAGCAGGCTTCCGTCGGGGACGAACCCGACGGCGCCCGCGATCCACGGACCTCCGGAGAACTCAGCAGCCTCGGTCCAGCAGCCGGCGGACCAGCTCCAGCAGGTCGGCCTCCGCGTACGGCTTGGCGAGCAGGACCGCCCCGTCGTCCAGCCTTTCCTCGGTCGTGTAGCCGGACACGTACAGCACAGCCAGACCAGGCCGGATCCGCTGCACCGTGGCCGCGAGCTCGGGTCCGCCCATCTTCGGCATCACGACATCGGTCACGATGAGATCGATGTCGTCGTGGGTGTCGACGTGCTTCAGCGCATGCAGCCCGTCGCGCGCCTCGATCACCGCGTACCCGGACCGTTCCAGCAGGCGGCGCGTCACGGCGCGAACCTGGCTGTCGTCCTCCACCAGCAGGATGGTTTCCGAGCCAGAGTGAGGTGATTTCCGGGGTGTGGCGCGGGGGAGCGGTGCGGTGGACGTCTGCGCTCGGGGCAGGTACACGGAGACCGTCGTGCCCGCGCCGGGCGAGCTCGTCAGGTGGATCTGGCCGCCGCTCTGCTGCACGATGCCGAACACCGTGGCCAGGCCGAGGCCGGTGCCCTTGCCCGCGGGTTTGGTGGTGAAGTACGGCTCGAAGATCTGAGCCTGGACCGACTCGTCCATGCCGGTGCCGGTATCGCTCACGACGAGCGCGACGTAGTGGCCGGGGCGCACGCCGACGATGCGGCCCGCGTGGCAGGCGTCGAGGAACACGTCGTCCGTCCCGACGCGGAGCACGCCGCCGTCCGGCATCGCGTCACGGGCGTTCGCGGCCAGGTTGAACAGGATCTGCTCGAGCTGTCCGGCGTCCGCCCAGACGTGCGACACGTGTTCGGGCAGGTCCAGGGTCAGCTCCACGTCCTCACCGATCAGGGTGGTCAGCATGGCGCGCACCTTCGTGATCGCCGCGTTGAGGTCCACGCGCTCGGGGTTCAGGACCTGCTGGCGCGTGAACGCGAGCAGCTGGTGGGTCAGGTTCGCCGCGCGCTCACCGGCGTGCCGGATGTCCTCGATCTCCGGCCGCCGTGGATCGTCCGGAGAACTGCGCCGCAAGAACGCCTCGCTGTTGCCGTTGATGACGGTCAGGATGTTGTTGAAGTCGTGGGCGATGCCACCGGTGAGGCGGCCGATCGCCTCCATCTTCTGCGCGTGCCGCAGCCTGGTCTCCAGCCGCTCGCGTTCGGCGATCTCGTCGACCAGTGCCGCGGTGCGCTCCCGCACCCTGTCCTCCAGCTCGGCGTGGGCCAGCTCCAGCGATCGCCGGGCCTGTTCGGCCTCGGCGAGGGCCTGCCGTTCCCGCTCGAGCATCCTGATGCCGCGCAACGCGCCGGCGAGCTGCTGCTGGATCGCTTCGTAGACCCAGCCCGGCATCGGGCCCACCTCGAACAGCACGAACCCCAGCTGCTCCTCGAGTCCGAAGAGCGCGGCGGCCACGAAGCTGCCCGGCTCCGGCCGGTCGATCCGGTGGGGCGTGAGCCGCGTGGACCGGAACGACAGCGCCGTGCGGTCCTGCCGCAGTTCACCGTTCTCGTACGACATCAGCGGGCGCGACCACTCACGGGTCGACTCGTACGTCATCACGTGGCAGCCGGGGATGCCCAGCCTGGGGAGTTCGGCCACCAGTGCGCCGGTGAGCTCGGCGACGTCCCGCGAGACGATCAGCCGCTGGCCGGCCTCGCGCACGGTTTGGTCCTGCCGTTCGTGCAGGAGGTGCTCGAACGTCCGTTCCCGCTCGACCACGTCGGACACCATCAGCTGCACCCGCAGCCACAGGTCCTCGATCGCGCCCGCGTCCGTGCCGCGCTCGAGTGCGAACCGGCGCAGGTAGAACAACGGCGCCCACCACGACTGGGCCGCGCATCCGGCGCGTGCGCTGTCGCGGAGATGCTCCGCGAACAACTCGAGGAAGTCACCGCCGCTGCCTCCTGGCCGGCCGGCGTCGAGGAACAGGCCGGTCAGGCGTTCGGCCCAGCCGTCCGGTAGCACGGCCGACTTCGGACCGAGTCCCTGCCGCAGGTTCGCGGCGACGGCCTCGGCGGTGTCGTGCTCCGGCACGTCGAGATTCCCGTGCGCGGGGGCCGAGCCGCCGTTTCCGGAGGGAATGCAGCCGCACGAGCGACGGACGACGAGCTCGGTGGGAATGATCTCCAGAGCGGGCACCGGCTCACCGCGGACCAACGCGCTCGCGAGGTCGGCGGCCCGGCGTCCCATCTCGTAGAACGGGGCGCGCACCGTCGTCAGAGCCGGCGTTCCCGCGTCGATGTTGACGCGGCGGTGCACGCCTCCCGAGGACTGCCGTGCCGAAGCCTGGTAGCCGAGATCGTTCGAGCGGATGCACGTGTGGTTGTCGTACCCGACGACGGCAACGTCTTCCGGCGTGCGCAGCCCCGCCTCCTGCACGGCGGTCACGACCCCCAGCGCGAACTCGTCGTTGGCGGCGGCGAAGGCGTCCGGCGGTGCCGGGGCCCCGTCGAGGATCTTGGCGACCGCGTCCGCCGCGGCGGCGGGGTCCCAGGACGGTGCCGGCGTGGTCACCAGCTCCGGCTCGACCTGCAGGCCGTGGCGTGTGAGCGCGTCCACGTAGCCCTGGTAGCGGTCCTGGGCGCCGGCGTGTGCCAGCGGGCCGCGGACGAAGCCGATCCGCCGATGGCCGTGCACCTCGATCAGGTGGCTGACAGCCTGGTCCATGCCGCGACGGTTGTCCATCAGCACCGTCGGCCAGTCCGCCAGGTGTGCCTCGACGCTGACGATGGGGATCGGCGCGTAGCGGCCGGCGAACTCGCGCATCGCCGCCTCGCTGATCTGCTGGCTGATTCGCGTCGTCCAGATGACGAGAGCGTCGATCCGATCGGCCGCGATCAGGTCGTAGACCGCGTTCGCCTGCCGTTTGTGGTGGTCCGGGTGGGCCAGCTCGGTGCCCGTGAAGCAGATGAGATCGCAGCCGTTGTCGGCGGCGCCGTCGCTGACGCCCTGCCACTGCTCACCGGCGAGCTCGATGAGCGGGCCTGCCGTGATCATGCCGATGGTGGGCCGCACTGTCTCGCTGTCTCCCGCGAACCTCTCACACCCGGCTGTCGTGCAGCCGGAGCCATCGTCAGATGGTACGCGCGGTGTGGAACACGCGACACCCCGTCACGATCAGTCCGGCCACTCCCAGCTGATGCCGACCACACCGGAGTTCATGCCGCTTGTCGCGACGTGCACCGCGTGATGGGCGTTGAGCATCAGTTCTTTCACCCGATGCCGGTCCACGTACAGATCGGTGCGGAAGTAGTCGTGCACCCGAGAAGGCAGCGCGTCCGGATGAAACCGCACCTCCATCAGGCAGGTGCCCTCCGGCCGGCGAAAAGCGTGCGCGAAGTCGCTTTCGGACTCGGAGGTCGTGGCGTCGTGCAGCTCGTACTCCCACACCCACGTCTCGCCGGACTGGAGCCGTTGCCCGAAGAGCAGTTCAGCGGCCAACGCTCGTCCTTCCCGGTGGCGCAGCAGTCGCCCGACCGCACAGTTGCGCACCGGCACGACGCGGACACGATCGATCGCACAGCCCGGTGCGCCGAAGTAACGCACCACAGTTCTGTCGACGTCGTCCCGCCGGGCGCGGGCGAGGCTCCGGACGGTGACGCGCGACGGGCTGCGGTGCGCGTCCACGGTCACCGCGTGCTCGGAAGTGATCACCTCGAGATTCCAGTCCCGCGCACCGGGGAGCATGTCGAGCAGTTCGCCCATCGGGCCGTGGTACTCGTCCACGCCCTGCTGTGGCCGGAACGGCGTCAGGTGGTGAGTGGCCAGCAGACCCGTCAACGCGTGGCGGGGCAGGCCGAGGATCTCCTCCAGCACGGCGACGGCGCGCAACGAGTTGGGCCGCTGGGGCCGCGCGCGGCCGTGCTGCCAGTCGCTGAGACTGGCCAGCCCGATCTGGATCCCTCGCTCTGCCAGCCGCGACCGCAACCGGTCGAGCGGCAGCCCGCGCTCGCGGATCGCGGTGCGCAACACGAGATGAAACGGTCCGGTCATCGTGCTCCTCGCCGGTCCACCTTACGGCGGTGCGCGACAAGAGGTCCAGACCATCGCCGTGGCGGCGGCGCATCATATTCAGAAGCGCCGCGGGCGGTTAGCCCATCCGCAGCACCGAAGTTTCGGACTTAGATCCGGCCGTTTCGTCCGTTGGACCCTTCAGGGAATTCTCCTTCGACCCATCGAACGTGAGGTTCCCATGCGCGGACTGGTCAAGGGCATGCTGGCGGCGGCCGCCGTCCTGATCCTGACGGGATCGGCGGTCGTGCCGGCGACAGCACAGGAACAGCCCGATCCGTTGACCCCGACCATCATCGGTGGCGTCGATGCCACCGAGAACTACGGCTTCATCGCCTCGATGCAGGGCAACTCCGGCGGTCACTTCTGCGGCGGCGCCCTGATCCGGCCCACCTGGGTGCTGACGGCCAAGCACTGCATGGCCGGCGAGGTCCCGAGCGGGGTGCAGATCAGGATCGGCAGCAACAACCGCAACTCCGGCGGCACGGTGGCCAGGGTCAGGCGCTGGGTGGACCACAGCAACGCGGACACCTCGCTCGTCGAGTTGACGGCGCCGGTCACACACCAGCCGATCTCCATCGCACCGGTCGTCGCGCCCGGTTCGACGGTGCGGCTGCTCGGCTGGGGCGCCACGACGTGCAATCCCGGCGGCGGTTGCGGCGGCACGCCCACCAACCTCAGGCAGGTCGACGTGCCCGTGCTGCCCGACAGTGCCTGCGGCACCGGGCAATGGGTGATCTGCCTGGACAACAAGGACGGCAAGAGCGCCTGTTACGGCGACTCGGGAGGCCCGCTCCTGGTGGGCACACCCGGCAACTGGAGGCTCGGTGGTGACACGTCCGGTGGTCCCGCTGTCTGCGGCACCGCGCGCTTCTACTACGCGGAACTCCAGGGCAGCGTGAACACGTGGATCAACAGCGTCGCCGGCCCTGACGGTCCTCCTCCTGGCAACAACCTCGCACTGAACAAGCCCGCCACGGGTTCGGCCGCCTGCAACGCGAACGAAGGCGCCGCGAAGGCCGTGAACGGCAGCGTCGCCGGTGGCACCACCGACAAGTGGTGCTCGACGGCCGGGACGAAGTCGCTGCAGGTCGACCTCGGCTCCGGCCATGCGCTGAAGAAGCTGGTGGTCAAGCACGCTGGCGCCGGCGGTGAGTCCGCGACGTTCAACACCAGGGACTTCGACCTGGCCGTGTCGGCCGACGGCAGCACCTGGACCACGGTGACGACGGTGCGCGGCAACGCGAGCGGTACCACCGAGCACGCGATCGGCAACAGCGCCAGGCACATCCGTCTCACGGTGGTCACGGGTGCGCAGTCCGGCGGGAACGTTGCCCGCATCTACGAGTTCGAGGCGTACGCGTAGCCGAGGGACAAGCGTGTCCACCTGATGAACACCGTTGACGAAGACGTCCAGCCGCACCGATCTTGGCTGCATGACTCAGATCGGAGTGTTGGTCGGAAATCCGCGCCCGGCCTCGCGCACGTGGCATGCCGCGCTCGCGCTGCGCGATGCCGTGCGACGGGTGCTCAATCTCGGTGTCTCCGGCGCGGGTCCGCTCGTCGACGCGGCGGACCTCGCTCAGGAGGTGTTCGCGCCGGGGGCGGAGAAGGTCCGTGCGGCACTCGCTGAGCTGGCAAAGGCCGACGTGCTCGTCATCGCGACGCCGACGTACAAGGCGACGTACACGGGACTGCTCAAGGCCGTGCTGGATCAGGCACCAGCGGGCTGGTTGCGCGGCAAGATCGTGGTGCCGTTGCAGGTCGCCGCGTCCGACCGCCACGCTCTCGCGGTCGAGCTGCACCTGCGGCCGTTGCTCGTGGAGCTGGGTGGACGTGTTGCAGGACAAGGGATCTTTCTCAACGAGTCGGAACTCGCGAGCACGCCGGAGGAGTTGACCAGCGCCCTCGTGGAGCGGCTCGACGCCGGTGCGTTGAACGCACTCGTCTCGGCGCCGGAGCTCGTGTCGTGAGCACGGTGTCCGAACAACTTCGCACAGCGCTGCGCGGCCATCCGCAGGCGGTCACCATCGTCACCGCGGCGAGCGCGGGCGGGCCTGTCGGAGTGACGGTCAGCTCGTTCGGCTCGGCGAGCCTGCACCCACCTCTGATCGTGGTCTGGATCGGCGAACGCGCGTCCGCGTGGCCAGTGCTGCGCACGGCTCCGTTGTTCGCCGTGCACCTGTTGGGTGCCGAGCAGGCCGAGCTCGCAGACCTGTTCGCCCGCACCGGCGCCGATCGCTTCGGGCCGGACACGGCGTGGGCGCCGGACAGCGACGGCGTGCCCCATCTGCTCGACGCGCCGATCCGGTTGCGCTGCCGTGCTGTTCGCCGGATCGCGGTCGGCGACCACGTCGGGCTCGTCGGCGAACCGGTCGAGATCCAGCACGCCTGCCACGCGAACCCGGCCACGCCGCTCGTCCGCCACCAGGGCCGCTACACCTCAGTCGGCTGATCTCAGCCCTTTGGTCACTTTCTGTAGCGACGCGCTCACCAGCCGAGATGTGGGCATGAACACTCGCCTGTGACGTTCTCGTGTTCATTTCGTAATATGGCCCGCCGTGTGACCATGCCCCGTCCCCGACGCAAGGTGTTCCCGAATGCCGGGCCGACATAGAACGAAGCAGACACCCAGCCGGAAGCTGCCCATCGCAGTCGCCGCCACCCTCACCCTGGGTCTGGTCGTGACCTTCTGGGTCGTCCGCACTTCCGACCAGCCGATCGATCCCACCGGAGCGGCCGCCCAGCTGGCCGCCTCGTCGACCCCCGTCAGCCAGGACCTGCCGCCTGTCACGACCTCGACCACCGCGCCGCCGTCCTCGCAACCTCCGACGACCACGACGACGACCGCGCCTCCGGTGACCACGACCCCGCCGAAGATCGCCACACCGCCGCCCGCGCCGCCCTGTCCGACCGTCCTGGACGGAGTCAAACCGCATGTGGCGCAAGTGGGTCACCACCTCGCGAGCAAGTTCGGCGTCAACGACATCGGGGGCGCCGCCGGCCGTGGCGGCTCCGGCGACCATCCCGCCGGCCTGGCGCTGGACTTCATGGTCGGCACCGCCACCGGCAACGCCCTGGCCGACCACGTGCTGGCCAACCGCCGGGCGTTCGGCGTCACCTACGTGATCTGGCGCCAGCGCTACAACGACGGCAGTGGCTGGTCGGTGATGGAGGACAGGGGTAGTCCCACGGCCAACCACATGGACCACGTGCACGTGTCGTTCCAGGCGAGCGCGACCGTCAAGGTCACCTGCTGACAATTCGTCTGCGGAGATCATTCGTTGTTGTCACCCGATCGGTCCAGTTACGTAGCCGGTCTGGACGACGACTTCATGGATGCGAGCTTCGACCGCTCAATCCTGGAGGTCATTTCCGAATGAGACGTCTCCGAAGACTCTGGCTGTTACCGGTGGGCGCGGCGCTGTCGCTCGTGACCACTGGTGTCAGCCAGGCCAACCCATTTCCGAACAACTACGACAGTGCGGTGGCGGACAGCTCGCTGCACACCTTCTGCACCACTTCCGGATTCACCACCGACCGCACCGTAGCCACTTACGCGATGTCGGTCCTCGACCTCACCACCGACATGACGGATTCCGATCTCGGCGGTTGTTCGAGTTTCTCGACCGACGTGTGGTGGTGGCAACAGGATCTGCCCGGCACCTTGCGCGGTGAACGTTCCTGCTTCTCGCACAGCAGTCCTGGGGTGTGCGACTCGTCCGACGTCAAGCTCGACTACGGGCAGCTCGACATCGGCGACAACGACTGGGAAGACCGCCGCAAGACATCCGTGCACGAACTGGGGCACAGCGTCGGACTCGGCCACGACACGATCAGCGCCATGATCTCCGGCGAGGTTCCCAGCACCGCACTGCAGTGGCGCCGGTACAGCGCCCACGACATCGCCCACCTCAACGCCCAGTACTGAGAGGAGCCTGACATGCGACGATCCATCATCGTGACCGTGATCGCGGCAGGCAGCCTCCTGCTGACGGCGTGCGGCACCACCACCAACCCGTCCGCCGGCGCTCCGGAAGGCGGCTCGGCCGAGGCCTTCGCCGCCCAGCTGGGCCGCGACTACCACGCGGACTACGACCCCCTGGCTTCACCGCGCCAGGCACTCGACCTCAGCGACCTGATCGTGCGCGGCACCGTCGAGGAAGTGTTCGACGGCATTTCCACCACCTTCCCGGACAAGCAGAGCACCGAACGGGCCCAGGGTTCCCACGTCACATTCCGGGTCTCGGTCGCAGAAGTCCTGTCCGGTCCCGCGGACGCGGTCAAGGACCGCACCGTGTACGTCCAGGTGTCGAAGAGCCGCTCCACCCCGACCGGGGATCTGGCGAAAGCGAACCCCAGGGCGCAGGCGGTGCTCATCCTGGACGACATCACCGACTGGAAACCCGCGCCGAACGCAACCGTGAGTCGTCCGGATCGGATTCCGGACGGCGTTCCCCTCTACTTCGCGTTCACCGACGGCCTGTGGATGCAGGGCGCGAATGACAAAGCGATGGTGAGCAGCATCGCCCACCGCGAGGATTTCGCGCCTGCGTGGGGCAAGCCGAACACGCTCGATGATCTCGTGACGGCCATCAAGAGGGCCAAGTAGATTCGTGGTGGGGCGTTTCCGGATTCATCGGAAACGCCCCACCACCGTTCCTCGTCGTCACCGGACGGGTGCTCGTAGGCGAGTTCGAGCGGCTCGCCCCGGAACACCCACTGCGTCAGCGTCGCTCAACTCTCCGGCTGCCTCCGGCGCGACGAACACGCAGACGTTGGACGTGCCTTTCCTCCCGCATTCCTGGGCCCCGCATCGAGACGACACGATGGTTGATGACAGCTGCGAACAGGTGAGCACTTGGTTGGAGCGGGTTTGTGAGTCCGACGCGGGATTGGTCCCTGGATCAGGGTGCGGGCCGGACCGCGAGCCCAGGGGCGCCAGACGGCTTGAAGTTCGCCCACGCCGCAGGATCGCCGGTGTGGTGGACGGTCGCCTTCTGGCTTCCGGTGAAGACGTCGGCCTCCTGCCTCGGCGGTGTCGAGCCCAGGTAGACCGCGGCCAGGGCCGGATTGCCCCGGACCGCGCCTGGCCCGAGCCGGGTGACGCCCGGTATGACCACCGTGGTCAGCTTCGCGTTGTTGGTGATGGCGTTGTGCCAGACCGTGGTCAGCCGAGGGGCGTGGACCCAGCGCAGGTTCGAGAAGCCCGTGACCGCGTTCTTGTCCATCTCGGTGAGAGCGGGCAGGCGCAGCCCGATGAGCTTGTTGTTCAGGTCGAAGCAGTTGATGCCCAGGTACTCCAGCTTGGGCAGGTTGACCGACACCAGCTCGTGGCTGTCGTTCAACGCGTTGCGACCGAGCCGTCGCAGCGCGGGCGCGGTGAAGTACTGGAGACGGGAGGCGTCGTCGAACGCGAAGTCGTCGACTTCGGTGGCGTTCGGCAAGTTCACCTTGACGAGGTACTGGTTGCGGCGGAAGGCGTCGTGGGCGATCGTGCCGGCGTTGGGCAGGTACAGGACGCTCAGCTTGGCGTACGGGGCGTGGCCGAAGGCCATGACGCCGATCGACCGGGCGCCGCGCAGGCGCACCTCGCTGAAGTTGTGGTTGCTGAACGCACCGTCGGGCACCGCGTCCAGGTCGTCGAGGACGAGCTGCTTGACCCAGGTGTCCCACCAGCCGTTGTGCCAGAGGTAGGGGGATTTGCCGCCCCGGGCTTGCTGGCCCGCGCACGGCAGCCCGGAGGCGGGGGTGCACTCCCGTCCACCCTGAATGCTGCGCAGGTTGTACACGTGGAGCCGGCTGAGGTTGCTCAAGCCGAGATCGCGGTGAACGCCCTGCAGCGCGGCGAGGTCGCCGTCGGAGAGCGCCGTGCCGCCGGTGAGGTACAGCGCGATCCCGGTCGCCTTGGCAAGTTCCGGTTTGCGTTCGGCCAGGCGGGCCTTGAGGGCGTTGGTGGTGACGTCGTACTGGAACGCCAGGGTCCCCTCGGCCAGTTGGTGGTCACCGGGTTTGCTGACCTGATAGCGGTAGCCGTCGTTGCGGCGCAGATCGGGGTCGTTGGCGAACACCGGGTCCGGTCCGGGATCGGCGGCCGGATCCTCGGGCAGCGTGCCGTCCGAGTACGGCAGGCCTGCTCGAACGGATCGTCGTTCCGTACTTGGAGTGGTGGACGTCGTGGAGACCTGCGCCGACGTGATCGTCGTGCCTGGTGGGCGTGACACAGTGACATCGGCGGCGGCCGGCGGCTCGGAGGAGTCTCCGCTCGAAACGAGGACGACCGCTCCGGCGCCCGAGACGGCCAGGACGATTCCGACGACGGCAAGGATCGCTTTTCGTTTCGTGTCGGTGTTCATGCCACTGCCTCGGAGTCAGAGCGGATGGTCTGCCCGATACCGCCGAACGGACGTGGTGCCGGTCCTGATCACACTGGAGTGTGAACGCTAACACGGAGCCTCAGCGCGACCGCCGCGTACCGAGTGGGCGTTGACTTGTGCGAGTGATGCTCATTCTCGTTGCCGCACGAGATCGCGGTCGTTGTTCAACACGTAGGCATCTTGCGGAACGGGGGCATGATGACGAGTACGGAATCCGGTGGTGTGCCGGCCGATGGTGTGTTGCGCACGCACCAACAGGGCGGCGCGTTGGTGGTGGAGATGTCTGGAGACGTCGACGTGGCCACGGTCAATCCGATAGCGAACGAGCTGATTGGCCTGGTTGCCCGTCGCCCGCGCGCAGTTGTCGTCGACCTGCAGGCCGTCACGCATCTCGGCTCGATCGGCGTCACTCTGCTGCTCGACGTCCAGCAATACGCTGACGAGTTGTGCATCCCTTTCGCGACGACGGCGGCGAACCGGGCAGTGCTCAGGCCGTTGCGGCTTGTGGGAGCTGACCGTGTGTTGCGGCCGCATGCGACGCTGCCGGGTGCGGTGTCCGCGGTGCACGGCTGAACAGAACCAGGGCCTCGCAGCGGGGTTGACGGTCCACAGTGGCCGATCACGCCGTGCCACAGACCCTGCCCGTGCGGATGAGTGAGCACGTGCGACGATCCACGTTGTGGAGGCGGAGATCGTTTCACGTGCGGTGGCCGCGGCGACAGCACTGGCCGGAGAGCTGCATCTGCGGGTCGACCACGCTGCAGTTATTCAGAATTCGAACAAGCTCGCCCTACATCTGTTGCCGTGTGGCGTCTTCGCCCGCGTAGCACCGGTGGGGCAAGAGGTAGCCGCGCTCGAGGTCGAACTCGCTCTACGACTCGTTGAAACCGCGTGCCCCGTCACACCGCTGGAGCCCCAGGTTGAGCCGCGGGTCTATGAACGCGACGGCTTCGCGGTGACCTTCTGGACTTACTACGAGGTCGTGTCTCCTGATCCGGACTTCCCGGGCGCATACGCGGAGGCGCTCCAACGCCTGCACACCGGCATGCGAAACGTCGAGATCGCAACCCCGCACTTCCTGGACCGCGTCGCAGAGGCTGAACGGTTGGTCACGCACCGAAACGAAACCCCCGCGCTCACGGAGGCCGACCGGCATCTCCTCCTGGGCACGCTGCAAAGCGCTCGTGAACGGATCCACAGTCGCGGTGCTCCGGAGCAGCTGCTGCACGGCGAACCGCATCCTGGCAACGTCCTCAACACCCGTGACGGCCTGCTGTTCATCGACTTGGAGACGTGTTGCCGTGGCCCCGTCGAGTTTGACGTGGCGCATGTGCCGGAGGAGGTCAGCGCGCGTTATCCGGATGTCGATCAAGTTCTGCTCGCGGAGTGCCGGCGGCTGGTGCTTGCGATGGTCGCTGCCTGGCGTTGGGACATCCGTGATGAGTTCCCGGACGGGCATCAGCACGGCCGAGACATCCTGTCCTTGCTCCGCCAGGGTCCGCCGTGGCCCGCACTCGGTGCTCTCGTCGCCGAGTGAGTCAGTTCGCGCGACGACGGCGGGCGAGGCGGAAGCCGCGGTACAGCAGGATCGGCCCGGCGGCCAGCCCGGCCACGGCCCCGATGGCGAGCGCGATCATGCCCCACCACCCTGCACGGCGAGCACGACCCCCTCGACCCGCGTGCCGCGCGCTTCCAGTTCCGCCCCGTAGTCCTCAAGCACGACTGCGCCCACGCCGAAGAGGACGAGCATGACGAACCCGGCTAAGTGATCAGTTCAGAATGAGTTTGCGCAGGCAGATGATCGAGCAAGCAAGGCTGAGCATGGCTTGGTGGACGTCGGCTCTGCGTTCGGTGCGGACGCGGAGTCGTCGGAAGCCTTTGAGCCAGGCGAAGGTGCGTTCGACTGGCCAGCGGACTGTGCCCAGGCCGGAGCCGTGGTCGACGCCGCGGCGGGCGATGACCGGTGTGATGCCGCGGGCTCGGACCATGCGGCGGTACTTGTCGTGGTCGTAGCCGCGGTCGGCGTAGATGCGGCGTGGCCGGCGGCGTGGTTTGCCGACCACGCCCCGGATCGGTGGGACGGCGTCGA